>CAXGPR010000016.1:0-52728 GCA_964011675.1 uncultured bacterium
TAAATTGCAGAAAAGATTTGGATTGCGGTGAGGATAAACAGATTCTCTTTACTGTGTGCGTGCGTGAGATTGTGCTTCTTGATTACGGGTTACATGCACATAGCGAAATGTGATGTTAATCCGTGGGCCAACGGGCCGACGCGTCTTGGGGATTTGATGCTTCCAATAGTGCTGCGTCTTGCCCTGCATGATAAGCAAATCACCGTCACCTAGCAAATACTGGGAGGTTGGCAGATTACTCTGCGTTTTGTGCCGCAGTAAAAAACGACGCTCCGAGCCTAAGCTGAGCGAGGCAATACAGGGGTCACGGCCCAGCTCGGGTTCGTCGTCGCTGTGCCATCCCATGCCGTCGGCTCCATCTCGATAGTAATTGAGCAGAGCACTGTTGAACGGTTTAGAGGTGAGGGTGCTAACGCGTTGTCGCAGTTGGTCGAGCCGCGGAGTCCAAGGCTGGGGTGAGAGCTGGAGTCCGGAGTAGGTATAGGTCGCGCCCGGATCGCCGTACCAAGCGGAAAGACGCGGAGCCGGATGAGATTTTCCAAAGATCCGTACTACGTGCTGTTCCCACGGCGTCGTATCGCGCAGTTGGGCGAATATAGACTGCCGCTCCCCATCGCGTAAAAAACCCGGATAATGCGCAATCTCTGCGTCGACTAGGTCGGTCATATAGGCTCGATTATGCCGAGACAGAGTGAGCGATATAGAAGTGCGGCCAAGAACTATTCGACCAAAAAATCAAGATTATCGAAATCGCGGCGTAAGGCTGTCTGCTGTTCCGCGTTAAGCGGGGTGTTGGGTGTTCGAGGGGGTCCGACGGGCAGGCCGCGCATCCCCAATTCGGCCTTAAGTGCTCCGAGCACGCCGTAGCGCATCATAGTAGAAATTACGCGATTGGCCTGCGCCTGTAGTTTCATGGCGGGGCGAATCTCACTCGCTTCAAAGTGGCGGCGCATGCGTAGAAATATGTTTGGCATGATGTTGTAAGTCGAACCGATCGCCGCATCGGCTCCGGCGACCATGCCGCCCAAACAAATTTCATCTGGACCGGAGATGATGTTGAGGCGCTCGCCGGCTAAGTCTACCAGGCGCTGAAAAAAGTAGAAGTTTGAATCGGTGAACTTGAGCCCGCTGAAGTTGGGCACGGCCTCCATGGATTCGAGATACTGCTCTGCGTTGATGGTAGCGTCCGCTGTTTGCGCAATCCAGTAGACGTAAAACGGTTTGTCCGTGGCGGAGCCAATGGCAGCATAGTGCTGCACAGCGGCCTGCAGGTCGTTGGGGTGATCTATAGGAGCGACCGAGGCGATCGCATCGGCTCCTGCTGCGGCCGCATAGCGAGCCAGTACGACGGCATTTTCTGTGTTAGTGGCACCCACTTGAAAAATGAGGGGGACGGCTGCTGAAACCGCCGCAATGGTCGCATCGGTCATGGCCTTGCGCTCGTCTACTCGCATAGCCGCTCCTTCTCCCGTACCGCCCGTGACAAAAAAACCGTTTGCTCCTTGGTCGAGCAGGTGGCTGACTAGGGGAGCAACCCGTTCGGGCGCTAGGGCGGAACCATCGTCGGTAAAGGGGGTTGCCAAAGCCGGCCAAATGCCCCGTGCTATTTTATCCGTCATGGGTGGGTAAGAGGTCCTTTTCTATACTTCGGGAAAGTCGAGCGGCGTGCGCGTGCCGACGTAGGGAGGGCGGAGCAGGTCGCGCTGGAGGTCGTTTTGTGCCATGTCCATATAGGTCTCGAGATTTTCGGTTTTGGCCCAGGTTGAATAGCCTGGCGAGTACTTATAGAGTAGAGAGCGGCGGCGCTGGGTGCTTTTCCAGCGCACGGTGCCGTGCACTAAGGCCTCGGTGAAAATGAGCATGTCGCCGGCTTTGAGTGCCGGATTGTTTACTAGCGGGGAGTCGAGAGGGGGCTTGTAGCTGTTTATGCTGGCCTTGTGGCTGCCGAGCACGCCGACAAACCCACCGTCACCGGGCTCGACGTCTTCAAGAGCATACATAACGACTATGAGGCCGTTCCACATGCGATTGTAGGCCCACTGGTATTGGTGCTCGCCTTGGTCGGCGCGCAGGCCGCCGTGCAGATTCTCCCTGACTTCTGATTCGTTGGTCATCTGCAGGCCATACGTGTGGTCTAGTCTCATCCAGTCCCCTATCATGGTGCGCATGACGTCCAGCGTTTTGGGATGAGCCATGAGGTTCATAAAGAGGGGGTCTAAGTGGAGAAAAGAGAAACTCTGAGGAAATTCCCCGCCCTGATCGGCATCGATTAACTCGTTCATGCGCGCCACGTCCTCTGGCGGAATCATATTGCGATAGACTATAAGGCCATTCAGGTCAAACTCGTATACTTCAGCTTCTGTCATCATGAGAGTGGCACCGTTTCTGTATCCGTGTCTACAGGCATCTGTCTTTTTTTTCGTTGATTGATTAATCTATGGCGCAATACGGTATTGCTGCAAGTCTACCAAGGAGAGATCAATGACCCGAGCAGAGCGGCTTACGCAGGCTCTTGAAGAGAGCCGAGCAGACGTGTTTGTCAGTGCAATTCGCCCCAATCAGCTCTATTTTTTACCTCATCCCGAGCCCAGTTCGGTTCTATCGCGTGCAAACTGCTGTGCGATCGTTTTTGGTTTAGGCGAACCGGTCGTTATTCCTGGCGTATGGATTTCTAACGCCTGTCGCGACCTGTTAACGGATTGCACCGTGATAGAAAATATGCCGGGGGATCCCCCGCCAGAGGAACAGCTTCTTGCCTATCTGCGCAAAGTGGGTCTTAACCGAGTGATTGTCGATCAGCCAGACCTAGTTTCTACGCTTCGCGGACAGATAGAGGGCTGTGAGGTCGAGTGCAAGGATTTGGGAACGGAGATTCGCCGGAGGAAAGATGCGCGCGACTTAGAGCATATGCGCGAAGCGGCACGCATCGCAGATTTGGGGATGACGGCCGCTTTTGCTGCCATTCGTCCCGGTTTGAGCTGTCTCGATGTCATCGCTGAGGGCGAGTACGCGATGTTAAAAGCCGGTGCCGAAGATGCCACTATGGCTCCGGCCGTGGGTGAGGGAACGTTTTACTTGGATAGTGCTGAAAACCCGCGTCGCATTATCTGCGAAGGGGATATGATTTTTATTGATATGGCCATTCACGTGCGAGGCTATCTTGGTGATATGACGAGAGCTGGTATCGTCGGCGAAGGCACGCAGGAACAGCGAGACATACTCGAAACGGTGCAGCGCGCCTATAGAACGGGAGCAGGGGCTATGTGCCCTGGAGCCGACGGAGCGGATATTTACCGTCAGGTCGTGGATTGCTTTGCCGAACGAGGTTGGAAAGAATATTACGTGCATCATCTGAGTCACGGTCTCGGCTTGGGAGGAGATTTGCCACGCATAGGAAGCGCCGCAGCCGACGTGTTGCAGATCGGAGATGCGCTGTCCTGTGAACCTGGTGTGTATATACCAGGGCTGGGCGGTGCCCGCGTTGAAAATATGATTTACGTAGGGGAGAACGGCCCTGAAGAGTTGACTCGGTGTCCGCTGGATTTGCCGATGGACCTATGAGTTGTTCTATCGTTGGTCTATGTAGCGCTGTAACTGTTCGGTTTCTTCCGTCGTGAATCCCATTAGGGTCAGCCGATCCGTTACCGGCTTGAGCAGTGGGTTAAAGTTGAGCCAGCGATCCCCAACGCGAAGCCCCAGCGGTCTTTTCAGATTGGTGGGGAGACTGCAAAAATCATGTATGGAGCGCTGGGCATAGGCATTGAGGCGTGCGGTGACGGCGTGCGTGCCGTCTGTTTGCGGCTGGCTGGCTTTGAACGCTGCGATATTCCACTCGGTTAACAGCGGCTTGGGCGAGATGGCATACTGTATGGTCGCATCGGCAGAACCAAAAGAAACGGTGTCCCATCCTGCATAGGATGAACCTTGCGCATCTGCAAGCAGTTGGGCTTCGAAAAGCTGTATGGAAACAGTTGCTCTCTCCCGTTCCTCTGAACAGGAGACGGCTACGCACAGAATGATTAGTCCAATCCATCGGTTTTTCATGTCAGAACCTTCTTTAACCGTTGCCTCCCCAAGCGAGGGCGTCTGCTTCGCGCTGAGTTAGAACGAGGTCACTGGGTGTAGATGTCTGGGCGTCTTGGTCCTTCCATTCCCTGAGCAGATCTACTAATTCGGCCAGAGAGTCACTCGTTAGCAGGCGCTGACGCATTTGGGACGAACGGGGCAGGTGTTTAAAGTAGAGTGCTAGATGTTTGCGCGTTTCCATGACGCCTACGCGTTCTCCTTTATATTGCGCCATATGCTCGAGCTGCTCAAGGGCTAGGTCGATGCATTCAGGTAGCGAAGCGCCGTCGCGGCCGGAAAATATCCACGGGTTGGCCATGGCTGCGCGGCCAACCATGACGCCGTCGCACTGGGTCACAACCTGCATACGTCGAGCATCTTCCACGGAAAAAACGTCGCCGTTACCAATGACGGGAATCTGTGCGGCCTCCTTGGCACGCGCGATCCATTCCCACGCCGCTTCGCCCTTGTATTTTTGCACCACAGTGCGTGCGTGGATGGCGATGGCCTGCGCGCCAGCCTGCTCGCACCGCTGCACGACCTCGAGGATATTGATATCGTCGTCGTCCCATCCAATACGCGTTTTAACGGTCACCGGTACGTTGACGGCTTGAACCGTGGCGTAGACCGCTTCGTAGAGTCTGTCCAAATCGCGTAGATAGGCAGCTCCGCTTCCTCGACGCAGTATCTGAGGTACGGAGCAGCCGAAGTTGATGTCGACGATTTGTGCTCCACGTCGTTCAAACTCGCGCGCACCGGCCGCAATAAGCTCTATGTCGTTGCCGTATATCTGCGCTGCAAGTAGGGATAAACCGGTTTCTTCGTAAATGGCTGCATCAGAGAAGTTGAGCTGCCATTCACTCTTACGCGATGTCGTGCCGATGTTTCGGCAGTTTATGAATTCAACGCCGACAATGCGCGCACCGAGCTTGGCACAGATGAGTCGGTAAACCCAATTGCCCACGCCGGCCATAGGAGCCAGGGTGAGAATGGGCAGGTCTGCGCGCAGCGGAGTGAGGGCATAGGAGCCTATCTGCATCGATGGGTCAACGCTCAGTTCTGATGCTGTAGCTGGTCTGCCAGCGCCTTTTCGCTTTCAGCTTCAGCGATCATGCCCTTGCGCTGGTAAAAAATGGATAGACTCGTATGCGCAAGAAAGTCATCGGGATTGTGCTCTACGGCCTGTTTGGCACAGGCCAAGGCCGAGTCTAGGTCACCTAACTTTTCGTGGCAGTGGGCCATTGCTTGGTAGGCATCTGCATAGCTAGGGTCCACCTCTAAAGCGCGGGTTAATGATTCAATGGCGCCTGTGAAATCCTGCTGGGCAAATTGCATCATACCGTTCTTATACAGCTCAATTTTATCCGCTGCGCACATATAATTAAATCTCCCTTTGGTCTGGTTATAGGATTATAAAAAACGGGTGCTCATCTAACGCGTCAACCGCTACTTATGAGGGGGCAGATTTGAATGTCAGTAGGTCTCAAAGCGAGCACTGCGTATCTTATGAAAGGCGAGGAGATATTGTATTGTAAATCACGATGGGAGAGTCCTATGCTGAGGGTATTTTTTCTTGTGATTTCGTTGGTCAGTCCAAGTGTAATCTGGGCCCAGCGCAATCTCGATATTGAGTACGTAGAGAATATTGAACCGCTACACTACGTAGCTCAGCGGTCTCTTGGGCCGATAGTTATTGATGGAAAGTTGGATGAGCCATCGTGGCAGCGTGCGCAGTGGACGCCGGCGTTTGTCGATATTGAAGGCGATCGGAAAGATAAACCTGCGTTCTTAACGCGAGCTAAAATGCTCTGGGATGACAAATATTTTTACATTGCTGCCGACCTTGAGGAACCCCACGTATGGGCGACCCTGACAAAGCGCGATGCGGTTATCTATCGGGATAACGACTTTGAGGTGTTTATAGATCCTGACGGAGACACGCACCTGTACTACGAGTTTGAAATTAATGCGCATGGGACCGAGTGGGATCTGCTGTTGGCTAAGCCCTATCGAGATGGGGGGCCCTATATAAACGCTTGGTTCGTAGACGGGTTGAAAACGGCCGTTCAGGTGTGGGGCACGATTAATGATCCAAGTGACACGGATCAAGGATGGTCTGTTGAAATGGCGTTTCCGCTACACGTTTTACAGCAAGCCAACAGTCGTCGCGGTCCGCTGGCAGGTCAGATATGGCGCGTTAATTTTTCTCGCGTTCAATGGGAGCTTGAAGTGGTAGAGGGCGAATATGCCAAAGTGCCTGGTCGTAGCGAAGATAATTGGGTCTGGTCTCCGCAGGGACTAATCAATATGCATTACCCGGAAAAATGGGGGTATGTGCTCTTTGCTGACGAGCCGGCAGGCAGTGACGTAGCTTCTTTCGTCAGGCCGGCTCGAGAAAAGGCTTGGTCGACGTTGCGCAGTATTTACTACCGACAGCGCCGCTTTCGCGCCGAACGCGGACATTATGCGGGCCACGTCGATTCGCTTGGCATGGAAAATCCCGTACTGCAAAATTTCCTCTGGCCGCCTTCTATCCAGGTGACCAATCACTCTTTTGAAGCGACGTTGGAAGAAGTCACGGATCTCGACGAAGACGGTTCGATTAGTCGCTACGGTATCAGCAGCGACGGACGGCTCTGGAAGCGCTAAATTTTACTTGTCGGCTTGATGAGTGCGGTATAGGTGATAGACGCAGTTGGGGCCGACTAGGTGGATCGCGCTCTTGTGCGGCAAAGACGTCTGGCAGTTCAAAACAAGTCTCCGGTACTGATATTTCTTGCGCAAGATTTGACCCTGTGCTGCGCGTGATGTGAATGTCTTTTCCACAGAGGAATGCTCGCCATAGGCAAAGGGTTGCAGGTAAGTTGTGTCGGGTAATTTATAATGTAGCGCATTGCTTTTGCATGTGTCTGTAGATATACTATTCTTGTATCCGTTGGGGGTGGCTCAAAACAGCCTGAGATAAAACCCTTAGAACCTGAACTGGATGATGCCAGCGTAGGGAAACGGAGTGCATTGTATGGTGTAATAGCACCATCTATCGCTCTCCTGCCATTGCGCTGGGGAGCTTTTTTTGATTACAGGAGAATTGTACGATGCTAATAAAAAGTTTGTGTATTTGTTTACTAACTGCAGTTGTTGGAATATGTGAAGCAAAAGAATTGCGCGGTTTAGTGGTTGATGCTGAAACTGGTGTCGCTTTGGAAAATGTACAGATTCGTTCTGGTGTCACAGAGACCACTAGCGGAAGAAGTGGTCGATTTACAATAAGTGCTGTTCGTGGCGATTCGTTATACTTCACCCGCTTTGGATACGAGGAATCAGTTAGTATTGTGAGCAACGAAGAGGACTTGTTACAAGTAGCTTTGAAGGCTGATGTATTCAGTGTTCGGGAGGTTGTTGTGACAGGTGGGCTACAAACGGAATCTCTAAGTGAAATTCCCGCTAGCGTCAGTGTATTATCTGCGGATAAAGTGGAAAAAGATGGTGTACAGCACATACAAGGCTTGGTTAACAGCGTATCTAATCTGCATTGGGCCGGTGGTACGGCTCGTCCGCGTTACTTCCAGATGCGCGGCATCGGCGAGCGGAGCCAGTACGCAGGTGAGGGGCCTCCCAATTTCTCTGTAGGTTTCGTAGTTGATGGTATAGACCTGAGCGGACTGGGAACAGGCGCTCTTTTTGATTTACAGCAAGTCGAGGTATTTAAGGGGCCACAGTCTAGTGCCTTCGGTGCCAACGCACTGGCTGGCCTAATCAATGTTCAGTCTGCTGAAGCATCTTCAACAGCAGAACGAACTTTTCGCTTTGGAATGGGTGGTGATGGTTTATTGCGTATGGAGGGTGTTTTAAATCAGCCAATAAACGATCGCTTGGCTCTGCGCGCTAGTTTTCAGTCGGCTCGTTCCAATGGTTTTCGCGAAAATGTCTTCTTAGATGCTGAAGACAGCAATAAACGTCTTGAAGAGTCACTGCGTCTTAAGATGCGTTATGTTGCGCCCAGCGGACTTCTGTTGAAAGGTGCATTGTTTCGGGTTGATGCTGATAACGGGTATGATATGTGGGCACCTGACAATAATGAAGAGTTGTTCACGTATACCAATCAACCCGGTGACGACCATCAAACTACGACCGCAGCATCAATTCGTGCAGAAAAGCTGTTTACCAATAGTTTAAATATCATTTCAATAAGCACTTATTCACAGACCGACCTCAATTATAGTTACGATGGCGATTGGGGAAATGATTCTTACTGGCTTGGAGAACCGTATTTATTTAATCCTGATGCTGAAGGGTATAGTTACGACTTTTTTGATCGTACAAAACGTGAGCGTACGAGTTGGAGTCAGGAACTAAGATTAGAAAGTGGAGTGGCACTGCTGGGTGTTTATGCTCGTTCAATAAGTGAGCAAGACGATGCGGCAGGATACTTATTTGGTGGTTCGTCTACCGATTTGCAGGCGAGTTTTGATATGAGGAATGTTGCGTTTTATGGGCAGTTAGAAAACCAACTCGCTGAAAACATAAAACTGATTTCAAACGTGCGTTTAGAGCGTAGTGGAATAGAATACGATGGCAAAACAAATGGCGGTAGTGAGGCAGTGCGCTATGACGTGGCGCATTTGCTATCAGGTGGAAAGGTTTCGCTTAGTTGGCAAAACGACAAAGGATCATCTGCCTACGCGGCTGTTGCTCGAGGCTACCGCGCTGGGGGAATCAATCAGCATCCCTACTTGTCGTCTGATAACAGGCCTTACGATCCTGAGCATATGTTAAATTTCGAATTTGGTTTGCGTCGTGCTACGCAACTCTACCATTTATCGTTGGTATCTTTTTATGCTTTCCGTGACGATCAACAAGTATCGCTTTCTAGTCAACAAAATCCAGGTGATCCTAATAGTTTCTTTTTCTTTACGGCAAATGCCTCATCCGGTTATAATCGTGGCGTGGAATTAGAGGGAAGATATAGTGTTCTACCAGGTTTAGATGTATTCGCTTCACTGGGCTTCCTAGACACACATGTAGATGAATACTCATTTAACTCTGCACAAGGTCAGCTTCAGAGATTGGGTGGGCGTGCTACTGCTCACGCACCACAATGGAATACGCAAGTTGGAGGATCTTACGCAAATAATGAGGGTTTTTTTGCTCGCGTTTCTTGGTCCTTTAAGGACAGATTTTATTTCTCTGATAGTCACAATCAACGTGCAGAATCGCATCAAATAGTTAATGGAAGTGTGGGCTTTGAAAAAGGCATTTGGGAGTTAACACTCTGGGGACATAATTTGTTGGACGAGTTGTATGCTGTGCGCGGATTCTATTTTGGCTTAACACCGCCCGACTATGCAGATACCCTCTATGTTAGTTACGGGGACCCGCGTCAGGTGGGGCTAAGCCTTGGCGCGCGTTTCTAAGGCGGAGTTTATCGAACTTGTGTACGAGCGGTGTAAGCGTGCAAGAGTACCATCAATGATGATACATCAGCGGGTGAAACGCCAGAGATACGAGCTGCTTGTCCAAGAGTTTGCGGGCGAATGTGCGCTAGTTTTTGGCGCCCTTCCGTCGACAAGTTGAGAGAAGGATTAGCAAAGTCAAAGTCGGTGGGAATACGCACCGATTCCAGTCGCTTAAGTTTGTCGACTTGCGTATTTTGGCGTTTAATATAGCCGTCGTACTTAACTTCCGCTTCTACGTGTTCTGTCGCATCGAGAGATAGCGGATTTTCCGATGGACAAAGCTGTTCAATATGGCGATAGTTCAGTTCGGGGCGGCGCAGTATGTCGATCAGCGGTACGGCCTCTTTAAGCGGTGCAGTGCCCGCTTCGGCAAAGAGCTCGTTCACGCCGTCAGACGGGTGCAGTCTCACCTGGGCCAGTCGCTCTAGTTCGAGGGCTACGGCGCGCTTCTTGTCTGCGTATTTTTTCCAGACCGCGTCCTCAATTAGGCCAAATTCTTTTGCGCGCTCCATTAGACGATAGTCGGCATTGTCCTCGCGCAGCAAAAGGCGGTGCTCTGCGCGCGAAGTGAAAATGCGGTAGGGCTCTTGCGTTCCTTTGGTGACCAAGTCATCTATTAAGACGCCGATGTAAGCGTCTGAGCGACTCAGTACAAAGGGGTCATCTCCTCTCACCTTGAGCACGGCGTTAATGCCGGCCATGATTCCTTGGGCACCGGCCTCTTCATAGCCGGTTGTGCCATTAATCTGTCCGGCAAAAAAGAGATTTTCTACTCGCTTTGTCTCGAGATGAGGATAGAGCTGTGTGGGCGGAGCGTAGTCGTATTCGACCGCGTAGGCCGGCCGCATAATTTCGGCTTTTTCTAAGCCGGGTAGGGAGCGCACAATTTCAGTCTGCAGCTCTTCTGGCAGGCTCATAGACAGTCCATTTATATAGTATTCAAGCGTCTTTCGGCCCTCGGGCTCGACAAAGATCTGATGGCGGTCTTTGTCGGCAAAGCGCACGACCTTGTCCTCGATTGAGGGACAGTAGCGCGGTCCGATTCCTTCGATGCGGCCGCTGTACATGGCCGATCGGTTTAAGTTTTCTTCAATCAGTTCATGCGTGCCGGCATTCGTGTAGGTGATCCAACAGGGAATTTGCTCTCCTTCGATCCGTTCCACGGCGTAGGAAAAGGGGCGCGGCGGATCGTCGCCGGGCTGGATTTCCATACTGGCAAAGTCGAGCGTGCGGCCGTTGACTCGAGGCGGAGTGCCCGTTTTAAGACGGCCGATCTCAAATCCGAGGGCTGCCAGACCTTCTGAGGCCTTTTCTGCCGAAGTTTCACCCGCGCGCCCCGCGCTATAAGAAAAGTCGCCAACGTGGATCTTACCCTTTAGAAAGGTGCCGGTCGTCAAGATGACGCTGTGCGCGAGGTAGGTGATACCTCCTTTCACGCCGACACCGCGGATCCGACCTTGTTCGATGTACAGCGATTCCATCAGGCCTTGTCGCAGGTCGAGATGCTCCTGCTGCTCACAGACGAACTTCAGCTCAAATTGATAATCTTTCTTGTCTGCCTGAGCGCGCGATGCGCGCACCGCCGGACCACGACTTGTGTTTAAACGGCGAAACTGAATCCCCGTACGGTCTATATTAACGGCCATCTGGCCGCCGAGTGCATCGATCTCTTTAACCATATGGCCCTTGCCGATGCCTCCTATGGCTGGGTTACACGACATCTGACCTATGGTGTCGAGATTCATCGTGAGGAGCAGGGTTTCCGCCCCCATACGAGCCGCAGCTAGAGCGGCCTCGGTGCCTGAATGGCCGCCCCCAACTACGATGACGTCGTAGTGTTTATCAAACGTGCTCATGAGCGTTTCCTATATGCGGCGAGCTGCTCATCGCCCTCCCGCTCTACCTGTCCAATAATAGGGGCGGCGATTTCACTCGGGTCGCCTTCAATAGATCTTTTTTCGGACCACTGCCATTGGTTTAAATACGCTTCTGTGCCAGTGAGGCCTTCTTCCATAGCAATGCGGTCAATGGCTACCTGAAATCGAGAAGACAGGGCGTGCGAAGTGGGACGACGATCGGTGTAGATCTTTACCTGGGCCGGAATATCGCGCCAATAGAGAACCTGATAATGGATCATGATAGGGATGAGTGGGCATTTATAGCTTGGCGGAACGCGCGGATATGATCCGGCGTCGTGCCACAGCAGCCACCCAGAAAAAAGATTCCGCTATCGAGTAGGGTGGCAATATGTGCAGCCATGTCCTCTGAAGTTTGGGAATAAGTCGTGCGATGCTGGCTATCTAACTGGGGCATGCCGGCGTTGGGATAGGCCATGATACGCTTGTCATGTCCGCGCTGTTCCAGAGCCTGTTGAAACTGTTCGCCCCCGCAGAGGGCATATGCCATGCCCGTGTGCTCGTCGCGTCGAGTCTCTGCGCCGCAGTTTAGCCCAAGCAGGTGCACGTGATCAATGAGGTTGTCGCCGTTTGAAAATTCACCAGAAGCCAGTATATCGATAAGATCAGCAGGCGAATGGCCCCAATCGGTCTTATAAATAACGTCGCCCGTTTTGCGGTCTTTGGTGTATTTGAGCGTGAGATTAATCGCAATGGGCAGTCCGGCCTGGCGGGCAACATTGCAAGCCATGGCGGCTTCCTTGGCTGAGAACTGGGTTTCAATGACAAAAAAGTCGATCCCTCCTTTGACCAGCGCCTCTACAATGCGCGCATGCGCATCGCGCACCTTGACGTCGGCTATGCCAAAGGTCGTATCGCCTGCATCGGATTCAATGGCGCCGGGAGAGGGGCCTATTGAGCCGGCCACATAAACTTCGCGTTCGCATTCTTCTACGGCGCGGCGCGCTAGCTGAACGGCCTTGGTCGCTAACCCTCCGGCTGCAGCAGGCTCTTTGCCGGCCATCTCCAAATGGAGTTCGGAGGCGACAAAGGTATTGCTGCCAATTGCATCAACTCCTGCCTCGATGTAGGTGCGGTGGACGTCGACCACGGCGTCGGGGTGTTCTTCGTTGGCCAGCGTGCTGTTGGTCAGTTCTATACCGCGCTCAAAAAGCTGCGAGCCAAAGCCGCCGTCGTAGAGCATGGGACGGTCTTCGGCGATGCGTTCAATAAATGGTTTCATAGTGAAATAATCTATGGAAAGAAGGTGAAAAATCCAGCCGAAGTCTGCTCTAAATTGCGTCAGGGGTCTTCGTTCTCTCTAAAGTTTTAGCCCACTATTTTTTAGTAGGAGAGGCTTCTCGCTCATTGATGAATTTATGTCAGCGTAGAGGGCATGGGTTTGAACTGACAGCCATCGACAAATAGGTCAAAGAAATCAGGCGTTGTTTCCAGTTCTATGTGCTCAATATTGCCGACAAGCACTTCAAGTTGGAGACGCTTGTCTTGAGATAGCAGAACTTCACGTGCGCCTTGCAGAGAGGCGTTGCCTACTTTCTCTATGCGCTCTGCTGGGACCGGAGCTAAAAATCCAATATCTATGGCGGCCTGTGTGTCTACGTAATGGGCAAATCCACCGGCCAGATAGAGCTTGTTGACGTTACCGGGTGAAAGACCGAGCGCGCGTAGCACGATATACTGTCCGCAGTAATTTGCAGCTTTTGCCTGTGCTAAGTTCGATGCGTCCAAGCGAGAAAAAGTAATGCCTGAATCGGCGTCTATGACGAGCTCTTTTTTTCTCTCAGAGAAAACACCTTTGGGCGACATGAGGCTGTGTCGGCGTAGTTCGGCTAATAGGTCAATCAGCCCAGAGCCGCAAATGCCCAATGCTGCCTCGTCTCCAATCGTTTGGTAATCCCAATTGGTGCCGTTCCAATGGATTCGTTCGATAGCGCCCTCATAGCCGGGCATACCGTAGGTGACGGTGCCGCCTTCAAACGCGGGCCCGGCCGGCGAAGAGGCTGCGACCATGCGACCGTTGTGAATGGCTACGACTTCGGTATTAGTTCCCACGTCGATAAGTAACGCGCCGTCTGCCTGAGCGTCGAGGTCGGTTGCGCACAGGTCGGCGGCCACGTCGGCACCCACGTGGCTAGCGATGAGAGGCAAGCCGTATACGCGGGCTTTGGGATGGGCGCGCAGGCCAAGTCGACGTGTCTTTTCGGTAAGAGCTGTATGGGGTCGTTTCCCATCGAGATATTCTAGCTCGACCTGCGACTTATAGGGCTTCTGACCGATACTCTGCACGTCGTAGCGAAAGAGAATTTCTCGCATCGTTGAATTGCCGGCGATCACGATTTCATAAATGCAGTGCCTGTGCACGTCGTATGCAGCACTCCATTGGGCGATTTGCCGGTTGATTGAGCGCAGGATCGCCTGGCGGAGTTCGCGAGGATGCTCACGATCGTAGCTAATGCGATACATGACGTCGCTGCCGCCAAAGCGCTGTGGATTTTCAAACGAGGCGACTTCAATACTCTGGCCGCTTTCCAAGTCGACCAGTTCCATGGCTACGGTGGTCGTGCCCAGATCGATGGCGATACCTAACAGACGCCCGCGATAGGTGTCTATCAGTTCCCCGTCGTAATAGACCTGGTCTCCGTCTCGCACGACTAGTGGGCGAATATCTCGAGGTACATCAGCTGTTAGCGTTAGGATGCGAGGGGCACGGTTGAGTGGGGCAAATTCGATGTCGATATCGGCATCGACGATTGTCGCCTGGCAGGCCAGGCGGTATTCGTCCCGCAAAAATGCTTCGTCCCGCGTGCGGTCGTTGAGCGCTTCCATGCCGCGTTTAACTTCGACAATGCACTCATGGCAACTACCCGATCGATGACATGAATTAGGCACGGCAACCGAAAGCACATCAGCGGCATCAAAGAGTGTGTGGTGTTTTGTTGAGGTTTGGGATTGATCGCCGCATAAAACGCGCGCTGTGCCTACGGTGCTTGGGCTCTTCATGGTCCGTTGCCCGCTTTCCCACGCGCTGCGATAGTCCAACTTGTCGTCGCCAACGCAGAGCAGTGAATCTTTTTTTTCCTGTGATTTACGCTGATTTCTGCAGCCAAACTGTGCGGTGCACTCGTCGTGCCGGTTTTTATAGGGACAGCGACTCTGCGCCTGAACATTCGCGTGACGCACCATATCGCCCAGCATGGAGGTTAGTCTATCTAGGCGCTTTTGATACTCATTGGGGTCGATGGAAGCCATAGTAGAAGAGAATGATCGGCGTTACTCGCTCAGCAACTCCTTGGCCAATTCAACGCAGGATAGGGCATCTTTCCCATATCCGTCAGCGCCCATATCTTCTGCAAATTCAGGGGTCACGGGCGCGCCTCCGACCATAATCTTTACGTCGTCGCGGAGATCTTCATCGATAAAGGCTTCAATCGTTTTTCCCATATTGGGCATGGTAGTTGTCAGCAGGGCAGACATGCCTAGCAGTTTGGCGTCGTGTTCCTCGATGGCCTCAATAAACTCGTCTTCTGAGGTGTCTACTCCTAGGTCGTGCACGACAAAGCCCGCTCCGCGCAGCATCATGATGCACAGGTTTTTACCGATATCGTGCAGATCTCCTTTGACTGTTCCCATGACGACGGTACCTATGGGCTCGATGCCTGAATCTGATAGGATGGGCTCGATGTATGCCATCCCCGCCTTCATGGCGCGGGCGCAGGCCAAAACTTCTGGGACAAAAATAAAGTTATCGCGAAACTTGATACCGACGATACCCATGCCTGCGATAAGTCCGTCGTCCATGATCTCCAACGCCTCGATGCCCTCGGAAAGCGCCTGCTGAGTCAGTTGATCGACTTCTTCGTGCGCGCCGTCGATCAGGGCTGCGGCGATGTCTTGCATAAGCGGTTTGGTCTGCGCAAAGAGATCTACGATATGGTTGCGCTCGTCGTCCTTTTCAAGGAATTCGTCAATTTCTTCGCGGATAAACTCGTTGGCTATATCACCGATTTCAGCCATGCTATATCTCCTGGCGGTCGTGTCCTGCGTGCCAGTCGCGCACGGCACGGGGAATTTCCTTTAAGTTTTCAATCGAAGTTTGCAGGGGAATGGCGCACTCGGGTCCAACGAGTTGCACGCCCGCGTCTAAGTTCCTATAAACCTCTTCGCGCACGGCCTCAGGCCCTTTGGAAAAGAGCGTCTCTGGGTTGTTAATATTGCCAACCAAGGCAATGCGCTCTTTGACGATATCCATTGATTCTTTGGGTGTGTTCTTTGAGTCAAAATGAAAGGCGGCCATCCCGGTTTGGGCGATGTATTCCATGCGATCGACTGTGCGACCGCAGATGTGTAGTATGATGGGGACAGGAAGACGTTCGGCCATTTCAATATGAAGGTCGCGCAGATAGCGCTCGTAGTATTCCCCGCTGACTAAATCGCCCGTGGCATGATCTGGAAGTGTTAAGGCATCTGCGCCGGCTTCTATTTGAGCGAGCCCGTATTCGACGGTGATTTCTTTCATGCGATCGAGGCACAGTTTTGTTTTTCCCGGATCGTCCAGTGACATGAGGAGAAACGGTTCCACACCAAAACAGTGATAGCCCTGTGACCAGGGTCCCATTGTTTTACCTATGATGGCGACCTCGTTACCGTATTCTTTACGCAGAATTTTAATGGCTTCCGTTACGCATCGAGTGTCAGGATGTGTGCATAGATCTGCAGGCACCTTAATATCGTCTGGCGATTCCCATATGGGCTCGCTCATTTTGACGGTGGGCCAGTTGTCTTTTTGCTCCCACTGTATTTTACATCCCAGCGCCGCAGATTCTTGGATAATCGAGAATACGGGCATAATGGTATCGAAGCCCAGTTCAGTGTATCCCGTAGCTGCAAGGCGTGCCATGGTTTCGGGATTGCGATTGGCATCGGGGAAAGGGGCGTCGACTAGGTCCATCAGTTCGACGGTGGCGACAGACGTTGGATTGCACAGCGGGGTGCGATCAACGGGTTGGCGATTGAGTGCAGCTAAGACGCGCTCTCGGCTGTTCATGGAGGCTGGGTGTTCCACAACTATCTCCTAATTTTGTGCACTGGGAGCAACGAGCTGGCCTCGACTAGCCATTTCTTCCGCTTCGCGCATGGCGGCACGGACGTTGGGGGCGCGCAGCATTAGTAAAGCGATAAGGGCATCGTGGGAATGGCCGCAGGCAAAGTTTACGCGATTGGCGTCGCTGTCTGATGCTTCCATTTCACCGAGGCGAACGAGGCCGCGTGCGATCGTTGCCGTTCGACGCTCAACGCCCTCAGTTTTTGTTTCGGCTCGAACAGAGTATTGCCCATCACCCAAGCAGTCGACTGCAATATGGCAAGTACTTTTCTTGTCGTGGATCCGCAGGGGAAAGGCCTGTGCGGGTTGAGATGGATCTCGCTTACAGACGTCGAGAAAAAGCCTGCGTACGGCATATTGATGGGCGTGTCCGCACGGGAAGCGTAGGAGGCCGTCGTCGGTCATTTGCATTCCGCCCAGCATCTGCATGTCAGTCGAAAGAGAAGCGATGCGTTGTTGGGCATCGGGATGCCGACTGTAGGTGTGGATGCGGTAGACTGGGCCATCCGATGAGGTTTGCTTGTAGAGGGCGACCGTAATCTCATTGCAGTGCAGATCCATGGGCACCAGTTCTATGCGGATGCCTATATCGCGGGTTAGAGCCATGCTGTTTCCCTTGACGACAGAGGATGTGTGACGCTATTATGTGGAAAAAATAGCTGATGGTCAGACCAATTGCAAATAAGATATTTGCTTCTAAACGTCACACGTGTGTAAGTGTGCACTGAGACGAGTTGAATAACTGGAGGAAAAATGGGAGAAAACGATTCTTCCCATCCGTTGGCCGATCGCCTTAGGCCTGTTATGCGAACTTCGCTAAGCGAAGAAATCATGTCGCAGATAATGAATCTCATCGGACACAGCGTGCTACGCCCGGGAGATCGTTTGCCGCCCGAGCGCGAACTGTGTAAGCGCTTTGGCGTTGGACGTTCTTCGCTCCGTGAAGCGCTACGTTCGCTGAGTGCAATGGGCGTTGTAGAGGGACGCGTTGGTGAAGGCACGTTCGTCAATGACAATCAGCAGTTAGTGCAAAAAGCGCTTCAATGGGGTATGCTGCTTGATCGGAAAGTTGTTGGAGACCTCATTGAAACACGCCTAATGCTTGAATCAGAAACGGCTTTCTGGGCAGCTCTTCGAGGCCAGAGAGAAGATCTTTGCTCCGTGGAAGAGGCGCTCGCACAAATGGAAGAGGCACTCGACGATGCCCCACTTTTTTTAGAGGCCGATCTGTGTTTTCACATGGCTGTCGCTCGGGCGACGCAAAATACGCTCTTGGCCAGTCTATTGGAAGCGACTCGTGGCTATTTACAGGAGTGGATAAAGCGCTCGCTAGAAGGGGAAGAGAGCGAAAAGGATCGGGCTCGACTTTCGCACGAACAGCACGTAAAAATTGTAGTCGCGCTGCGTCGGAGAGATGGAGATGCTGCTCGTACTGCTATGGTAGACCACGTCTTGTCGAGTAGCCAAGATTTACGCGCGTATTTTCCTGACGTTTGAAATGTCTAATGGGCTGATGATCGTGGAAATTTACAAATATGAAGGGATGCTATCTGATTCACAGCCGCGAACGGGATAGCACCCCTTTCTACCCTAAGGCATATTTTTATCAGCCGTCAATCAGCGTGCGATTGATAAATTCGGTGATGTCTTCAATCGTTTCTAATTCAGTAAAAAGTAGGCTCATGCCAATTCGGCGCGCTAGGTCTACTACGTGCGGATCTTCAAACTCCACGGCCTGCCTCCCATCAGTTGCGGCTAGTAACAAACAGCCTAAGTCACGCACTGCGGGTTTTTCTATTTCTTTGACGCCCTTGTAAGATGCTAACTTGAAGTAACCGTTCCAAAATACGTTAATAGCTTCTAAAAAGGCAGCTTTTTGAATGCTGTTCTGCATGGCTTTGACGCACATGTCGGCCGCGTAAAAAGCCAGGTCAAAACCGGGGTGCCCAAAGTGCGCTGTGGAAAAATCAACCAGATATAGCTGGCCAGAATTAATCCAAACATTACACGGTCTGAGATCGGCTAAGACGAGGGCATAGGTCTCTCTTTTAAGGCGTTTAGTCTGGGCGTCAATGACTTTTTTCAAATCGGGAAACGAGTTAGTCACGTACTCGTAGTGGGGCTCAATGCGTAACTGTTCGAATGCCTTGGTATCTCTGAACAGCGTCTTGAGCTCGGGATGCTCAGCAGTTTCGTTGTGTACGGTTGCCAAGAGTTCGCCGCACTGCACGGCAATTTGTAAGTCGATGCGACCGTTAGATAAATCGTCCTCCCACAGCACGGCGTTTTCCGGAGGCGATGTGGTAACTAGGACGAAATCTGTCCGATCCACCATAACTGATTCGGGAATGATCTCCGGCGGGAGAAACTGCCGTAGTATATCTATGCAGGAATATTCAGTGAAAATCCGCTTTCGGTCTAGCCACCACCGCTCTTTGATCTGCACGCGCGAGTGTGCCTGTTTTACGATCCAAGAAGCTTTGGGTGCGGCCACGTAATAAACGCGATTCTTCAGGCCGTCGCCTATGGATTGCACGCGAATTGGTGTCCCCCGCGTAATAAGCTTTTTGCGTTGTAAGTAGCCGGAGAGTGCTTTCTTTTCCAGGTTCATTCGCGCCTTTACTCTTTCTCTGTCTATGCGGTTTCTATGGATAGGAGTGTGTCGGGCACGCTCCTGCTACAACCTTCATCCGTACTTACCTGATTTTCTGGATTCGTATTTATCAGTGACGGTATTTCAGGCCCGTTTTCGGTGTTTCTGTTGGCTTCATCCACCTGTTTTTCCGCGTGATATGAAGAGCGCACAAGTGGTCCAGATTCGACGTGGCGGAAACCACGACCCATGGCGTATTCATACCAATGTTCGAATTCATCGGGGTGCACATAACGGTCAACGGGAACGTGTTTGACCGAAGGACTCAAATACTGTCCCAATGTGAGGATTGCACATCCGACGGCAGCTAGGTCATCTATGGTTTGAGCGATTTCTTCATCGCGCTCCCCTGCACCTAACATGACTCCCGATTTGGTTGGTGCAGTGCTCGTCGTGCGCGCGCGATCCAACAGTTCAAGAGAGCGCGCGTATTTAGCCTGTGGACGCATTTTATAGTAAAGACGCGGAACGGTTTCCATGTTGTGGTTTAATATGTCGGGCTGGGCTTGTAGAACCGTTTCAAGTGCGTCCCAATTTCCCTGAAAATCTGGGATGAGCACCTCTACAGTTGTTTGAGGACAGCGTTTATTAAGCGCCTCAAGCGTTTTAGCAAAGATACCTGCTCCTCCATCCGGAAGCTCATCTCTATTTACCGAAGTAATTACGGCGTGGCGCAGGTTCAAGTGAGCGACGGCTTCAGCGACGCGTTCGGGTTCGCCTTCGTCGAGCCATTGTGGTTTACCTGTTTTAATTGCGCAAAAACCGCATTTACGCGTGCAGATATCTCCGAGAATCATGAAGGTAGCCGTGCGTTGTCCCCAACATTCGCCAATATTTGGACAGTGAGCGCTTTCACACACAGTGTGTAACCGCTTATCGGTTACCAAACGCTTTATATCCATGTAATCGGGACTGCCAGGTGCCTTGGCTTTTAGCCATGGAGGTAACCGACGAGCACTCTTTACGATATTTGGCATAGGAGTTTGTATTCTAATGACTTCTGGGTGATTTAGCTGAACAACCAATTTGTTATTACCAGAATATATCCCAGACAAGACATACTACAATAATTCTTTGTATCCGGCAATATTAAGGTGCAGAGATTTACTTTATTCTATGACCTTACACGTTGAATGAGCAGTATGTCTGAGTTGGCGACTGATATATATCCACAAAGCAATTGTTGGAGCCAGTTTAGCACCACGGTAGATAATTGAAGTAGCGGTATTCCACGTGCGTTCAGGGTCTATGGGGCCGTATATTCCAGGCTGAATGTCAAAAAAGACAAAAGGTGTTGGGAGAGCAAGAGTGCTGTATATACACAGTAGACGAATGTCAGAATAGCGCAGGTAAAGTACGATAATAACCGGTAGAAGGAACACATAGTGGTGTTCCCAAACGTCTTTGTAGATGAGAAAATAAGCGGTCATCCACAGACTGAGGTGAAGTGTAACGTCTCGACTATGGGCGCGCCAAGAGGCAAAGAACGTAAGGAGTCCACAGAGAAAAGGTGCCATATAAGCAGGTGCAGCAGCCCAAAGTGGCAAATCTGCCAGTGAACTCAATTGACTCAGTGGAGCATGTGCATAGTGGGCGCCAATGCTGACGAGGCCGCCCCACAAACCGACGTTACCCGCGTGCGTCAGGGCCCCTTTAAAATGCCCCGAATGCAAGTTGGTTTGTATAAATGAGCCCAGGGAGTTCGGATTGGTTAGGAAATAAGGTATGCTAGCAAGCATTGAACAGCTTAGGCCGATAAGTAGCGTGCGATATTGGCGAAGGCGAACAAACGCGGGCAGTAAAATGAGCATGTTTGGTTTCACGAGAATGGAAGTTGCCCACAGAAAAGCGGAATGGTTCGACTGCCGGTCCTGCAGGGCCAGAAGCAGCCAGTACAGCGCCGATGCCGCCCAAAAACTCACTTGTCCCATATACATTTCGAGGAAGAGCGGTGAGAAGGCTAACCACATGAAGACGGCCCGTGCGCGGAGCAGGGTATGGAGTGGCTGATTCCACGTGAGCCATAAGTTCATACATAGCAAGATTTCGCCTATGGCCAAGTGTAAATAGTACGAGGAAAGCGGGGGGAACTGGGCGTATAAGCGGCCCATTGTCTGAGCAAAGACGGGCAGATAGCGATAGCCGAACGCGCCTTCTACCGCGTAAATATCTTGATGTTGTAACAGGGCCTGTCCGGCCAGATAGAATACGCCAAAATCAAACCCACGGCGCGTGTGAGAAGCGTCGTTAAACAGGGGACGCAGCCAATCTCCGAAGAGCGCTGCTGCGAACAGAAGGTGCACTGCAAAGCCGATGCCCAACCATAGCATCGGCCTTTGAGAGAGGGCCATGGTCGTCTACTTGGCGTCTATGGATTCGTCGTCTTGTGCGATAGTGTCATCGCTTCCGATGCCAATTTCTTCAACCTGGAACCAGTGTTCGTAGTCAAGTAGGTTGGCCAACAGGGTTCGAGCCTCGAGAACTTGAGGGTCGACCTCGGCGTTGTACGATTCGGCATGATGGACGCCGTAAGCTTTTTCGAGGACGGCGTAGGTGAGACGCCATAGGATGAGATCTTTATTATCCTGCCAGTGCTTCTCTTCGGCGGTGTCGATTTGTTCAATTAGCTGTTCAATGGAATCTCCGAGGTCTTCGAAATCGTCATCTTGAGCCATTTCCTTAAGTTCTTTAACGTGGGCTTCTGCTTCGCTGACGTATTCGAAATCGCGCTGCTGGGCAAAGGAGCGAAATTCGTCGAAAGTATTCTCGTTCGCGCGAAATGCATGTGTCAGTTCGGGATGGGCCACTCGATACTGGCGAGCGTAGTAAAAAAACTGGTTGTTTAAGCTGGCGAAGCCGTTGAGTTGCCACCACAGGCGATTGCCTTGGCGTGTCGTGCCCTTTACGTCAGGCGTGATTGCTCCGCCGCCGCGCACGACGCGTTCGAGTATTTTCGTGTGAAAGGCCGTTTCTGGATCGCTGACAAGAGTTGAATCTTTCCGCATGCGTCTATCGATAGATCTGCCCGACGGCGTGTGCCAAGCGGCCATCGTCAGTTTGAGTTCAGAGTATTCATCAATATTAACAATTTGCTGAACGGAGCCTTTTCCTACGGTGGTCGAGCCCAGTACGAGCCCGCGGTCCCAGTCTTGGATAGCACCGGCTACAATCTCTGATGCAGAAGCCGAACCGCCGTTAACCAAGATGACGAGGGGCTCGTCGGAAAAGAGAGCGGGTTCAGACGTCATGTATTTGGTTGTGTCCCGGAATGCGCGTCCGGCCGTGAATACGACCATGCGCTCTTCGGGTATAAACAAGTCGACGATGTTTACAGCTTCATCTAGATATCCTCCTCCGTTGCCGCGCAGGTCAAAGATGATGCGCTTCATGCCCTGTGCGCGCAGAGACATTAGGGCATCTCGCACCTCTGCGCTGCAGTTACGCTGAAATCGATCGAGCTTGACGTATCCGGTTGAGTCGGGGAAGAGGGTCTCTACTGCGATGCTGCCCATTTTAACTTCTTCCCGCACAACAGATAGGTCGAACGGATCTTGAACGCCTGCGCGTCGTAGCGTTACGGTTACGGGTGTACCGGGATCGCCACGCATCTTGTCTGCCGCATCTCCGGCTGACATGTCTTTAGTGCTTTCCCCATCAATCCCCAATATTAAATCGCCCGATTTTATGCCGGCACGTGCGGCCGGCGTATCGTTGTGCAGCAGGCTCCAGACGGCGATGGCGCTATCCGGGCGAACAACCTGGATGCGAAACCCCAGTCCGCCGTACTTTCCCTGAGTTTGGATGTTAAAGTTGTCGAGATTGCGTTTTTCCAAGAATACAGAGTATGGATCGAGTATTTGCATCATGCCAGCGACGCCAAACCGTACTAAGGTGTCTACTGGCGTATGATAGAAAGCTTTCTCGTCTAAGGACCTGGCTACCTGCATGAGCGTCGTAAAGCGGCTCGCCAGAAGTTTTCGTGGATTAGGAGACGCGCCCATGGCATCCGTATCGATTTCGTATTCGGATGCGGGATCCATGGCGGCAAAGAGCCCGCGCGCGGCTGCTTGCATGAGTGTGTCGGGCGGTATTTCCTCGAAATAATACTCGTGAATTCGCTGAGCAATGGGCCAGAGAACGGCCTTATACTCTTGGTCAATCGAATTGCTCGACTCGACAGGCTGAGTAATTGACAGACAGGTTAAGAGCAGTACGGAAAGGGGAACAGAGATGTTCAATGAGGAACTCCTTTACATGGCACCGGCATGTAGGTCAATTTTTTTAACCGATTGATAATACTTTGTACGGTTTATAGAGTCAACTTGTTGCGCTCGTAGGCTAAATTCAGACCACGCAGCACAAGTGAGCTGTCGCACTGCCAGTTGGAACGGGTAAACTGGTGGAGTCGCTGAGCATCTCCACCAGTCAGTATGGATATAACCGGGTTTGCGACGGTTTCACCAAGTCGATCCCGTAGTCCGTCTATTAGACTCGCAGCTCCGTATAAGATGCCGGCTCGAATGCCATCGGGTGTGCTCGTGGCCGGCAGAGATGCGCAATCGTCCAACTCAATTTCGGGAAGTAGACTAGTGCCTGCGAGCAGCGATTTCAGCATCATCTGAAGACCTGGGGCAATGGTGCCACCGAGAAAGGTGCCCTCTGCACTGAGCAGGTCGACGGTAATTGCAGTACCCACGTCGGCGATCACTAGTGCGGTATTTGGCGGGGCTTCGGCAAATGCAGTCGCCGCAGCCAATAATCGATCGATGCCGACGTGTTTTGGGTTGTTGTAACGGATTTTCAGGCCAAGGTCCCAACTGCTGTCGACGGAATGGGCTGCGATATCGCATTGATGACAAACGGAGATTAAATCGGTCTCCATGTCGCGGACGACGGAGGCAATTAAAGCCTGTTTGACGGACTGGCGTTTGGCGTGCGTTGTGATGAAACGCATGAGATGCTTGGCATACTCTGAATGGCTTGGCTGGCCGTGCGTTCGCATACGGTCTCGAGCGAGAAGGACGCCGTTTGAAAAAAGGGCTAAGTCTATGTGAGTATTGCCTATGTCAAAGGCGATCAGCATGGTTCTCAACGAGGGTAGATTGGTTGACTTTCACTTGGCGGTGCCGTAGATTGACACCCGTTAAAAATACAGCGTGTTCCGTATTAGACAATGCATCGGGTAGGCTATTTGTTCCCTTACTGGTTCGTCTAATGCGGTCTGAATATACAATCCCGCGCAAGGAGATGTAAGGCCGTATGCCTCAGAAGCGTTTGACTTTTATCTATATCCCCTCGGACGAAGGTCACGTGCGCGAATATCGTTTTAACCGCCAACTAATGTACGGTATTTCATTTGTTCTACTCTGCGTCGTGCTGTCTTATGCCTATTTTGCCTGGGGCTTTTTCCAAAAGGCTGAACAACGGGGGGCTCTACTGAGCCTGCAAGCTGAGAATATCGACCTGCTAAAGAGTGTGGATATTGCAGAGCGCGAGGTGGCAGACTTTGAAAGTGTGATGGCGCAGCTGGTCGCAGATGACGATCGGCTGCGGGATTACCATATGATGGAACCGCTCTCACCTGATATACGCTTGGGCGGCGTGGGCGGTTCCGAAGACTTGCCGGAAGAAGACACGGCCGCTCTGCCTGAGGCAAAGCGAGAGATGCTGCGTAGACTCTCGACGCGGATCACGCGTCTCAAGCAGATGGCGCGCTTCCAAGAGGAAAGCTTTGCGCAAATCGAGCGCCAGTACCTCGAGAGCGAAGGAGATTTACGGCACTTTCCCACAATCTGGCCCGTGCCGCAAAACCGGGCGTGGATCTCGTCGGGATTCGGCCATCGGATAGATCCCTTTACGGGCCGCAAGGCGCGTCATCTGGGTGTTGACTTTGCCGGTCGTACTGGTACGCCGATCTATGCTACGGGCGATGGAATTGTCACGCACGCTTATATGGATCGAAGGTTGGGTAACATTCTGGTGATTGAGCATAGTGCAGAAGAGATTAACGAACAGGGAGAAAGCTACATTCGCCAGGGCAAATTTCGCACAGAATATGGTCATATGCAGAAAATGTTGGTTCGGGTGGGAGAACGCGTTAAACGCAATCAGCGCATTGGTCTTATGGGAAGCACGGGCCGTTCCACTGGTCCTCACCTGCATTATGCCGTGCGCTACATTGACCGTAAGCGAGGTGGCGTAAAGGGCTATGTGGATCCCAAAGACTTTTTACTCGATCACGTGCAACGAGATGCAGATGCGCAGTCTGCTCAGGTGGCGGGATGGGAGGAAGAATAAAATTTGCTTTGTTTGATGGACCGGTTTGCCTGCGGGTAAGCCGGTTTTTTTTTGCATTGATGCGAGCGCTGTGATGAGCAGATATTTGACTCTTTGAGGAGGTGCAATAATGACGATGAGTCGCGTGCTGTGCGCGTTAGTACTGTGTGCTACAGGGTGTGCACATTATTCGACTTCTGGTGGGTTGGTCGGCGGCATACGCACGCTTGGCGTTCCGGTTGCAGAGAGTCAGGTAGCTGAATTTGATATTGCCGAAGCGCTGAGCGAGCGTGTGGTCGAGGCCTATACGCGCGATGGTCGTTTGAGGGTAGTCGACGAAGAGAGTGCGGATGCGCTCTTGGAACTCGTCGTACTTAGCATTGAAGACCGTCCCTTTACCTACACCGCTGCTGAACAGACAGAACAATATCGCTTCTTGCTGATCGTGCGTGGTAAATTAGTTCGATCGCTCAATGAAGAAGTACTCCTAGACTTTGATCCGATTGAGGGTTGGGCAACGTATGATGCTGCTCTGTCTGACTCGGAGGGGCGCGATCTGGCAGTCGAGCAAGCGCTCGATATGGTAGTTGAAGAGCTGATTGATCGCAGCACATCTAGCTGGTGACCCTTGCTCCCTGTGAGAGCAAGGGTTCGTAGTTTTCTTCGTATCCGATCGTTTACCTATCGGGATCGCGTCCAACAAGAGCGAGCGTTGCTACGACGACAATCATACCCAATCCCAATCCAACAGAGGTTGAGTAAAACAGCGTGCTGCCCAAATAGCCGAATATTGCCGCCACTAACATAGTTGTGATCGCGTAGGGCGCCTGCGTGCGCACATGCGCTATGTGATCGCACGATGCCGCAATACTGGAAAGGACCGTCGTATCGCTAATGGGAGAGCAGTGATCCCCAAAAATGGCTCCGTCAAGCACGGCTGCAGCTACTAGGACGACTAGTGTGATATCTCCCATTTGATAGGCAACGGGTAGCATGGTTGGCAGAAGGAGAGCCATCGTCGTCCAAGAGGTGCCAATAGAAAAAGCGACGGCAGCAGCTAGTCCGAAGACGATTAGGGGAAGGAAGCGAGGGTCGAGCACGTTCTCGAGTGCGCCAATCAGATAGTCCGAGGTATGCACCGCTTGGCACATTTCTTTAATGGCCCACGCCAGCACTAAGATGAGGAGAGCGTAGGAAAAACCGGTTATACCCGAGGTCCAAGTGCGGAGGATCGTCGGCATCTTGAGGGGATGGCTCCCATCGCGCAGACTACGTCGCGTGCGGGCAAGTATAAAGGCCAGTCCTGAACCTGCAAGCGAAGAGAGAAACATGACTTTGGCACCGTCTGCGTTGGAAAAAACAGCTGTCCAGTAGGTGCGGCTGAAAAGGGCGTTTTCACCTCGCGCGGCAATTACCGCTTCCGTGCCGCGCGCATCCCAGTGCATACCGGTGAGCACGCCCAATATGACTAGGCCTACCGGTAAAACCGCTATGCCCCAATGGCCCGCTATGTCTCGGTGTTCGGGCACTCTATGCGCGTCGCCGGTCATCGGTCGTGCATCGGGGGCCAGAGGCTGGTTGTATTGACTGGCGCGCCGTTCGGCTCGAAGCATTGGGCCGTAATCGCGTCTCATAAGCGTCGAGACAAGAAGGAAAAAGAGCGTCAGTAGGCAGTAAAACCTGGCGGGTAAGGCGCGAAAGAATAGCTCGTAGCCTGAAACTCCTGTTCCCAAACTCTCCATCGCGTCTCCGAATAGACCTACTTCAAAACCGATCCACGTGCTGATAATTGCCACGCCGGCGACCGGCGCTGCGGTAGAATCAATGAGATAGGCGAGTTTCTCTCGGCTAATTCGAAACCGATCCGTAATAGGTCGCATCGTGGTTCCGACGACGATTGTGTTAGCATAATCGTCAAAAAAAATGGCCAGACCGAGTAGGGCCGTTGCTAGACGAGTGGAGCGTGCACTGGCTGCTTTGCGCACCAAGGCTTCGGCAATTCCACGGGTGCCTCCGGCTATTGAAATGACCCGCACCATGCCGATAAGTGATGCAGTAAATCCGAGTATAAAAAGCTGGAAAGATTCTCTTAGCGGCATCCAAACAAAATCAACGGCAGCCATATGTAGAGCGTGCAGGGGGCGCACGTAGAACGGAACTTCAGCGGGTAGTGCTATCAACGCCCCGGAAAAGAGTGCAAGACAAAGACCCCAGACCAAACGGCCGGAGACCACGGCTATGACAATTGCCAAGATCGGTGGAAATAAACTCCAGCCGTCCGTGCCGCCGCGCTCGGGAAGTATTGCACACAGGAGTGCGGCGGCGACCGGCGGGATGAGTATACGTGCGCTAGTTAACGGCACGGCGAGTCGTCTGGTCAGTCGTTCTGTCCGAGCGGTGCGACTTCGCGCGAAGGCATCGTGGACATTTCGAGTTTAAAAGCCAACAAATACATCATGACACAGCCTATCAACCACCAAGCAATCTGCCATATCCACGCCGTGGGTATTCCCCAGAGCCAGTTTGCTGGGTTCGTTTCATTGCCCAGAACTGCGAAGGGTCCTATGGCGAAGAGGAACCAGACCAAAGTGAGCAGCCATATTGGTTTTTTCCACTTTCTCTTTTCTGGTGAGAGGATGGTGTGCTCTTTAAGGAAATCGTGAAATAGAGCGCGATGGGTTTTGGTTTCTGTATCTTCCTGCGTCAGAGCACTGACGAGAATCGTGACGAGGAGGTTGAAAATGATGCCCCAACCTGCACTGTGCAGCGTAAGCGGGTAGCGTCCGATGCCAATGAGTCCACCCAATTCAGTGACATAGGTGAAGGTGACGGCTGTGAGGCCGGCTGCCAGTCCCCAGGCTACGCCTTTACCCGTGAAAAAGCGTATATAGCAAATGCCTAATAGGGCGGGCCACATTTGAAAGCCGTAAGATACGGCTAGACCGCCGAGCAAAACCAATAGGTCGCCCGAGGCCAAGCCCACTAAGAGCGCCATTGATACAACGATGCCAACCGTGACGCGTCCAACAGCCACTTGAGCTGCTTGTGATGCTTCTCGGTTAAAAAAATGTCGGTATAAATCGCGGGTAATAATTCCGCTAGCCGTCGACATATAAGCGGCACCTGTGGATTGCATAGCCGCCAGCGCACACACGGCTAGTAGGCCTAAAAACCATGGAAATTTATCGGCCAGCGTATCGATTAAATACGGAACAAGATAGTCAGAAGAAGGTAGATTGAGCGGCGTGGTATCGGGCAAGAGGCCCATGTCGAGAATGCGTACTCCCAACCCCTGTACTGCGGTGAAGAAGAACATGATGCCGCCAATAATGAGAGATGAGGCAAAAACCTGTTGCCAGGGAAAGGGACCGGGATCACGGTTAGCAAAGGCCCACATAGAAAAGGCTGGAGCTGACTGAATACCCATCAGTGCGAACATATAGGTTAGAATCATTAGGCCGGTCCACGGGCCGCCAGCGCTGTCGAAAAAGAGCGTGCCAGCCCTCTCAAAAAATGAATCTGATTCGGGCCGGGTCGGAATGGCGACCATGTCCGGTTTCTGCTGAGCTAGGCTTGCCAAACCGCTCTTGAAAGACTGCCATCCACCGACTAAATCGAGTGCGATAAAGCCTAGGGCAATAATCCCCAAAGCCAGAAGTATACATTGGGCGCAATCGACATAGGCTACTGAGCGAAGGCCGCCCGATGCGACGTAAATGAATACGACGATCGAGAGCATAATGGCACCGCCTTCGACAGATGCAATCGCCATGTGTTCGATCGGAGTGCCGGCCAGCAGGCGATTAAACAGGAGGCCCGATGCCTTTAGCTGTATGCCTAGGTAGGGCACGCTGAAAACTAAGGCCACGACGACTGTCAGCATGCGCATGGCGTCGCTGCGGTAGTAATCACTAAACATTTCGCCGGGCGTTATATATCCAAATCGCTTGCCAAGCAGCCACTGCCGTTTTAGAAATAGGACTCCGGTAAAAGGAATTGTTATTGCGTAGAAAGAGGCGAAAGCATAGGGCAAGCCAACGTTATATATGGTCCCCGGATGGCCTACAAAGGTCCAACCGCTAAAAGAAGTCGCAGTAGCTGCCAAGACAAAGACCCAAAGACCGATGCCGCGTCCGGCGATAAAATAGTCGCTGGCGGTCTTACTCGTACGGGCCCCTTTGACGCCCCAAAATATGCAGTAACTCCAATAGCCTAGCGTGAAAACGACAAGCCATACCAGTTTTTCCATGTTCCCTCCCGTTCATGGATGCGTGGTGATGTCCGTTGATGGGAATACAGCGCCTTTGATTCCCCGTGTGTCGGGGGAGAGAACTTTATAAGTCGCCGCGAATTTTTTCTGCTTTGGCAACCCGCTCAATGGCAATGCTAAAAGCTGCCGTGCGCATACTCGCCGAGCGCTTCTTCATGATGCTGCGGACCGACTGATAGGCCTGCAGCATATATTTTTCCAACTGTTCGTTGACGCGATCTTCGTCCCAGGAAAATGCCTGAACGTTTTGGACCCATTCGAAATAGGACGCCGTGACGCCGCCCGCGTTCGCGAGGATATCAGGCACGACGAGAATATTGCGTTCGTTGAGGATTTCGTCGCCTATGGTCGTGATCGGAGAGTTTGCTGCTTCTACGACCATTCGCGCTTGCACGTCGTTTGCGTTGTCGCGCGTAATTACGCCTCCTAGAGCAGCTGGTATGAGAATGTCACACGCTTGTTCAAGCAGCGTGTCTCCCTCTATTGCCTCGCCGGGAAATCCGCTAATGCAGTGTTCTCTGCGAGCGTGCTCTAGCAGCGCAGGTATGTCAAACCCGTCTCCGTTAAATAGCGCTCCGGTGTGGTCGCCAACAGCGATTATCTTTGCTCCTCGTTCACTTAGGAGCTGCGCCGTATAGGATCCGACGTTGCCGAAGCCTTGAATAACAATTCGCGCTCCTTCTATATCAATTCCCTGATCTGCTGCCGCAGCCTGCGTTATGATCGATACGCCGCGCCCGGTGGCGGCTTCGCGACCGAATGACCCACCTAACTCTACCGGTTTACCTGTCACAATACCCGGTGTGTATCCAAACTGCGTGCTATACTGATCCATAATCCAAGCCATGGTCTGAGCACTGGTATTGACGTCTGGTGCCGGTATGTCTTGCTGTACGCCGAGGGCGAAGCCAATGCGTGCAGTGAATTTTCGCGTCAGACGCTCCAGTTCGCGGACGGTCAGCCCATTTGGATCGCAGGTGATGCCCCCTTTGGCGCCGCCGAAGGGCACGTTGACAAGCGCTGTTTTCCAAGTCATCAAAGAAGCGAGCGAACGCACTTCGTCAAAGTCGACTTCTGGATGATATCGGAGGCCGCCTTTCATAGGACCGCGGGCAGCGCTGTGTTGAACGCGATACCCAATAAAGATTTCCAGATTGCCATTATCTGTGCGGAGGGGTACTTCTACTTGAATCTCCCTAAACGGGGTCTTAAGCAGCAGGCGGGTATCTGTGTCAAGGCCTACCAGATCAGCAGCTTTGTCGAATAGGCGATTCGTATTCTCATAGTTGTTGATTTTGCTACTCATATAGCCTCATTCGGTCTGACCGAGATTGTAAAGCATGTTGGTTATTTTCCAGTCTCCATCGCGTTTGCTGAGCGTCCACATGACGTCTCTTTGGAGCGAGTGTTCGGCGTTGCCTCGCTTGTGCGTGACGGTTACCGCCTCACGCCCGATGGCCAGTGCTTCGAGTCCTTCTGGACCGATCTGCGTAGAAAGAAGTTGTCGGTTTATCTGGTAGGTCACGTTAGGCGAGCGTTTGGCCAGATATTTCTCAAACTCTTGCGTGCCGCTAAATATGAGCTTCCAACTTGCGGGGTCTAATGAATACAGGCCGTCATAGCCGCTAAAGTGTTCTGCATATAGAGAGATCAAACCGCTTTGGTCTCCGTTCTCTCTAGCCGTTTTCTCTTGCTCGAGTAGGGCTTGGACTTCGGTGTTTGTAGCGGTGTCGAGCGCTAACGATTCATCTCCTAAGTTGGCGACAAAAGATGTGACCAGCCAACGATCTTCGCGCTTTAAAAGCGTCCAGAAGCGCTCTTCGTACAGCGGTTTGACGTCGCCGCTTTGGCGATCAATGACCTGTCCAGAATCAATGGTCGTCGCCGTCGCTACGTCCCCACGAACTTGGATTTTAGGAACGGTTCGCTCCGTATCATAGCGATGGGCTTGGAGGTCGCGATCCAGGCTGGCCGCAAAGGAAAGACGACTCTCAAAGCGTATTTGCCAAACTCGTGGGTCGGAGCTGTTGTTGCCGCTGTAGGCTGCAAAGTGTTCGTCATAAGCGGATAGGACGAGCTCTGCATCACCGCGTCTGTGGCCGGAAAGATCAGTGCTGAGAGTCTGCCGTATGAGAATCGTCTCCGGCGTTTCAGCTGCCTGGCTGACTAGGTTGCTTGCCAGCAGTAGCGTGACCGACAGGCGTATGATATGCGTCTTGAATCCCATATTAGCCCTGTCCCTTCTCTGTATAATTTAGTTGGCGAAGTGCCCATTCTGCATAGTACGCTACCGTCGAATCTGGATCGCTGAGCAAGGCTTCCAGCGGCATTCGACTCTCTGGTAAACCAATATGGCCCAGCGCTATAACGGCATTGGCGCGTACTTGCGAATCGTCGTCTCCGGTGGCTGCCTGCAGCGCTTCAACAGCGGCGATCACGCGCGCCTGTCCGAGGACCTGTGCCGCGCCTGCTCGAGCGAGGGCTTCCTGACTAGAAAGGGCGCTGATTAGCTGCGCTTGAACGGTGCCGGTGCTTTTCTGAACGCCAGAGAGAAACTTGACCGCATTGGTGCGAAGGATGGGGTCGGGATCGCGCATGGCATCAAATAAAAAATCAACTCCCGCCTGTTCGTTCATTTGAGCAAGAGCTGCGGCCGTGCTGAAGCGGACCTGATTGCTCGGGTCGTCAAGGCGCTGTGCTAACGCATCGACGTATTGACTGTCCCCTAGTTCACCCAGGGCGAGCGCCGCCCGCCGCCGCATCTCGGGATCTTCGTCCTTGAGCTGTTCGACCAGCTGCGTGCTAACCTGATCAATCGTCTGCTGCAGGTCGGCTCTGTTCGGCCCTTCTTGGTCTGCCAGTTGAGTGAGGAGAGGAACGCCAAAGTGCTTGGCCTCGCCCAAGCCGCTCAGCACAACGCCGACGTGGGTATCGTTGCTGTCCATCAGCGTGGAGGCAATCTCTTCATAGCCCGTTTGATCGTCCATCTTCATGAGGGCGAGGGAGGCGTGCAGGCGAATAAGCGTATTCTCATCAGACATCTGCCCCTTGAGGGCATCAACACCTCCCTGGGCAAACCCCATCTCGCCTATGGCCCAAATGCAGGCAATGCGTTCGGGTTCGGTGTAATCGGTCGAAATACGACCGGTGAGTGCTGCAGTTACGCCGCGCGGTTTGATCCGTCCCAAAACGCGTGCGCTACCCGTGCGCAGCTTCTCTTGCTCTTGGCGAAATTCGCGGTAGTTCTCTCCGACGTAGTGTCCCGGGTTGAGTTGAGCCGTTAGCTGGCGCGCGGCGGGACGCCCGATGGCGATCAGCCCGTCGACTGATTCCTGCCAGGCCGGTGAGTCGATGGGATTGGCCGCCATCTGTTCTACGTAGTCTGTTATCTGTTGCTCTGTCGTGCTGCAGGCGGATAGAGATAGACTTGTACAAAGAGCGATTAAAGCAATGAAAAAGCGCATAGCCACTTTCTATATGTTGGAGTTTATTCCTCTGTGCGCTGCGATTTGTGATTGGGCGTAATTTAATGGGTCAAAGGACTCAGATCAACCATTTATATCCTACTCGGGTGCGCGTGCTGTTACAGTGATCTGCGTGGATGACCAGGGGACTGTTTTATGCGCGATTTCTCTCTCAAAGGTGCGGCGGACGGTTCGCACTTCGTCCGCGTCTAAATATTGACTCAAATAGGTTGCGTAGGTGGGCCGCTTTTCTCCGCCGGGGTCAAACCAGTGGGCCAGTTGCTGAGGACTGATAAGACGCTTGCTGAATACCTCTTCACAGTGCAGGGAAACAGCTTCTAGTCCGGCTTCGTTAAGGTAGAGGTGTAGTGCTCTAGTGTCCCAGGCAACGTGCGGGTTCTGCTGGTCAGTGTAAATGGCCTCTTCGGCATCGACTAGCTTTTGCCGCAGAGCAGAAGAAAGGGTATTCGGAGCAAGCAGCGCGTGCAGCCGCTGAGCTTGACGGGAAAGCGTTTCTAACAGGGCGAGCCGCCCGCCTGGCTTTAGGCGATTGGCCAGTTCGGACAGCACCTTGCGCTTGTCTTGCAAACCTCCGATTGCGTTTCGACCGCAGATGCCATCAAAGCGAAGCCCCGTTTCGACCGCGTTTAGGCGTTCTCCGATATTGTTCAGTGGTCCGTGGACGATACGCGGTCGTTCTACGTTGGGTAGATGAGCGGCCACTTCTTGCAAGGAAAAGGCGGTAGCTTTGTCCGTCGCATGCATCCAAACACCCCCTTCTGGAGTGTGGCGGAGCGCTTCCCAGGCGAGTAGGCCTGTGCCCGAATTTAGGTCTAATACCAGATGGTGACGCTCCAGCGAGAGAGCCTCAATAAGACGGTCTCGCACTTTTTTTAATTGGTCGCCCTGTTGCTCTGCTGCGCGCTGTAGCCACGCGTCGCGCGCCTTGTCTGGCGGAGAAAAGCTGAGAACTTCTGGAGTCGTTTGACGCTCCATCATAGCAGCTAGCTGGAGCTCGCGTTTGCGCTGGACTTCGTTTCCTAGCGCTTTTTCGCTGCCGATATCTGAGGGTTGGTAAAATACGCGTCCCTGCAAACTGCTGGGGAGATATTGCTGGGCAACCCAGTGATCGCGAAATGCATGGGGATACAGGTAGTTTGCTCCATGACCGAATCCCTCGCTATCTCGGCTGGCATCCTTGAGGTGATTGGGTATCTCATCTTCGTGCTCTTTTTCAACTGCGGCAAGTGCGTCGAAAAAAGCCATGGTCGAATTGCTCTTGGGAGCCGTCGCCAGATAGAGAGCGGCATGAGAGAGCGTAAAGCGCCCTTCGGGCAGGCCGACCCGATCAAACGCACTGGCCGCATTCACAATAAACTGGAGCGCGTTGGGATCTGCCAACCCGACGTCTTCGCTTGCGAATATGAGCATGCGTCTGAAGATGAAGAGGGGATCTTCACCGGCGTAGACCATGCGTGCAAGCCAGTAAAGCGTTGCGTCGGGATCCGAGCCGCGCATGGACTTGATAAATGCGCTGATGGTGTCGAAGTGATAATCGCCCTCCTTATCGTATAGGAGCGCCCGCTGCTGGATGGATTCCTCGGCGACTTCGAGGGTGACTTGGATACGTCCCTGCGTGTCGGGTTCGGTGGTCTCTACGGCCAGTTCAACCGCGTTGAGCAGTGCGCGTGCGTCGCCATTGGCCACGTCGACGAGGTGGTCAAGCGCTTCTTCATCTATATTAACCTTGGTATGCGCGTAGCCGTTGGGAGCTTGTAGTGCATGGTCAACGACGCGTCGTAAATCGTCTTTTTCCAAACTCTTCAACTGAAATACTCGACTGCGAGAAAGAAGAGGGCGATTAACAGAGAAATAGGGATTTTCAGTAGTTGCTCCGATGAGAATGACCGTACCATTTTCCACCCAGGGAAGCAGGGCATCCTGCTGTGCTTTGTTGAAGCGATGGACTTCGTCGATAAATAAGATCGTGCGCTGGGCGTGCAGCTTGCGCCGCTCCTGTGCTTGGTCAATCGCCGTGCGGATCTCGCCGACGCCGGCCAGAACGGCATTGATCGATATAAAGTGAGACCGCGTTGTATGGGCAATAACGGATGCGAGCGTAGTTTTTCCTGTCCCCGGGGGGCCGTAAAAAATGAGTGAGGAGAGCTGGTCTGCTTGAATCGCGCGCCGCAGGAGACGGCCGGGGCCGAGGATGTGATCTTGGCCGACATATTCGTCGAGCGTGCGGGGTCTGAGGCGAGCTGCCAGCGGCTGTTCGCGTTCCTGTCGCGCTTTGAGACTGGCGTCAAAAAGATCCATATATGCGTCTTTTCCGTGAAGTGTAGAGCCTAGGAAACTATAAGTAGGCTGAAAGTTTAAAGCCAGAAATTAGTGGTGTGAAGTCGTTTGGTTTTAGGAAGTTAATGGGGCAATTCTCCCATTTTCAATGGGCACAATGGAGACTCATGGCCAAGAAGCAACGGGATACCTCGTCCGTGAAAAAGCGTCGAGCTGAGCGTGCGCCTGCGGATCGACGATATAGTTCACCTATATGGGTAGCCGTGGTACTGGGGGGGTGTCAAGACATAGCGCGGAGCGAGATGGAACGTAGGCTGCGCGAATCGTGCGTCTCTCTGGCCCATCGGCGAAGCGATGAGATACATTTTCGCTATGCTGGGTCGACGGAAAGGCTTCTTGATCTACGAACCGTTCAGTCGCTTTTTCTGCGCAGGGATTTTTCCGTGCAGCGCCCGCGCACGCTGCTCAGTCCCGAACACGTGAACGCGTTAGTTGAGCTGGTGAAAGAGGCGTGTTCAATTGGTTCGAATCCGCCGCGGCACGGTCTACGTTTGGATGCCGCTGGTGCCGGTTCGCCTACGATGCGCCGACTGGGCAAGACACTAGCAGATAACGCGTCAATGTCCTTTGCTCCGGAAGATGGGGACTGCCTACTTGTCCTGCGGCCAGGAGATAAAGGGTGGGAAGTGCTGTGTAGAGTTGGCGCTCGTCCCCTAGCCACGCGCGCTTGGAGGCAGGTCGATTATCGCGGGAGTCTCAACGCGGCTATTGCTGCGGGCATGATCGAACTTTCACAGCCTCGACGGGAAGACCGCTTTTTAAACTTAATGTGCGGCGGGGGCACGCTCCTTATCGAACGCCACCTGAGGCAGCGGGCAGCTCGCCTAGTGGGATTGGATTCTTCGGCTGAAGCAATCGCTGCAAGCCGCGTCAACGCGCTGGCTGCGGGTTTGACTCCGGAATTGCTCGTCGCCGATGCGCGCGCTTGCGGCTTACCAGCCGGTCTATTCGATGTGATCGTTGCGGATCTGCCCTACGGCCGGATACACGGTAAACGTAAAGACAACGCGCTTCTCTACGAACAGACGTTAGCGGAAGCAGGTCGTCTGTGCCGAATTGGCGGACGATCTGTTTTTATTTCAGAAGACGTCGGGGCCCTTAATCGCGCGCTCAGGGCAGAGCGCCGAAGGTGGGACTTATTGGACGAGCGGACGGTCGTGCAGCGAGCCATGCGCCCGCGCTGTATTACTCTGAGGAGGCGCGGCTAGCTTTGTAGCGTGGAAGCAGTTCGCCTTTGTGTGGCCCCGTGTTTATTTTTTGCAACATCTCAATCGCCGTACTCTACACAGGATGATTTTATGCAAGCTTCAGTCCGCCCGACCCAGAATCTTTCGGGCAGAATAGATCCACCTTCGTCAAAAAACTATACGACTCGCTATTTACTTGCTGCTGCGCTTGCCGAGGGAGAGAGCATAGTGCGCTTTCCCGCCGCTAGCGACGATGCATCTGCAATGCGGCGCTGCCTGCGTGAATTGGGCGCCGAGGTCGAGGACATTGAAGATGAGAAGGGCTCGTTGGCCCGGATCCGAGGATTCGGGGGGCGGCCCAACAATCCCGGCATTGTCAATCCCGACAATGCCGGGGCGGTGCTGCGACTTCTGATGGGCGTTTGTGCCCAATTGGATGAAATACGCTTCGAAACAGACTATGCCGATTCGTTGGGCAAGCGCCCGCACGGCGATTTGCTACGTGCGCTGAGTCAGCTGGGCGTGCAGTGTGAATCGGATGAGGGCAGGCTGCCGGTTGTTCTGCGGGGTGGGCGGCTACACGGCGGTTCCGTCTGGGTTAGCGGTGCAAACAGCTCTCAGTACTTGAGCGCGCTGCTTTTTATGGCGCCGCTCATTGGCGAAACGGTTGAGATCGAAGTGCGCGATGGACTCGTTTCCCAGCCACTAGTGCACACGACGGTAGAAGTGATGCGCAAAGCGGGAATAGTCGTTGATGCAGCAGACGATTTACTCTACTTCCGTATCGAGGGTGGTCAGGCATACTGCGCAGGTGAGTTCTCTGTGAATGGAGACTATCCGTCGAGCGCTGCGCTGCTGGCAGCTGGTGCCGTAGCCGGCGGTGATTTCTGCTTAAACCGCTTGTTTGTAGACAGTCAGGGGGAACGAACTGTGCTACCTCTCTTGAGCGAAATGGGGTGCAGTATAGATTACGACGGTCAGTCGGTTCACCTGCGGGGAAATGGCGAGCTACGCGCAGTCGAGTTTGACGGCGATAAGGCAACGGATGCGGTGCTCGCCATGGTCGCGGCGGCGTCTCTAGCTGAGGGAGAAAGCCGTTTTTACGGGATTGGGAACCTCAGACTGAAAGAGTGCGATCGCATTAGCATACCGGTTGGCTTGCTGCGGCGGATCGGAGTTGATTGCGAAGAGAGGGAAAGCGAAATTATTGTGCGCGGGAATCCCGCCGGCTATGAGGGAGGAATGGCCGTAGAGACGCACCACGATCACCGCGTGGCACAGATGTTGACCATCGTTGGGCTGCGCTGTCGTCGGGGTTTGACGATTCTCGATGCAGAAAATGTAAACAAGTCATATCCCGCTTTTTTTCGGGACATGATAACGCTTGGTGCGCAGATTCAAATGGAGAACAAATGAAAATCACAGAGCTCACCTTACACGCAGTTGAGGCTTCACCGCGCGGAAACTGGTTTTTCGTTCAACTGCACACGGATGCGGGTTTGCGCGGGATTGGCGAAGCCAGCCAAAGCGGCAACGATGCACTCGTACTTTCTGCACTGTCTCTGATGGGCGAGCGGCTCATTGGTTGTGACCCAACACAGCCGGAGGTGCTTTGGGAGCGCATGGTGCGATCTGGAGGAATTTTTTCTGGCGATGCGGGTCGCGTCGGAGCAACTGCGATCAGTGCCATTGATCAGGCGCTTTGGGATATTGCAGGGAAGGCGCTTGATGTTCCGGTTTGGCGTCTGCTTGGGGGCAAACGCCGCGATCGAGTGTGCCTATATGCCAATTTAAATCGAGGTACGCGAGATCGCAGTCCGCAGGGATTTGCCGACGCGGCGACTCGAGCCGTGGACGCTGGGTTCAGTGCGGTTAAGGCGACGCCTTTTGATGAAGTGCACTGGCAAGGTATGGATCGTCCCGGCGTGGAAACCGATGCGTCCAAGGGGGTGGAACGGTTGGAATTTACCCGTCGAGCGATTGGAGATCAGGTCGAATTATTGGTGGATTGCCATCAGCGGTTCGATTTGCCGCTCGCCATGAAAGTTGCCCACAAGACCCTACCCCTCAATCTCTACTGGTTCGAGGAACCTGTTCCAGATGGGCATGTGGAAGCGTTGCGGCACATTACCCTCCATTCGGGTCACACGACGGCCGGCGGCGAGTCTCTTTTTGGTCGCGAAAAGTTCTGGGATTACATAGAAAAAGGCGCTGTGCACGTGTTGATGCCAGACGTAAAGCACGCGGGTGGAATAACTGAATGTCGGCGTATTGCAGCGCTCGCTGAGACTAAGCAGATACCTATCGCACCGCACAGCCCTGCAGGGCCTGTTTCTACGATGGCTGGGGTGCATGTAGCGGCGACCGTGTCCAACTTCACCCTGTTGGAATATGCCTTCGGAGAAGTGCCATGGCGCGAGGATCTCATTTGCCCTGCAGAGCGCATAGAAGATGGGTATATCGCCGTTCCGGATGCGCCCGGACTGGGTATTGAGTTGAACGAGGCCGTGCTGGAAGCGCACAGAATAGGGTAGGATCGGATTCCTCTTTGGGCCTCATGCAGGAAAGCCGTAGTTTCTTTAAGCGGGTTGACTCTGCTTGGATGTGGGAGGTATATCCTCTTTGATTTTGTCATTTGCCAGTATAATCGCTGTACGCCGTACGCGCTATTTTGTGCACAGTGGTTTGGTGGGATTCCTTCCCATGCGGCAGCGTAAGAGCGAGCTATATGAGTGGATATCATTCTTTAAGCGAGGTGTGTGCATGTTTTGTAGTTTAGAGCGGGCGGTAGAGCGTTTTCGCGAGGGCGAGTTTGTAATACTGGTTGACGATGCAGATCGGGAAAACGAGGGAGATCTGATTGTTGCCGCTCAGTTTGTCGATGCGGATCGAATCAATTTTATGCTGAGAGAAGCGCGCGGTATGTTGCATCTAGCGACTACAGAAGACCACCTGCGACGCATCGGTGTCGACCTTATCGAACCGAAAAACGCTGATGTTAATACGCCGCGCTTTGGGCTGCCATTTGATGCTCGTTCTGGTATTAGTACGGGCATTTCTACCATGGACCGCGCTCGAACGGTGCAGGCAGCGCTCGACTCGAATGCCGGTCCGGACGACTTCGTCATACCGGGTCATATTCTGCCCTTAGCAGCTCGACCTGAAGGGTTGGCCGTGCGCCGCGGTCACACGGAAGGATCGGTCGCGTTGGCGCGTTTGTCCGGTCTTTTTCCAGCGGCGCTCATGTCAGAAGTCATGGCACCTAAAGGGCACATGGCTCGAGGTGATGAACTGCTCGCGTTTGCGCACAATACGGGCATTGACATAATCGACGTGGCTCAAATAAGTGCCGTCGCTCTGGGCTTTTGAAACAGATACCAGCCATAATCGGCAAAGGATATCGGCTGCGTTGGGGGTTGGCTCTAGTCGCGATAATCTGCCTGAGCGGCCAGTCTACTGGAGCAGATGTCCACCCGGTTTCGGCGCGTTTGCTCTCCAACACAAGCGCTGCTAGTCCGGGTCAAGTACTTTTCCTTGGGATTGAAATGTCCATGGAGCAGGGCTGGCACACCTACTGGCAATTTAGCGGTGATGCTGGAGCGCCAACGCAGGTTAAGTGGGAACTGCCAGAAGGATGGGAAGTGGGTCCCCTGCAGTGGCCGCTGCCCAATAAATATGAAGAGCAGGGCGGTCTAGTCGTTTACGGTTATGCCGACAGAGTGCTGTTGATTAGCGGCGTTCGGGTGCCCGCTGCGGCAGCTTTTGGCGATACTGTATCTATTGCGGCCGATGTTTCTTGGTTGGTGTGTCGCGAACTGTGTATTCCCGGTCAAGCGCGCTTGCAAATAAGCCTGCCCGTGGGCACGGGGGAGACTCAGCACGGCTCTCTTTTTGAACGCACGATGCAAGCCGTTCCGACCGAACTCTCATCAGAGGTTAGTTTGGACTACAGCGTATCCGATGAGGGCAGTACGCGCCGCATTCTTATAAGCGTGGCACGCGGCGCATCGGATTTCGTGCGCCTTGTTGATTTCTATCCGTTCGACATGGAAGACGCCGAGTTTCGCAGCTATATGCGTGCGCCCGATCGTATTGAACTCTCAGTGCGCCCCTTCACCGATCGGGCTGTTGAAGAGGTGGAAGGGGTCTTAATCTACACGACTGCAGGCGATGAAGAGCGTCGCTCGGGCGTCGTCTCTCTGAAATTGGAAGAGGCTGCCGTCGTCGCTCATTATTCGCTGTTAGAACGCAAATTCAACGCAGAGCACAGCGGAACGCCCTATGCGACCGCTGCTTACCTTCTCATGGGGTTCATTGGAGGCCTGATCCTGAATCTCATGCCCTGTGTGTTGCCAGTCATCTCCCTCAAAGTGCTCTCCATTGTTAAGCAAGCGGGTGAAGAGCCTCATCGAGTGCGCATGTTGGGATTCGCCTTTGCTGGAGGTATTGTCGCATCTTTCGTGGTCTTAGCCGTATTGGTCACACTGCTCAAGAGCGCGGGCGAACAAATTGGTTGGGGATTTCAGTTCCAGTATCCGGTGTTTGTAGCTCTAATGGCCGCCTTGATATTTGCTTTGGGCTTAAGTCTTTTTGGCGTATATCACATCGCGTTACCAGGTAGCAGTACCGGCTTTAGAGAAGGAGAGAGTCTCTCATCTTCTTTTCTGAATGGGGTTCTGGCTACGGCTTTGGCTACGCCTTGTACGGCGCCTTTTTTAGGAACAGCGCTCGGATTTGCCTTCGCCACATCAGCGCTGCTTATGGTTACAGTTTTTTTCAGCATCGGCCTCGGTATGGCATTGCCTTATATCGTCTTGGCACTGCGCCCTAGCTGGATGCGCTTCTTACCGCAGCCGGGGCTCTGGATGGAGCGTTTTAAACAGGGGATGGGGTTTCTGCTGATGGGAACCGTTCTTTGGTTGCTGTGGGTACTTGGCAAACAGGTCGGCAGCGAAGGGGTTGTATGGGCCGGTGCATTTTTGCTCGGTATCGCGTTGGCCTGCTGGATCATTGGACAATGGGTCCGCCTTGAAGACAGCACTCGCCGTCGCCGCACAGTGTATTCAATAGCTCTTGCTATCACAGTTGCGTCCTATGGACTTTTTATGCATCCGGTGCTGGTTCGCGCTCAACCTCTGCCCGATGTGACTCCGAGCCAACGGGTATATAGCTGGATTCCATTCACGCCTGAAGCAGTTGAAGAGCGCGTTCGCGCAGGGCAGACTGTTTTTATCGACTTTACCGCGGAATGGTGTTGGACTTGTAAGGTGAATGAACGGGTGGTGCTTTCCCAACAGGCTCTTCGCGATCGATTTTCTGATGACGACGTTGCCATGGTCAAAGCTGACTGGACCCATCGGAATCCGCAAATTACGCGAATGCTAAAGGCTTTTGGTCGGTCTGGAGTGCCCCTATACGTCCTGTTTCCAGGTGGGCATCTCGATGCGCCGATTGTGCTGCCCGAACTAATTAGCGAAAAGATTGTTCTCGATGCATTGATCCGCGCTGCTGCGCTGCGTGTTGGGCCCTAATCGAATCGTGTTTTCCGTAATAATCCCCGTATATAATCGTCGTTCACTAGTGGGACGTGCCGTGCGATCTGTGCTTTCACAGCGCCTAGGCGACGGAGTTATTGAAGTGATTGTGGTTGACGATGCGTCTCAAGACGGAACGGCAGAAGTCGTACGCCAAGAGTTCGGAGATGCTGTTAAGGTAGTGGAGATGCAAGAGAATTGCGGTGTGTCCGCAGCGCGCAACCGAGGTATAGCGTTGGCCCGAGGGCAGTGGTTAGCTTTTCTCGATTCAGACGACGAATGGTTGCCTACCAAATTAGATCAGCAGCAGCGCGCGCTGGCAAAGACGAGTCTGCCGGTATGTCACACAGACGAAATTTGGGTGCGCAACGGCGTGCGCGTAAATCCACACAAACACCATCAGAAATACGGGGGAGATATTTTCTTCAATGCACTGCCTCTTTGCGTAATATCTCCGTCTTCCGTCGTTATTCACCGAGAGATATTTGAACAGATTGGCGGTTTTGATGAGGGCCTACCGGCCTGCGAAGACTATGAGCTCTGGCTACGGATTGCAGCGCGTTGGTCTGTGTGCTACGTAACGGAAAAGTTAATCGTAAAGTACGGTGGACACGCCGATCAGCTTTCGCAGGTCCATTATGCGATGGATCGTTTTCGCGTCTATGCGTTGAACAGACTCCTTCAGAGTGCTACAGAGCTGACTCGTGAAAAACACGAGGCTGCGCGCCAGATGTTAATGCAAAAAGCGGGTATCGTATATAAGGGTGCGATCAAGCACGAGAACGCTGAACTCGCGTGTATTATGGAAAAATATTTAAAAAGATGGGACAGAGAAGCCCTAAAGCACGTCTCTGTCCCGTGGGGAAAGAATCTATTTAATCGAAGCGAGTAGCTTCTTCACTTCGCGCACGCCCATTGTCCGCAGCTGCGCAATGCCTGACCGGTACGCTTCGCGCGGTTTGGACTTGTCTTGTTCCCAGCGAACAATCGTATTGGTGCTTACGTTGAGCAGCTGACCAAGATCTCCCTGTGATAGCCCTAATCGTTTGCGATGTTTCTTTATGGAAGTGCCAGAGAGTCGAATTTGTCGATCGTTTTCTACGGCCGGGGCCTTGAGAATCTTATCTGTAGGAGAACCTGCTAGCGCTTGCAGTTGGTCAACGCGGCGCAGTAGCATGTCAATTGCTTCGCGCTGTTGGCGATTCGTTTTTTTGAGTTCTCGGATTTGTTGCTGCAGCGGCGCAGATGCTGCGCGCACTTCTTTACGGGCCAGTCGGCTAATTTCATCTTTTAATAATTGAGCAATATTGGGCATACGCAATCCTCTATTATATTAAGCACTCTTATGCAGATTAAAATTATTGGGTGAATGTGCGCCAATTACAATGTTAAATACATAAAAACACACTGAGCATTAAAAGTCAATTTTTAAATTATTTATTCAAACAATAAATAGGATGCTTATAACAGCTGCGTAAACCAGTGCCCGATGTATACGGCTATTAATCCGAAGACAACATGAATAACCACATACAGCACTGCCAGGGTCAGCCCTCCTGCACTATCTGCTTGAAACAACGTTAACGTGTCTAAACTGAACGTAGAAAATGTAGTGAATCCTCCTAGTATACCTGTGAATAGGAAGAGGCGCGTTGTCGTTGAGAGGGCGATGCGATGGTCGACCAATCCGCTGAGTATACCAATGATAAGACAGCCCAGTATGTTAGCGCTGAGCGTGCCGTATGGAAATGCACTTTGTCGAAAAATAGAGTTGATAAAAAGGCCTAGTAAATAACGAAAAACGGAACCGATAAATCCTCCAAAACCAACGGCTAAAATGTTCAGCATGTGTGATTCCTCTAAGGTTATTTTTGCAGTTTTTATTTTGCGTATGCGTATGTTATAGTTGCCCGTAATATAACTATTCGAAGTGGGAGTGTATGTCGATGGATCTACATCAGCTTCGCGGATTTTACGAAATTGCGCGCACCCGTAGCTTTACTCGCGCGGCCGATAAGCTTTTTCTTAGCCAGCCGGCAATCAGTCTGCAGGTCAAGGCTTTGGAAAGTGAACTTGGAGAGACCCTTTTTGACCGAAAACGACGCGATATACGCCTTACAGAAGCTGGCGAGGTGCTCTTTAAATATGTGCAGCAGGTTCTTGATGGCTTAGAGGATGCGCGCAATGATATTGCGGCGCTGCACAATGAAGTGCGTGGGCGTCTTGTTGTAGGCACGAGCGATACCAACTGCACCTACATATTACCGGACGTGTTACAGGAGTTTAGACGCTGCTATCCCGGTGTAGACTTAGATATCCGCAATCGCATATCGCCAGAGATTGTAAATCTCGTGGCAGCCGACGGAGTCGATATAGGACTGGTTACATTACCCGTCCGTCATCGCGATGTTCAGGAACATGATCTATTGCAGCGTCAGGATGTGCTTATTTGCAGACCAGATCATTGTTTGGGAGGGCGTAAACGCATACGCCTAGCTGATATCACGTCTTTCCCCCTACTGGTTTTGGAACGAGGGAGTACAAGCCGTCAGCTGCTGGATGCCGCTCTCGTCAAACAGAGCGTGAGTCCGCCTATTGCCATGGAACTGGGTGGTGTCGAAGTGCTTAAGCGGTTTGTTGAGATAGGCTTGGGGCTAGCAATCGTTCCACAGGTTGCCGTTGCTCAGGAAGTCGAACGGGGCCAGCTCCACACAGTTCATATTTCGGGACTGCCGGCAAGTCGCGTGGGTTTGATCGAGCGGCGAGGGCGGATGCGCTCTGCCGCGACAAATGCGTTTATCCAACTGATTGAGGATCAGCTGGCCCATAAGAAGATCTGAAGTGATATGAAACCGAGTCCCAATATATTACTTATTACGGTGGATCACTGGCCGGGACATATGCTTGGAGTTGAGGGGCATCCTTGTATACAAACGCCAACACTAGACACGCTTGCGCGAAGCGGTCGACGGTATGTGCGCGCCTACAGCGAGTCGCCGCTTTGTGTGCAAGCACGTAGGACGCTCATGACGGGGCGGCCGACTCCCGTTGTTCAAGAAAACGTAGAATGCACGCTATTAGCTGAAGCATTCGCTGCGGGAGGATATCAATCCTATGCGGTGGGCAAACTGCATTTGAGGCCGCAGCGAAGTCGCTTGGGATTTGACGATGTCCAGCTGTACGAAGAGGGTCGAAATCAGTGGAACGTAGTAGATGACTATGAGGTGTATTTGGCAGAATGCGGGTATCATGGTGCACAGTTTATGCATGGAATGGGCAATAATGAGTATGTCAATCGAACTTGGCATCTTCCCGAAGCGATGCACGTAACTAACTGGCAAACGCGCCAGATGGTGCGTACTATCCAGCGTCGCGATCCCACAAAACCGGCCCTGTGGTATCTCTCCTATACGCACCCGCATCCGCCGTTAACGCCGCTGTCTTTTTATTGGAATATGTATAGAGACGTGCCTGTTGCCACTCCCAGCGTGGGCGAATGGGCAGAAGATCCAGATTCAGTTCCGCTTGCCCTGCACCAGCGAAGAAGTCAAGGAGAGTCAATGAGTGATTATGCAGTGCGTGCGGCGCGGCGCGCCTTCTATGCGTTGAGCACGCATATAGACCACCAGCTGCGCATCGTATTAGGCACCCTGCGCGAGCAAAAATTACTCGATAATACGGTACTGCTTTTCACTTCTGACCACGGCGACATGTTGGGAAAGCACGGACTGTGGGCTAAGAAGCTGTACTATGAAGAGTCTGCACGGGTCCCAATGATTATCGTGGGAGCAGCGGATGGAGAAGAGATTGAATGCGACAGCGTGGATAATAGGCTGGTAGGCTGGCAGGATATCATGCCGACTTTGTTGCAATTGGCAGGTATACCGATACCTGAAAGTGTGCAGGGGCAGTCGATGTTGAGCGATACGCGTCGCGATATGCTGTATGGGGAACTGGGGAGTGGAGCACGCGCCACGCGCATGGTGCACGTGGGGCGCTACAAGCTGATCTATTATCCCGCTGGCAACCAAGTGCAGCTATTTGACTTAGAGGATGACCCGGAAGAACTGGTTGATATTGCGGGTCATGCCGAAGCGGCCGCTCAGCGAGCGGATATGGAAAAGATGTTGATAGGACAACTGAGTGGACCCGATCGAGGATGGGTTGTGGATAATCGTCTAGTCGGGGTGCCTTTTGAGGGCAGCGCGTGGACAGGGAATAAAGGGTTATCAACGCAGAGAGGGATACACTGGCCGCTGTAAGAATAGAGACCTCGGCTCCGGTCCTTAAAGGAGTACACGGAGGCCGAAGTCTTTTGCTATGCGTTGTAGGCAGTGGAGGCTGTATCCCCACCGCGCCCGGTCCAGTTGGTATGGAAAAACTCTCCTCGCGGTCTGTCGATGCGTTCGTAAGTATGTGCGCCGAAGTAATCGCGCTGGGCCTGAAGTAAATTTGCCGGTAATCGGTCGGAGCGATAGCCGTCGAAATAGGCCAGTGCGCTACTGAACGCAGGCACGGGCACGCCGTGCTCGACGGCTTGAGCTATGACGCGGCGCCAAGACCCTTGGGATTGAGCGATCGCCTGCTGGAAATAGGGGGCCAATAAGAGGTTGGCCAATTGCGGATCGGCGTCAAATGCCTCTTTAATGCGACCCAAGAACTGTGCGCGAATAATACATCCCCCCCGCCACATAAGGGCGATGCTTCCGAAGTTGAGTTGCCAGTCGTATTCGGCTGCGGCCATCCGCAAGAGCTGAAATCCTTGGGCATAAGAGCAAATCTTAGACGCGTATAGCGCCTTTCGAACGTCTTCTATAAAAGCGCTGCGATCTCCTGTAAATGGCTGAGCATCGGGGCCTTGCAAAACGGCGGCTGCGGCTACTCGCTCGTCTTTGAGGGCGGAGAGGCTGCGAGCGTAGACGGCTTCCGTTATGGCCGTGGCGACGGCCCCTAGTTGGAGTGCATCAATGCCCGTCCATTTACCGGTTCCTTTTTGACCTGCCGCATCCAAGATGAGGTTGATCATCGGCTTGCCGCTTTCTTCGTCTGTCTTAGCGAGAATATCAGCGGTAATTTCGATTAGGTAGCTATCGAGCTCGCCTTGATTCCACTCGGCAAAGACTTCTGCCATCTCTGCCGGCTCCATGCCTAAGACGTGGCGCATTACGTCATAGGCTTCGCAGATCATTTGCATATCACCGTACTCGATGCCGTTGTGAATCATCTTCACATAGTGTCCTGCTCCATTGGCTCCGACCCAATCACAGCAGGGACTGCCATCTTCGACCTTGGCCGCAATAGATTGAAATATATCTTTAACATGTGGCCAGGCTTCTGGGTTACCCCCCGGCATAATGCTGGGCCCTTTCAAGGCGCCCTCTTCACCTCCGGATACGCCGGTGCCTATGTAGAGCAACCCTTTCTCTGTCAGTTCGCGGGTGCGGCGCACGGTGTCTTGGTAGTTAGAGTTGCCGCCGTCAATCAAAATGTCACCTGGATCGAGCAGCGGAAGTAGCTGCTCGATGACCCTATCTACGGCAGCGCCTGCCTGCACCATCAGCATTATACGCCGTGGCTTTTTTAGCTGAGATATGAGCTCTTCGGGCGAGTGGGAACCCACGATGGGCTGTCCTTGAGCCCGACCAGAAATAAAGTCATCGACTCGCGATGTTGTTCGGTTGTATACGGCGACTTGGATGTCATGACTGGCCATATTGAGAACCAAATTTTCGCCCATAACAGCGAGGCCAATAAGGCCGATATCTGCTTGACTCATACTGTAATCACTTTCGTTAAAGAGACAATAGCTGTGTTAGTTGGTCTATGAGCACACGGAGTCCGCTTGCCGCATCTCTCCCCAAATGCATTCGTAGCATTTGTCGATTCGCTGCGCGCAGGGCGTTGGCGTCTCCATGTGCCTGTGCCGTTACTAGGACGCCAAAGGTGAGAGAAGACGTATTTGTGTAGGGCTCATCCGGAATGTCTACATCCTCGAAAATGTCGGCCGTCAGCTGCAAAAACAAGCCTCGTCCAGCATCGCCTTTATGAAGCTGACCTGTGGAATGGAGAAAGCGCGGGCCATAGCCCAGCGTAGTTGCCAGTCCGCTATACTGATTCAAGACAGTACGCAGCTGGTTTAGGAGTACGTCGATCTCTGGGTCCGGAGGCAGATACGCCTGTATAGCAATGTAGGGTTCGGTTGAACTTCCGTGTTCCAACAGTTCTCTTAATGCTTCTATAGGCGAAGAGGCGTTGTCTGTTCCGTAAGCGGTAAGTGGTCCAGCACAAGTTATCGGCTCTTCAGAGGGAAGCGAGCCCTGTCGTTGATACGTTTGCACTATATCGCGCGCCTGAGCCTTTGCCGCTTCTACGTCAGGTTGATCAAAGGGATGAATGTCCATTAGATATCCCGCCAGCGCAGTGGCGAACTCCCAGTAGTATAATGCGGCTCCTAAGTCGTTGAGTTCGTCTAGCGATATCTCTAACAAGGGCTGGCCTGCCGATACAAGAGCGGCAGCGCGCTCATCTAGCGCGGCATCAACGCGTACGTATACGAATAGGCGGTCGCTGCTATACTCGACTGCATCTATGGTGGGCTCCGCATCTATCGGTAGTATGCCTTTTCCCTCTTTACCCGTGCTTTCTGCAATGAGCTGTTCGATCCAAGCTCCTACTGGAGCCAGGGGAGGTGAGAGGAGCAGCGTCAACTTGTCGCGCCCTTGTATGGCGCCGGAGCCCATGAAAGCGGCTAGCTCGACTGCGGGCTCTAACGACTGAATGGCTGCTGAAGTGCGGTTGAGTAATTCGGTTAAGTCCACTCCGGTCAATGCTGCTGGTAAGAGTCCAAAGTGAGACAGCGCCGAATAACGTCCTCCTATATCGGGATCGTTTAAGACAACATGGCGGAACGACAAATCATGGGCTAAATCTGCCAAGCCGCTGCCTGGGTCGGTTATTGCTATAAAATGCTGCCCCGCTTTTTCAGGACCGACTTTATTCGCTACGTGCTGGAAGAAGAACTTGAGGAATGAGAGCGTTTCAACAGTGCCCCCTGATTTGGTTGCCGGGATATACAGAGTCTCAACGGGATCGAGTGAGGTCGCTTTTGCTAGGACGGCTTGGGGGTGCGTGCTGTCGAGCACTTCCAAGCTGATATAGTCCTTCGCTGTGCCAAAGACTTGACTAAAAACTTCTGGTGCTAAGCTTGATCCGCCCATGCCCAGCAGAAGTGCACTGCGAATGCCGTCTTTTCGCGCTGCTTGTACGATTTGTTGCATTGACTCAACCTGATCGAGCATGGCATCTGGGCAGTCCAACCATCCGAGTCGGTTGCTTATCTCATCGGGGGAAGAACGCCAAACAGTGTAGTCGCGCTGGTTGATGCGCTCTACGACGCGCTCAGATTCGATGCGTTTGACGGCATCGCCAACTGCGTCAGATATTGAGCCGCTATGGAGTAGCGTTGAAACGGGCATGAATGCTCCTGGAAGAGAAGGAGAAAAGAGCGTTTTACGTTTCATAAAACTACGTTCTCAAAAGTATAAAGCAACTATACAAAGTTTGTTTACCTGACGCAGACAAACTATTTTTGTGGGTAGGTTAGAGGTGTAAAGAGCGTAATTTCACTGGGGGCAGATCATGAAGCTATACAGAGATAAATCGGGCAGTAACTCGATCTACTTACGAACCGGCGGCAGCGTGTTGCACTGGCGTCAGGTTGAGGGTGCGTGGATTGCCGAGCGGGCCGAGCTGCCCGCTGGTGCAACGCATATAGGTCTTGACGTCGTTCCAGATGATCTGCGAGAAGAGATCATTGCTGCCGTAGTGCGTACTAAGGCGGTGGGAGTGGGAAGACATGGTGGCCTCAACTAATATCGGTATGAATACCATTCTTTGGATATATGTGCTCTGCACTCTTTGGGGGTGTACTGAGCGTTCGTCGGCCACCGGTCAAAAAGAGACTTTATCGGTGGGAATCGAGCTCTTGGGCACGTGGGAGACAGAGGGCGTCGATCCCATTCTGGGACCGGTGCGCGTGCGGATGCGGATAGAGGAAGAGGGGCTCTTAATTATGACCATCTTTATGGAAACGGGTGGTCAGCGGAGTTTTCCGGGCACTTGGCTAGTAGAAGGAGATCAATGGGTGCTGCGCGGCGCCTATTTCGGAGAGGATGGGGAACAGCGCGTGCAGTGGCAGGTAGAAAATGGGGGTCGCCTAATTTTAGAAGATGAGAAAGGTTTACAGCAGGTGTGGATACGCGTGTAGGACTCGCCCGGAGCCACGCACCGAGCGAGTCTCCTTGTGCTACACGCTGACGACGGAGTTGAACGTGCCGAACGGGTTGTCGGTGCGCTCTCCGGCTTGTGGATCTTCTTGCCAAGCTCCATTGACGATAAAGCGGTATTCGTGCTGGCCAGCGGGCAAGTTCATCCAAGTTCTCCACGTGCCTTTCTTATCGCAACGCAACGGCCTAACTTGGGGATTCCAGTCGTTGAAGGTGCCGGCGATAAACACTTCGCTCGCATCGGGCGCATGCAGGGCGAAATTGACTCGGCTCTTTTTAGATGTGGGCATAAAACCTCCTCAGTTATTGAATTTTTGAAGACTGTTTTGAAGCCTCACAATTGAATTAGGAAGCCGAACCATTAAAAGTCAACGGCAAAAAATGGGATTGTCGTACTCGTAGTTATTTTCTTTAAAAAGACAATAAAAATAAAGTTTTACATTTCACATGCAGCGAAATTGTAAAAAGAGCGCTATTCATTATAAGCCCCGTCTAGTGTCCAGTAGTGGTCGGGACTGGGGCGCGTGCGAATCCATTTTCCATTGGTAAAGTCGGGAAAAGGTTGCGGTTGGCTACCACAGGCGATGGAATCTTCAGATAGAGCGGTTACAGCCATCCAGGCTACGGAGTCATACACGTCTATGGGTGTTTGGCGTCGAGCTTTAATGGACTCTATAAAAGCACGCTGAACTAACCAGTCCATACCTCCGTGTCCTCCTTTTACGCCACGAGCCATGAACTCTTTCCATACTGGGTGTTCGTGGTCTTCAAACAGATCACTCATGGGGGTCCACTCTTCGCCCTCGTCGCTGTCAAAGTGGACGGCATTCTTGTCCTCCATCCAGATACCTCTAGTGCCCTGAACGCGCTGCGCGCGCGAGTAGGGGCGAGGCAGTGAACAATCGTGAGTCAGTAGGACTGTCTCTCCGTTGGCGCATTTTATCATTGTCGTCGTGATATCACCTTGATTGAATACGGTGTTGAACTGGTCGTGTTCAGGGCCGAGGTGATCTACGGCATATTGGTGTAGGCCGCGCGCTTTTGAACTCATTGCTACAATCGAGACGAAGCGGTTGCCTTTGTTGATGTCCAGCATTTTGGCGATGGGGCCTAAGCCGTGTGTTGGATAGAGGTCGCCGTTACGGTGAACAAAGTTATTGAGCCTGTAGTGGCGATTTTCTCCGCCCCGACTGATCTCTGACCGCAAATCGTGCTCGTAGCCGCACTGGCAGTGTATGAGTTCACCAAAGAGATTTTTTTTGACCATATTTAGCACGGCCATCTCTTCGCGACCGTAGCAGCAATTCTCAAGCAGCATAAACGGCATGCCAGTTTCTTCACTCGTGCGCACCAATTCCCAGCATTCTTGAATTGATGATGCACCGCCGACTTCGGAGCCGACATATAGCCCGGCTCGCATTGCGGCGAGAGAAATTTCTACATGGGTAGTCCAACTAGTCGCGACAATCACTCCGTCCAAATCATCGCGACTGAGCACGTCACCGTAGTCTGTGTAGCCTTCTGGACGATAGTTATGCGCCTCGCTTATGTTATCAATCGCTTGTTCGACTCGGTCGGAATAGACGTCGCAGACTGCAGCGACGCGGACGTCTTCCATGCTCGCAACCAAATTAGCCAGTCCCGTTCCGCGTCCGCCTAAGCCAATGCAGGCTAGGTGTACTCTGTTCATTATTCTCTCCTAAGGGGTTGTGATGGAGTCTGCGAGAGGGAAAATATAGCCAGTGGGTAAAGTTAGGGCGATAGGCATGTGCTGGCCCGCGATTGAATTTTCGCATAATAAAAGTGGTGTGCGTGCTCATATATGAAATGGGACATGCTCTGATCGCATCTTATAAGTGTACCGGGAACACTGCACAGGAGAAAGAGGGTGAAACGTAAAATTGAAGAGCAAGCGCGGGATTATATCTTGCCCGACGTGCTGGCAGTGGGTTTAGATGTGGTCTTTTGCGGGTCTGCTGCCGGCACCCGTTCGGCACAAGCCGGCGCATACTACGCGGGTCCGGGGAATCGGTTTTGGCCTAAGCTTTTTTCTATTGGATTGATACCTGAGCGAATTCGCCCCGCAGATTTTCGCCAAGTAATTTGCTATGGTATCGGCCTGACGGATCTAGCAAAGAAAGCTTCTGGCTCAGATGCTTCGCT
>CAXGPR010000017.1:0-52540 GCA_964011675.1 uncultured bacterium
AATGAAGCAAAGAAGATCATGTTGATGAAGTAAGTTTACTTTACTGTTTATTTGGAAAATCATTTGATATTATAGAAGATGATCTGGTGCCAAGCGGGGCAGCGGTATTCTCGGACTTTGCCCCGACGATTTTACTTATGTATCATCAGTATTCCAAGTGGTCGTATCATAGTCCTACACTCCTTATATCTACTGAACTACCCCAGCCGTTCCCCCGGTGAATACTTGCTATGCTGAGTTTTCACATTATTACGATCCATATTTATATATTCAAAGGGAAGCCTATTGAAACGGCTGTGAGAAACAGTACATTGTAGGCCGTTGGAATAGGATTTTTATCGCTTGTTTTGTGTCATTAAAAAGAGAGAATAGAAAAAACTATGGAGGGAATTGTAAAATTTGCTCGGGGTAGTGGGCACGTTGAGTTACGTCCACTCGAAAATCGTCCATTACCTGATCATCAGGTTCGGATAGAGGTGCGGGCTACGGGTATATGCGGTTCAGATCTTCACGTATTTCACGATACCATAAACTACAACATACGCACGCCCGTAGTGATGGGACACGAGTTTAGTGGCGTAATCGTCGAAAAGGGAGCCGCTGTGGGCAATCATATTTCCGTGGGGGATCGCGTCACGGGAGAGCCTAGCATAGATATATGCGGACACTGTGACTATTGTCTTTCCGAGCATTACAACCTCTGTCCGGACCGCAAGGTAATGGGATACTGGCACGATGGGTGTTTTGCTCCCTATTGCGATGCGACGTTTGTACACAAACTGCCAGAAACCGTGGGATTTGAAGCTGGCGCGCTCACTGAATTACTCGCCTGCTGCGTGCATTCGGTTACCGAGCAAGCCGGTGTCATCGCGGGGGATTTCGTGGCCGTTACGGGCCCTGGTCCGGTCGGACTCTTTTCTGCTCTGGTTGCACTGGCTGAGGGGGGGACGGTGGCCTTGTTGGGAACCCAACGAGACGAGGATCGGCTTCAATTGGCCGAGGAACTCGGTATACAGCATGCCATTAATATAGATTCGTGCGACGCGGTAGAACGTGTTCGAGAACTAACGGATGGCTATGGAGCAGATGTCGTAGTCGAATGCGCCGGTGTGGCTCCCGCAATGAGATTGGCATTAGATCTGGTGCGCAAGAGAGGGCGTGTATCGCAGATGGGTCTACCGGGTAAGCCGATTGAAATTGATTTCGAAAAGATCGCTTATAAAGAGTTGCAGGTAAGTGGGGGAATTGGGCAACGTAGACCTGCTTGGAAGCGCGCTCTTCGTCTGATGGAAAACGGGCGAATTCCCAGCGAAAAACTTATTACGCACCACCTTCGTTTAGCCGATTGGCAAGACGCATTCTCTTTGGCGGAACGGCAAGAGGGCATAAAACTGATGTTTATGCCCTCGGAAGGGTAACACAAGCGAGAGATGCGATAAACGCATCTCTCGCTTGTTTCTGTTTTTTCAACTTGGCGAACCCTATTTCTTGTCGTCGTCGTTTACGACCTCGTAATCGGCATCGACGGCTCCTTCATCGTTGCTCTCACTGGTAGGTGGAGCCTGTCCGGCGCCTGGGTCTGCTGCTGTCTGCTGCGCTTGGGCGTCTTTATATACGGCTTCTGCAAGCTTGTGTGAGGCTTGTTGCAGCGTTTCCATAGCGTTTTTTGTCGCCTCATCGTCGTCGCCCTCAAGAGCTTTTTTCAAGTCGCCGACGGCGTCTTCAACGGCTTTTTTCTCTTCGTCAGAAATCTTATCTCCGTGTTCGCTGAGCGACTTTTCCGTTGCGTAGACTAGCTGGTCTGCTTCGTTACGGCGGTCCACGGCTTCTCGTCGCTGTTTGTCTTCATCGGCGTGCGCTTCGGCGTCTCTCTGCATTTGCTCTATTTCGCTCTGATCGAGTCCAGAGGACGCTTCAATCCGGATGGACTGTTCCTTGTTGGTGCCTTTGTCCTTGGCCGATACGTTGAGAATTCCGTTTGCGTCAATGTCAAACGTCACCTCAATTTGAGGCATTCCACGCGGGGCAGCCGGTATGCCGTCCAAGTGAAATCGGCCGAGAGATCGGTTGTCATTGGCAAATTCTCGATCTCCCTGCAAGACGTGAACTTCTACAGACGGTTGATTGTCTGCTGCCGTAGAAAATACCTGGCTCTTCTTTGTCGGTATGGTCGTATTGCGATCGATTAGTTTAGTCATGACGCTTCCCATCGTCTCAATACCTAGGGAAAGGGGTGTAACGTCGAGCAGCAGAACATCTTCGACATCACCGGCTAACACGCCAGCCTGTATGGCTGCACCCATGGCAACAACTTCGTCTGGGTTTACGCCTCGGTGGGGCTCCCGGCCGAAGAGCTCTTGCACAGCTTCCTGGATTTTAGGTATGCGGGTGGATCCGCCGACGAGAATCACCTGATCGATTTCAGATGCGGATAGCTCTGCATCGGCAAGTGCTTGGACGCAGGGCTTTTTGGTCCGCTCAACCAAGTCTGCGACAATGCGCTCAAACTGTGAACGGCTTAGGCTCGTTTGCAAGTGTTTGGGGCCGGACTGGTCTGCCGTAATAAAAGGTAGATTGATTTCGGTCTGCGTGGAAGAAGAGAGCTCACATTTAGCCTTTTCAGCACCTTCTTTCAGACGTTGTAGTGCCATCGGGTCCTTGCGCAGGTCAATCCCTTCAGACTGCTCGAACTGCTCTGCCAACCAATCAATGATGGCTTGATCAAAATCATCGCCTCCCAAATGGGTGTCGCCATTAGTTGATTTTACTTCGAAAACGCCGTCTCCCAGCTCGAGGATTGAAATATCGAACGTGCCTCCACCTAGGTCGTACACGGCGATCTTTTCATTGCTGTCGACTTTGTCGAGGCCATACGCAAGTGCAGCAGCTGTAGGTTCGTTAACTATTCGCAGTACCTCTAATCCGGCAATTGTACCGGCGTCTTTAGTCGCTTGTCGCTGGGAGTCGTTAAAGTAAGCGGGAACGGTAATGACAGCCTGGTCAACGGTTTCGCCGAGGAAGTCCTCGGCTGTTTGCTTCATCTTCTGCAGGATCATAGCCGAGATTTCAGGTGGACTAAACTCGTTATCGTCTATACTGACGACGGCTTGATCGCGTGAGCCCTGCGTAATGTCATATGGAACTTCACTTGTTTGCGTTGCAACTTCTTCATACCGTCTTCCCATGAATCGCTTAACGGAGAAGATAGTCTTTGTTGGATTGGTGACGGCTTGACGTTTGGCTGTCTGGCCAACTAAGCGCTCATCTTCTTTGCCGAAGCCGACCATTGACGGCGTTGTACGTCCGCCCTCGGCATTGGAGATGACTTCGGGATTTCCGCCATCCATTACGGCAACGCACGAGTTAGTCGTGCCCAAGTCGATGCCAATTACCTTTCCCATGGTATATTCCTTTCTCTGGTTATTTTTGCACTTCATCCGTAATGATAGCAAGGTGCGTACCAATTACTGAGACTGGATGGATAAATAACCAAAGTATATGTAATTTATAAGCTTATACGATTACAGGTTTTGAGGATAACATAGTAGCTGTGTGTCATAGTTTCTTTTAGGTATGACAAAATGTCGTTTTTGATGGATTGAAAGGGCTGATCTGGCTGTTTGACGCGGTCTGTGTCGGCGGCTTTTTATGAAAATGGAGAGTGCAAATGAAGCGCTTTGAGCTCGTTTCCGATTATGAGCCACGCGGCGACCAGCCGCGGGCAATAGAAGAGTTAGTGGGTGGAGTTCGCCAGGGCCAGCAGCACCAAACGCTACTTGGTGTGACGGGGAGTGGGAAGACCTTCACCATGGCCAACGTGATCAACGAACTGCAGATGCCCGCGTTGATCATATCTCACAACAAGACGTTGGCAGCGCAGCTTTATGGCGAATTCAAGGGCTATTTCCCGAATAATGCCGTCGAGTATTTTGTCAGCTACTATGACTACTACCAACCAGAGGCCTACAAGCCGAGCACGGACACCTACATAGAGAAAGAAGTGCAGATGAACGAGGAGATTGACCGGCTTCGGCTCAAGTCGATCTCTTCGCTGCTGCAGCGGAACGACGTGATCATCATTGCAACCGTTTCTTGTATTTACGGTATTGGTGCCCCAAAAGACTACGACAGTCAGAAATTTGAACTGCGCCGGGGCGATATCGTTGAGCGAGATGAAATACTGCGTCATTTGATAGATATCTATTACAGGCGTAACGATCTCGAGTTGCAGCGCGGCTGTTTTCGCGTGCGGGGGGACGTCATCGAAGTGGTTCCCGCGTCCGAAGATAAGGCTGTGCGGATTGAACTGTTTGGAGATGAAGTGGACGCCATAGCCATTGTAGATGCGCTAACGGGGGAAACTATTGAGCAGCGCGAGTATGTTGCGCTTTTTCCAGCCAAGGCCTACGTCACGGGTGATGAACAAGTTGAACGGGCCTGTAGTGGTATTCTTACTGAACTAGAGGGGCGCGTTCTCGACATGCGAACAAACGAAAAGCTCGTCGAAGCGCATCGGCTGGAAACACGGACAAAATACGACGTTGAAATGATAAAGGAAGTAGGGTTTTGTCCAGGCATTGAGAACTACACACGCTATATGGACGGGCGAGAAGAAGGGGCGCAGCCGTGGACGCTACTCGACTACTTCCCGGATGACTATCTACTTATCGTTGACGAGTCGCACGTGACGGTGCCACAGGTGCGCGGTATGTGGCGAGGTGATCGATCCAGAAAGGAGACGCTGATAGAGCACGGTTTTCGCTTGCCTTCTGCGTTTGATAATCGACCATTGCTGTTTGAGGAATTTGAGGGGCAGATGGGATGGGCTGTCTTTGTTTCAGCTACGCCAAGCGACTACGAACTCAGAAAGTCCGGGGGAGTAATTGTCGAACAGGTGATTCGTCCTACGGGGCTAGTCGATCCGCACATTGATGTGCGACCGTTGGCCGGGCAAATCGACGACCTCATGGAAGAGATTCGCCTACGCACAGAGCGCCAAGAGCGCGTTTTAATCACAACGCTAACAAAGCGAATGGCTGAGAATTTAACTGATTACTTGGAGCAAATGGACGTGCGCGTTCGGTATTTACATTCAGATATTGACACCTTAGATCGGGTGGAGATATTGCGTGATCTGAGACTGGGAGTCTTTGACGTGCTGGTTGGAATCAATCTCTTGCGCGAGGGATTAGATCTGCCTGAAGTTTCATTGGTGGCAATCCTAGATGCCGACAAGGAAGGATTTTTGCGCTCGGGACAGGCGTTAATACAGACAATCGGGCGGGCGGCTCGTAATGCGGAAGGGCGCGTGATCTTTTACGCCGATCAAATTACTAACTCGATGCAAAAGGCGATAGACGAGACAAATCGACGCCGTCAAAAGCAGGAAGCCTTCAACGCTGAGCATGGCATTGTTCCAGAGACGATTTATCGCAGCCGCGAAGAGATTCTGCAGGCGTCTTCCGTTTTGGAAAGCGTACGAGGTGTTGCCAGTGAGCCTGTATCTGAGAGTAGGATAGAGTATGATCCATCAGAGAACGTTGAGGAGTTACTGTCTGATCTGGAAAAACAGATGAAGTTGGCGGCGGCCAATTTAGATTTTGAAAAAGCCGCTCATTTGCGGGATGAGATCACACGAATCAAAGAGACTTAGTAAAAATGTAGAGATAGAAAGAAGCACGTCGAGGATTCCATGCTTCAACGTGCCCCCCCTCTGTTTTGCTTTTCCTCGGGTAGTTTTAGTTAGCCGGCACAAGCCGGGCGATGCGACCTGGTTTTTCTAGTGCGAGGTAAATTAGGCCGTCTGGACCTGTTTCGATGTCTCGCAGGCGGCCGCTTTCGAAGAGGATTTCGTCGTGGAGAACGCGGCCCTCTTCCAACTGGAGGCGGTGCAGTCTGCCGAATCGCAGCGATGCGACCAATAAATTGTCGCGCCAGCGCGGGAATGATTCGCCTTCGTAAAATTCAATTGCACACACGCCGATTGAAGGGAGCCAGTAGTAGTGCGGCTGGAGCATGCCATCTTCGTGCGTTTTGTTCGTTATAATCGTGCCATTGTAGTTTATGCCATAGGAGATAGCTGGCCAGCCGAAGTTTTGTCCTTTGACGATTCGATTGAGTTCGTCTCCGCCGCGCGGTCCGTGTTCTGCCTCCCAAAGGTCGCCCGTTTGGGGATGGAAGGCTAGTCCTTGCGGGTTGCGATGGCCATAGGACCAAATGCTCTCTAGGGCATCTGTGCGTCCTGCGAAGGGATTATCCTCTGGGATTCGTCCGTCGTCATACAGTCTGTGTATCTTGCCATTGGCCGTTGTTACGAGCTGCGCCTCTGGTCGTTGGCCTCGATCACCCACGGAAAAGTATAGGTAGTGTTCCGGGTCAAATACAATGCGCGAACCGTAATGCTGTGTGTGCCCGGAGAAGTCTTCGTTGGGGCCCTGGTATACTAGCTGCACATCTTTTAAGGCGATGCCGTTTAAACGAGCTCGAGCAATAGCAGTAAAGCTATCGCCGTTGCCGCGTTCTTGGGTGTAGGACAAATAGATCCAGCCGTTGGTTTCATACTGCGGATGTAGGGCTACGTCTAGCAGACCACCCTGTCCTTTCGCCCGAACGGGTGGGACGTTGGTCAGCGGACTGGACAGATTACCTTCGCTGTCAACGAGGCGTAAACGGCCTTCGCGTTCGCTGACGAGAAGGCGTCCGTCCGGTAGAAAGGCCATGCCCCAAGGAATACCTAATCCTTCTACAAATGACTCCACGTGAAAGGCGTGTCTTTCGCTTTTATTTAAATCGTTCGCACACAGCTTGTCGTTGACAATAAGTAGTCCAACGCAGAAAACACCACACCATATGGATTGGAAAGTCATAATACCTGCTCAAGGGATAGGGACCCTAGCCAAGGCCCTTGTCGATGTACGTGTTCTTTATGAAAATAGGATGAGTCGGTGTTTGAGCAAGAGATGCAAACGAGGGAGATACTGTTTTTAGCTTTGAATCGCTTGACGGTATCTCCCTCGTTAGAAATATCAACCGTATGGTTGAAGGCGATCTCACCGTGAGCTGCATGCAGTGTGGAGGACAAGACTTTCAGGAGGTCTATCTGGTTCCGGCCGTGGTCCATCGCGTCTACGATGGAACTGAAGGCCGTAGCCGTTAAGTCTCGCCCGAAGTTTATGCGTGTCTACAGTGCGGCCATATTGAGCATTTTATAAGCTTGGAGGGTGCGAGCGGTCTAAACGTCGATGCCCAGACGCCTCGTGACCATTTTGATACGCGCGGCTAGCTCCAGTAGGTCAAAGGGCTTGTCCACATAGTCGTCCGCGCCGTATTCGATGCCTTTCACTTTGTTGGGCGTCGAATTAAGGGCAGTGACCATAATGATGGGAATCCCCGAGGTAATTGGATTACCCTTGAGCGTCTGGCAGATCTGGTAGCCATCCAATTTGGGCAAACGCAGGTCTAACAGAAGTAAATGGGGCTTTTCCAAGAACGTCCTGGCCAGCGCTTCTTCTCCGTCTCCAGCTTCACAGACGGCATAGTTCTGACCCTCTAAAAACTCGCGCAGACTTGCTCGGACCTCTGCTTCGTCGTCGACTACGAGGATCTTAAGCTGTTTACTCTCCTCGACTGCGGGGGGGGCACTAGGTGCTGCTGGGGCAGTGGGGGAGGTGCCAATCTCTTCCGCTCGAGCGATGTCGAGTTGGTCCGCAATCTGAGCAAGTGAGAGGCCCTTGAGGCGAAGATCTCGCAGGCGGCCGCGAAGGGCCATGATTTCAGATCGGTCAAAAAGATCTTTGTTGCCCCGCTTATCCGATACGCGAATTATGCCAAAGTTTTTGTATTTTCGTATGGACTCAACGGATTTGCCAAATGTGCTGGCAACTTCTTGTATATCAATAAGTTGTTCACTATTAGACATGGTGTTCTCCTAGTATGAGTAAAGACCTTGCCAAGGCATTGTACTCATTCCTAAAGGATGTGTTTTTGTATAAAAAATTATACTAAATAGTAACGTTTAGCGTCAAGTTATTTCTTGTAAATACTATCGGCACCTTTTTCGAGTTGTTTAGTTTTTGGTCCAAAATGGGCCCAACGGTTTGTCATGAAGGAAGAAGACATTCGTCGGGTCGGCGATTAGAGTGAGACATGTTTGACTTGGGACGTGCCCTTATTTAGATTGATTTTGCTTAACATGTATTTTTTTGAGCATCCGCAACTTATTCGCACAAGCAGGAAGGTGAAGTAGCCATGTTAGAAAGCGGACGCAGCGTCATTGTCGACGTGCAAGATGTAAAAATGGTTTACAATTCCAAAAGTCGCGACGAGTCGACTCATGTGCACGCGCTGCGCGGTTTGTCTGTTCAGGTATACGAAAACGAATTCTTCGCGATTATGGGGCCATCTGGTTCCGGTAAAAGCACCCTGTTCAACATGATTGGAGCGCTACAGACGCCCACTGGGGGCGAGGTGCGGATTGATGGAGTCGAACTAGCGGCATTGAGTCCACAGCAGTTAGCGGCCGTTCGTTGCTTCGAATTGGGCTACATCTTCCAGACGTACAACCTGCTACCTGTAATGAGTGCGCTCATGAACGTGGCGCTGCCTACGGTCTTTGCAGGTCTCAGCACGGAAGAAGGCGAAGAGCGCGCTATGGAGTGCCTTAAGATCGTTGGTTTGGATGAGCGTGCGCATCACATCCCTTCGGAACTTTCTGGCGGCCAGCAGCAGCGCGTGGCGATTGCTCGAGCCTTTGTCAACAAACCGAGGATCATTCTTGCCGATGAGCCTACTGGAAACTTGGACAGCAATACGGGCCAAGAGATCATCAACTACATGCGCAAACTGCAGGATGAAATGGGTACTACGATTATTACGGTGACCCATGATGATAAGATGCTCACTGCTGCGGATCGCATGGCGTGGATTCGCGATGGACTGTTAGAGCGTGTGGCCAACCGCGAAGAAATTGAGATTCAGGTGGGAAGTATTAAAGAACACTGAGTACGATGTAAATTTGAGAAAGCCGCTGGTGCCTCTGGGTACTGGCGGCTTTTTTTGTTCGAAACAGAATGGATTTTTGCGTTATTTTCGCTCTCTCAGGCGCAGGCCTTCTTGCAGAAAGACCTCGCGGTTAGCAAAGGAACCTGCGAGGGTAAACCCCCCATCAACGGCAACAAACTGCCCTGTCATATAGGGAATATGGCTGAAGGCATAGGCTGCCTGAGCAATATCTTCGGGCGTGCCTATGCGGCGTATGGGTTGTGAGCCACCTTCGGCCATTAGACCGTAGGTTTCAGCCACGGTATATTCGCGGCCGTCTGCGGGGTCGTGGATACCGGAAGGACGAGCAGTCAGTGGGGTATCTACCACCCCGGGCCGCAGGCTGTTGACTGTGATGTTGAACGGACCCCCGTCAAGTGCTGCTCCCAAGACAGCGTGGTTTAGTCCCGATTTGCTGACTCCATATGGGATGCGGGTCGACTCAGGGGCGATATCGGAGATGGACGTTATGAATAAGATGCTGCGGTGTCGCATGGTCTCGCCGCGGTTGGTCTCGGCTTCGGCTTGCTCAATCATGTAGTGCAGGGAACGCTGACCGAGTCGATAGGCTCCCATCAGGTTGAGCGACATAACTCGCTCCATTTCTCGATCTAAGTGGTTAATTGGCGTATCTTTAAATCGATAGCGCAGCAAATTTCCATCCTCGTCTGCTACATAGTTGGCAACGCCGCTGTTACTTATGCACACATCGAGACGGCCAAAATGAGCGTACGTCTGTTCTACTAGCGTGAAAGCGGCATCGGGCTGAGATAAATCCGCGCCTAACAACAGCGCTTCTGTGTCATATTCTTTGCATATATGCTCGGCGACCGCCTCACCGCGCTCTCGGCCCGCGTTGTAGTTGACCACTACATCGTAGCCATGGCGGGCAAAATATTCCACTGTTGTAGCGCCAATGCCACTGCTAGAGCCGCTGACCAAGCAGACTGGGTTTGACATCAGTTTCCTCGCTGGTCTTTAATGGCACGCACGACTTGTTCAACACCAGGAATCGTAGGAATTTCTAATGGTGGGCTAAAGGGTATGGGAACATCCGCGGCGCCAATACGCATTACGGGTGCATCTAAATAGTCGAAGGCTTTTTCTCCGATGCGTGCTGCAATCTCAGCAGTTGCACCGTAGCTCTGCGGTGCTTCATCAAGAACGAGAGCGTAACCCGTTTTGCGAACGGATGAAAAAATGGTTTCTTCGTCTAGGGGCATCAGGGTCCGTGGGTCGACGATCTCAATGTCCAATCCTTCATTAGCGAGTTTGTCTGCGGCGGCAAGAGCGACAGTAACCATGCTCGAAGTGGCAACTATCGTAGCATCTATGCCTGAGCGCTTAACCTCAGCCTGTCCAAGGGGAATGACAAAGTCGTCCTCTTCAGGCACAAGTCCTTTGTCATTATACATCATTTTGTCCTCAAAAAAGAGAACCGGATTATCGTCTCTGATGGCACTTTTTAGCAGGCCTTTAGCGTCGCGCGGTGTCGACGGTAAAACGACCTTCAGACCTGGGACGTGAGCAAAGATTGACTGCAGGCTCTGCGAGTGCTGTGCGGCAGAGGAACGTCCGGCTCCCATGGCGAGGCGAATAGTCATGGGCACCTTACACTGGCCGCCTGTCATATAGCGAATCTTCGCTGCTTGATTAACAATTTGATCCATAGCTAAAAGCGCAAAGTCGCCAAACATGAGCTCGGCAATGGGACGCATCTGCGTCATCGCAGCTCCAACGCTGAGACCGATATATCCGGCTTCTGCTATCGGAGCATCTAAGATCCGCTGTGGGCCAAACTGTTCAAATAACCCTTCGCAGCACTTAAAGATGCCGCCAGAGGGTCCAACGTCTTCACCGATTAGAAACACAGATGAGTCTTGCTGCATTTCTTCGCGCATGGCCTCGGCGATGGCTTCGCGAAAGAGCATTTCACGTTCAGGCATACAAATCCTCATAGGCTTGTTCCGGCGGTGGAAGCGGCGCATCCTTGCCGAACTCGATTGCGGCTAACACTTCCCGCTCGACCTGTTGATAAATGGCATCAAGTTCTTCCGGTTTGGCTACCTCTTCTTCAATCATATAATCGCCAAGAAGTTTGATCGGGTCTTTGTTGGCGCGCCACCATTCGGCTTCATCCCGGGTGCGATACGTTTGTGCATCGCCGACGTGGTGTCCGTGAAAGCGGTATGTTTTAGCCTCAATGAGCGTGGGGCCATCGCCCGAGCGGGCTTTCTCAACGGCTTTGTTAACGCTGTCAAACATGGCAAGTACGTCTGAACCGTCGACAATTACGCCCTCGAGTCCCAAGCCCTTGGCCCGGTCGGCGATGTCTTCAACTCCCGTAACGGCTTGGTATGGCGTGTGCTCGCCGTATTGGTTGTTCTCGCATATGTATATAGCAGGTAAATCCCAAGCGGCAGCCATGTTTATAGTTTCTAGCATTATACCTTGGTTAGAGGCGCCATCGCCAAAAAAACAAACGGAAACTTGGTCGCTGTTTCGCAGCTTGGAAGAAAGCGCGGCGCCAGTAGCAATGCCGAAGCCGCCTCCTACGATGCCGTTAGCTCCTAGGATTCCGACTGACATATCGGCGATGTGCATAGAACCTCCTTTGCCTCGGCAGTAGCCGGCTTCCTTACCCATAATTTCTGCCATCATGCGATCAAGTTGGCCACCCTTGGCTAGACAGTGACCGTGTCCACGATGAGTGCTCGTTATGTAATCGTCGTCGCGCAGAGCTGTGCAGGTGCCGACAGCGACTGCTTCTTCCCCGATATAAAGGTGGGCCAGTCCGGGCATGAGGCCGCGCGTGTACACGTCCCAGACCTGTTCTTCAAAAAGGCGAATCTCGTTCATTTTGCGATACATTAACCATAAGGTATCAGCAGGTGCACGCAAAGCATGTTTGCGCTGGTTCTTTGGTATTTTCTTGGCCGCAGACTTTTTGGATGGGCGCTTGGGCCCGGAAGGCTTTTTCGCCATGTCATTGGAGCTCCATTATGAAGTTGGGAAATGCAAAATAACTCGAACGTGCGATGAGGCGTCAAGCACAAAAAAAGCCGGGACATCAATGATGTCCCGGCTCACCTAGTTTTTGGGAAGAAATTTCAGCCTTTTTTCTCAAAGTCGGTTGCGTGTTCCGACTTCCACTCTTCCCATTTATCCGGGGATTCTCGAAGCTCGAAATACTTGACGTTAATTTGTAAAAAGCGCCCCTGATCTTCGGGCAAGTCTTCCTCCGCAAAAATTGCTTCTACGGGACATTCAGGCTCGCATGCCCCACAGTCAATGCACTCGTCTGGGTCGATGTAAAGCATGGGTTCTTCCTCACCATCGCCTGGGTGAATGCAGTCGACTGGGCACACATCAACGCAAGCTTTGTCCTTAACATCGACGCAAGTTTCTGTGATAACGTAAGGCATGAGTCTCTCCTAAATGGATTTTCTTGCTGCAATTTAGACACAGCCGAAAATAGCTTTGGCTCTTCTTTTGTCAAGCGTGCTCTAATCTCGAGAGTTTACCCGTTCTTTCATGTAGGAACGCATCTCGTCACCACACTCTGAATCGGCCAGTGCGTAATCGATGAACGTCTTGAAGTAGGCGCGATGGTTTCCGATGTCGTAACGCACTTCGCCTTGTCGTAGGCAGACCGCACGAACCATGGCATCAGCGTTTATTTGTGCGGCTATCGCATCTGTTAGATAAACTTCTCCGTTGGGTGCGGGAGGGATACTGTCAATGCGCTGGAATATATCAGGTGAGAAGAGATAGCGCGCACTGATCGCCAGTCGACTGGGCGTTTGATCTGGTGCTGGTTTTTCTAAGATATCAGAGAGACGGCAGTCTTCCTGAGATTCTTCTCCCGTGCGCGGTACGACGATGCCATAGTGCTGAACTAGTTCTTGGGGCACTGAATAGGTCGCTATTGTGCAAGCGGATTGATGGTGCTCATGTGATTCAATCATGCGTTGGAGTAGGGAAGGCGACTCGAGAGAATAGACGATGCTGTCTCCGAACGCTACTACAAAAGGTGCGTCGCCGACAAAGCTCTTTGCTGCTGCGACTGCATCACCTGTACCCAGAGGCTTGGTCTGTCCAAGCGGAACCTGCTGGCGTGTGAAGAAGAACTCGACTCCGCGCTGGCGATAGTCAAAACGACTGACTTCGCTCATCGCATTACGCTCTCGTTCTAGATGCATCATGAGCTCTGAATAGTCGTCAAAATAGTTTTCGATTGCACTTTTACTGCGGCTTGAAACGAAGAGTATTTCTGTAATACCTGCTTCAACTAGCTCTTTGACGACGTGGTGGATTATGGGCTGACGTCCCACGGGTAACATCTCCTTGGGAACGGCCTTGGTCGTGGGCAGTAACCGCGTGCCCAAGCCGGCTACGGGAACAACGGCTTTAGTGATGCGCATTCATATACTCCGCTCTATGTTGGTAGAATAGGGAAATATGATTGGTCACAGAATATTTGACAAGCACAGAAGGCAACGGTATCATACGTCCCTCAGAGTTAGTGAAAGGAGAAGGAAATGAGCCAAGCTCTTCGCTATCCTGAACTTAGTGAGGATTTAAAAGCGCGCGGTTTTGGTGCTATGATGCGCATTTTTGGACCGGGAGCGATCATTGCCTCGGTTACAATTGGCAGTGGGGAGACGGTATTCGCTTCGCGCGGAGGTGCCGTCTTTGGTTATGCGCTCCTCTGGTGTTTTGTCGGCGGCGGTCTGATGAAGTTTGTCCAAGTGTATACGGCTGCTCGCTATATGACGCTGACGGGCGAACACCCTATAGAGCGATGGGCCTATCTGCCTGGACCGAAGGGGTGGGTCGTCTGGCTCTTAGCTATCATGACAGTTCTGTGTTTTCCCCTTTGGTTATCCGGCCTGCCCAAGATGTTGGGGGGGCTCGTCGTTTGGATTATTGGAGCAGAGGGACAGGCCTTTTGGGGGGATGATAGGGTGTGGGGTACCGCCTTTGCTCTGATGGCGATCGCCATAACGATGGTGCAGAGCTACGGTGCGTTGGAAAAAGTGCAGACGCTCGTAGTGAGCGTGTTGCTACTTTCCATACTGACAGCGGCTGCAGCGGCACGGCCAGACTGGCTAGCGGTCTTCATGGGCATAGTTATCCCGACGATGCCGACCTACGAGAGTTGGATTGCGCTGAAATATCCTGCGATAGCAGGGCGTTCAGCCTGGCTGGAGTTGGGCACGTATTTAGGGGCCATTGGCGGGGGATCGCAGGATTATTTCGGTTATATCGGTATGCTCAGAGAAAAAGCCTGGGGTCTGATGGGACGATTGCGGTCGGCTGGCTCTGAGGGCGTTGCAATTGCGGCCGATGGGGACAATGTTTCGTTGGGTAAACAGTGGCTGCGTGCGCCGCTGATTGATTCGGCCGTCTCCTTTGGCTGTGTCGTTATATTCACCATGGCATTTATGATTTTGGGCGCCGCCGTACTGCGCCCAGAGCAAGTCGTTCCAGACGATGCGCAGCTCCTCTCAGTGCAGGCCAGCTTTCTTGTGCGCCTGCATCCTGCGCTACTCTACCTGTATCAGTTTGGCGTCTTTACCGCATTTTTTGGCACGATCATGGCTGCATACGAGCTCTATGTGCGAACGACTCATGAATGTTTCCGGCCCATATCGCAGAAAGTGCGCTCCATGTCTATTGGCTCGCTGCGTCCGTTGGTCGTTACCTATTGCGGCCTTGGCGGTATTGCAATTATGTGGTCCGGGGGAAATCCGGTACAGATCGTTACGCCCGCCGCTATCTTTGGCGGAGTGCTAACCTGCGGGATGTGGTGTTTGCTCATGGTTTGGACGGATCGAACCTTCTTGCCTAAACCGCTGCGGATGGGAATGGGGTTACTCTTGCTCAACTTGGCTAGTGGTCTCTTTCTCACGGCTTGGGGTGTGCGTGGGGCCATGGATTTCTTGTTAGGATAGCATGATTAATCGAGCCATTTGGAACGCGGTTGAAGAAATCGTCCAGAGAGAGGCCAACTTATCTCTGGCCGTTACCGGCGGAGGTTCCGCTCTTCTAAATTGGCTGTTTGATCATCCTGGAGCTTCGCGCTGCTTATTAGAGGCACAAATCCCCTATGCTGCTCCCGCGCTAGCGGATTACCTGCGGCATCCAGGCCCCCATAGGGTTACAAAAAATACGGCGCGAAACATGGCTTTTGTTGCCTATCAAAGGGCTCGTCGCCACGGAACGCGCACCGTGCCGTTTTTCGGGGTAGGGCTTACCGCAGCACTGACTACGGGCCGGGAGCGCCGAGGGGCAGATCGCGTCTATTTTGCGCTGCGGACTGATGAACGCTGCGATATTTACGCGCTTTCTTTTCACGGGAGAATAGCGGACAGGACGGAGCAAGAACAGGTCGCAAGTCGTTGGGCACTCTGTCATATCGCTAAAGCTTTTGACGTTTATTTTGATGCCGTACTGCCCTCGTGGGCCGAAGAGCAGAACGAGGAAATAGCTTTAAACGACCCGCTTGATCTTCTGCTTTCTGACGCAATTGACCTTGTTGAGATCGCTGATACGGGTGCTGTCTCAGTCGATGTCGAACGCTCGGGGCGGTTACTTTATCCGGGTTCGTTTAATCCACTCCATGAAGGACATTGTAAGCTCGCTGCAGCGGCTAGTGCGCTGAGCGGCCGTCCAGTTACCCTGGAGATTTCTGTGCAGAACGTAGACAAACCTCCGCTCGAGCGATCTGATCTCAATGCGCGCATGAAGGGCGTGTGCGGTCGCTTTACTGTTTGTCTTACCCGCGAACCCACATTTTTCGGCAAGGCGGCTCACTTTGATGCACCGCATTTTGCCATCGGGTGCGATACGGCAGTGCGCTTAGTTGATGAGAAATACTATGAAGGAGGAGTAGAGGGAATGGAGCAGTCGCTTGAGTCGCTACGCGATCGCGGCGTGCATTTTTGGGTTGCAGGGCGCAGTATGGAAGGAACTTATCGCACGCTTGATGACGTGGCGGTCCCGGCGTCCGTACGCTCTCTTTTTTCCTCTATTCCCGAGAGCGCATTTCGCATGGACCTATCTTCCACTGAAATTCGCGCCCGTGGGCGGGTATCAGAGGAATGAGCATGGCACGTAGTGAACACAGTTTTATTGAGGAAAATGAAGCAGGTCTGTTGGAGATGTTGCAAGATATGGTGCGCGTGCCCACGGTAAATCCTCCGGGTGAGGGTTATCGAGAAATGGTCGACTTGTTGTCTGCTCAGAGCCGAGAAGCGGGGCTCGTGGTCGATATATATCAAGTGCCAGATGCGGAAGTACGTGCGCTCTTGGGATCCGCAGAGTATCCGCGCTATAATTTGATTGCTCGATGGGACGTAGGTGCGGAAAAAACTGTACACTTCAACGCACACTACGACGTGGTGCCAGTTTCGGGTGCCTGGCGTTTTGGTGATGCATTTACCCCGGGGGTCTCTGGAGGCGCTGTTTACGGGCGAGGATCGGGCGATATGAAGGGATCGATTGCGGCTCTGCTCATGGCAGTTCGTGCGCTGCGCGAGAGTGGGAGTCAGCCTGCCTTCAACATAGAATGCTCCTTTACTGCTGATGAGGAAACGGGCGGCCAGCTGGGTGCGGGCTATGTAGTGAGAGAAGGGTTATGTAAGGCTGACTTCGCCGTTGTATGCGAAGGCGCTGCAGGTTCTTATGTGGGGTGTGGGCACAACGGCGTGCTCTGGTTGCGGGTTGACGTAGAGGGTAAGCCTGCTCATGCTTCGCGGCCGCAAGACGGCGTCAACGCCTTTGAGGCAATGGCCGCTATTTCAACAGGGCTGGATCACTATAAAAGGGGGCTGGTCTCTCTACAGCGGCGCTATCGAGATTTAAACGGAACGGAGCGCAATCCGACGCTTAACGTCGGCGGGGTATTTGCCGGTGGTGCAGGCGATAAAATAAATACGGTCCCAGCAAAGGCTATTTTCTCTCTCGATCGACGCCTTGTGCCCGGTGAGCAGATTGCGGTAGTGGAAAAAGAACTGCGAACTACGCTCGCGTCGCTAGCCGATGATCAAAAACCTGCTTCGTGCACGATTGGTGCTCCGCTGCGTATTGAGCCCTGCACCGTTGACGTGAAGCATCCCTTATGTCAGTCTTTTGCGGGCGCAGTGCGCAGCATCCGAAGGCGCACTGCAGGCTTTCGCATCACTGCGGGTTTTACCGATCTGCACTACTTTGTGGTTGATGGTGGGTTACCCGGTATAGGCTATGGAGTAAAGGGTGAAAATGCTCATGGCAACGACGAACGCGTGCGGATTCGCGACGTTGCTTTGACTGCTCGAACTTACGCCGAATTTATGCTGCGTGGCATATGATGGCAGAGTTCCAATGACCCGACGTTTTCTCTGGTTATTTTACGACCACCTAGGCGGCGTTGTGTTATGTAATCTTCTCTGGAGTCTGATTAATATTCCCTACGTGTTCCTTGCACACTTGATTTTACAGACTGGACTTTCTGCTGGAACATGGTCCTCAGTGGGCGGCATCTTAGTAGCGCTGATTGCCGCATTTCTTTCTCCTCCATCGCTCATTGTTTACTGGGTTGGTGCATCTTGGGTGCGTCGTCGTGAGGTGCATCTAAAAGAGGCCTGGTCTTTACTCAAAGCTCAGTTTATTCGCGCGCAAATATTGCAGTTAATCTTGGTAGTTGCTAGCGTAGCGCTTATTCTGAATGCTGCTTTTTACGTTGACTTTGCCGGATTGTTTGGACTTTTTCTCGCGGCACTTATGGGATGGCTGGTCGTTGCTACAGGTCTGGTAGGACTTTACTGTCTACCTCTCTTAGTTACGCAGGACACCGGCGTTTGGCAGACGCTGCGTCAGAGCCTGCTGCTTGCGGTCACTCACCCTGGATTTTCGTTAAAGGGAGGCATTGTATTTCTTCTTTTTTTGGCGCTGGGCGCGGTTAGTGGAATCGGATTTTTCTGTGGCCTTTTCGTCGCCTGGTCCTTATGGTTTAACACGTATCTACGAGGCATGTTGATGGAATACACGGGTGAGTCTTGGGGAGGAGAAGAAGAGCGTTCACTCCGCGAAATAATTCGTCCTTGGGAAAGTTGAGCGCGCGCTTTGGAACTCGTAAAAGTCGTCAATAGCCGACAGATGTATGAGGTCGATCAAAGAACGATCTGCGAATTTGGAACTGCTGGCCGTGAACTGATGGAGCGTGCCGGTAGGGCAGTTGTAGAGGCGATTGCTGCGCGCTGGGACGGTCTAGCTGGTCTTCGGGTGGTCGTAGTTTGTGGCAAGGGAAATAACGGGGGTGATGGATATGTCGTTGCGCGCTTGCTGCATCAGAATGCTGCTCAGGTGGATCTGTTCTTAGCTACTGAGCGGGCAGCCGTTGGTGGAGATGCTGCAGATCATTTATTCGATACAGAGCAGGCTGGCGTGCCGGTAAATGAATTGTCCGACTGTTCATTCGAGGCGCTAGACCGCTCAGTCGTGGAATGCGATCTCGTAGTTGACGCATTGCTGGGCATTGGGCTACGCGGTGCGCCCCGCGACATCGCCGCGCTGATAATTGACAGAATCAACGATTCGGGTCGTCCAGTGATGGCCGTCGATATCCCCTCAGGCGTAGAAGCCGACACGGGTGTGACGCCTGGCAAAAGCGTGCGTGCGATGGTAACCGTCACGTTTGGGCTGCCCAAAGTCGGCCATCTATTTTTTCCCGGTAAGGCGTGCTGCGGCGCATTGCATCTGGTTGATATCGGCTTTGCTGAGCCCGCGCTGGAAGATGTTCAGCCAGTGGCTCGCCTGCTGGACCGCGACGCAATGAATTCACTGTTGCCAAGACGGTCAGGAGACGTGCATAAGGGAAGCTGCGGTACCGTGGCCGTAGTTGCTGGCTCAGTCGGTATGACGGGTGCCGCAGCGCTGACAGCCGAGGCGGCATTGCGTGCGGGCACTGGACGCGTCTCCCTGGGCATACCGGAGAGCCTCAATGACATTCTGGAAGTTAAATTGACCGAAGTCATGACGCTGCCTCTTCCCGAAGTGCGTCGCCATCGCTGCCTGTCTCTGCGTGCGCTTGGTCAGGTTGAACTGCTGTGTGAACAGGTGGATGTTTTGGCTTTGGGCCCCGGACTGGGTCGACATCGAGAGACGGCCGAATTCGTTCGTCGGATTGCAAAACGCTGCCGTTCTCCTCTGGTCGTGGATGCAGACGGTCTCAATGCCTGTGCCGGATGCCATGATCTATTTACAACGCGTTCGGAGGAAACCATCTTAACGCCTCACGTAGGTGAGTTCGCTCGGTTGAGCGGTTATTCAAGGGAAGATATTCTCGTCAGCCCGATTGAACTGAGTCGCACTTATGCAGTTGAAAACGGAGTCGTCCTCGTCCTAAAAGGAGCGCCTTCTGTCATTGCATCTCCGGACGGTTCGGTTATGATCAATTCGACGGGTAACGCCGGTATGGCCACGGCGGGATCGGGCGACGTGCTCACGGGACTTATTGCGGGATTTTGGGCACAGGATATGCCTGCTGTCTGGGCCGCTAGCTTGGCTGTATACCTACACGGTTTGGCCGGCGACCGCGCCAGAGATCGGTTAAGCGAATGGAGTCTGATGGCGGGAGACCTTCTGACCGAAGTGCCAACCGCTCTAGCTGAACTGTCCCGTTCTTAGCGGGGTTTTACTTGACACAGGTTAGGCAATACCGTACTGTATTGTGTGGTTTTTTGTGGGCGTTACGTTACACGTTATATCCGACATAAATATATACCTAAGTCTTTGTTGTACATAGGTATATCTAGGGCAGAGAGCGAAACATGTCTCGCGTGAAAGAAGCCATAGAAGAAGTGATTGAGGAATCCTATTTAAGGGGTCTCTCAGATAAAGAGATTCGCTCGGATTTCAAGCGCTTTATCGACACCTGTTTCTCCGTCTTGCAGTCGAATGTAAAAGATCGAGAATCCATAGGAACACTGACCGAAGAGCTGGCGCGCGAGAAGGCGTGCATTCTGATTGCAGATCACGCTCTCGATAGTCAGGGGGATGCGGCAGTAGCTGGTACTTCGGGTGTTAGTGGTGAGACTCAAGAGGTCTTTGCTGAGAAGGTCGCACGGCGTAAGCGGTTGATTCTTAAGGCGATTGCCGAATACGATCCTGATCTTGTGCGATTAATTGACGCGCAACGCTTTCAGGGAGATGGTAGTCAAGAGCCAGCCGGGCGCGTAAAAAAGGTTCGCAACTGGGAAGAGCATCGCGTGCTCTTTCTCAAGTGGGGGTATGCTGCTACAGTGGCTCTGATTGTGTTGCTCATCTATTTGGGTATCAAACCGAGTCCCTAATGGCTTGGCGAAGTGCACGGACATGCTCGTCTCTTCGCCCCCCTATATATCTTGTAAATCGGAGTTCCATGAAAGAGGAGATGTGCTCCAGCGCATCTCTGTTTTTGTGTGTGCTCTCAACCGTTCAGTAAAGACGATATACGCATGCCTAAGCGCACAGATATAAATAAGATCATGCTGATTGGGTCTGGCCCCATAGTGATAGGCCAGGCCTGTGAATTCGATTACTCTGGGACGCAAGCCTGTAAGGCCCTGCGCGAGGAGGGCTACGAAATCGTGTTGGTCAACAGCAATCCTGCGACAATCATGACGGATCCAGAGATGGCCGATCGCACGTATGTAGAGCCCATCACGCCAGAAATATGCGCAAAAATTATTGTCGAGGAGCGCCCCCAGGCTTTGTTGCCAACGCTGGGAGGACAAACTGCGCTTAATACGGCGGTCGCGCTGGCTGAAAAGGGCGTGCTCGACGAGTTCGGCGTCGAGTTAATCGGAGCTAAATTAGATGCTATAAAGACGGCAGAGGATCGGGAACTGTTTAAGGAAGCTATGGACCGTGCTGGTCTCGATATGCCTCGCGGTTTCTTTGTTCACTCCCTGGAAAAGGCGTTGCTTCATCAGGCGGATTTAGGCTATCCGACAATTATTCGTCCTTCATTTACGATGGGTGGAAGTGGAGGGGGAATAGCATACAACGCTGAGGAGTTCGAGCGGATCGTATCGCACGGCCTCGATTTAAGTCCGACTAACGAAGTGCTGATTGAAGAGTCGGTTCTGGGGTGGAAAGAGTATGAGCTAGAGGTGATGCGGGATCACGCCGATAACGTGGTCATCATATGTTCGATTGAGAATTTTGATCCCATGGGTGTTCACACGGGCGACAGTTTGACCGTCGCTCCAGCGCAAACGCTGTCTGATAGGGAGTATCAGGTCATGCGCGATGCGGCAATCCGAGTTATTCGCGAAATTGGCGTTGATACGGGCGGTTCCAACATCCAGTTCGCTGTCAATCCAACGGACGGGCGGATGACCGTGATTGAAATGAACCCGCGGGTTTCGCGATCCTCGGCATTGGCATCAAAGGCCACGGGATTTCCCATCGCGAAGATTGCTGCCAAGCTGGCAGTTGGATACAGCCTTGATGAAATACCCAACGATATTACCCGAGAGACGCCCGCTTCTTTTGAGCCGACAATAGACTATGTCGTGACAAAAATACCTCGCTTTACGTTTGAAAAATTCCCGAATACCCCCGACGCTCTTGATACGCAAATGCGCTCGGTCGGTGAGACCATGTCCATCGGCCGGACATTTAAGGAGTCTCTGCAGAAAGGGCTGCGGTCTCTCGAGGTGGGCCGGGCTGGGTGGGGCTCAGATGGAAAGGATTTTTCACCGGACAAGGTGAGCGATAAGGCGCTAAGAGAAAAGCTTCTCATGCCTAATTCACAGCGCATTTTCTATCTAAAGCTGGCTATGGAAAAGGGGTATTCGATTGATCAACTCTACCAGCTGACGGGTATCGATCCGTGGTTTTTAGACCATCTTCTGCAACTCATTGAATGCGAAGAAGAACTGCGATCGGCTGGTGGCCTGGATCGAGTTGATCTTTTACGTCGCGCTAAAGAGTGGGGGTTTAGCGATCGCCAGATAGCACACATACTCGGAATTGAAGAAGGTGCTGTGCGGGGTCAGCGTCACGCATCGAGCATATTGCCCGTTTACAAGACCGTCGATACCTGCGCTGCGGAGTTTGCCGCCTACACGCCTTATCACTATTCGGCATACGATCGCGAAGATGAAGTAGAACGGACGGAAAAAAAGAAGATCATGATTTTGGGCGGTGGTCCTAATCGGATCGGTCAGGGCATCGAATTTGATTATTGCTGTGTTCACGCTTGCTTTGCTCTGCGTGAAGATGGCTTCGAAACCATTATGGTCAACAGTAATCCCGAAACAGTCAGCACGGATTATGACACGGCCAACAAGCTCTACTTTGAACCCCTTACAGTTGAGGATGTCTTGCACATCGTAGAAAGAGAGAAACCAAACGGAGTGATTGTGCAGTTTGGGGGGCAGACTCCACTCAACCTAGCCGCTGAGTTGGAGCGGGAGGGCGTGCCAATCGTGGGGACGACGCCGGCTAGTATAGACCTTGCCGAAGACAGAGAACGCTTTGGGAACCTTCTGGACGAACTGGATATTCGCCAGCCTGAAAACGGTATGGCGAGCAGTTTCCCAGAAGCCAAAGAGGTGGCGGAGCGCATCGGATATCCCGTATTGGTGCGACCGTCTTACGTCTTGGGTGGACGGGCTATGGTCATCGTATACGACGCGCCAAGTCTGGAGAGCTACATGCTGCAGGCCATTGACCTTTCTCCGGAAAGGCCTGTGCTAATCGACCGTTACTTGGAAGGTGCTGAAGAATTTGATGTCGATGCAGTTTCGGACGGTAAAGACGTCGTAATCGGCGGCATCATGCAGCATATAGAGCATGCCGGTGTCCACTCTGGAGACAGCGCCTGTGTGTTGCCTCCTTACAGCATCACGCCAGAAAATCTCCAGTATTTACGCGACCACACGCACGCGCTGGCCCGCGCGCTGAACGTCGTCGGGCTCATGAACGTTCAATATGCTATCCACGACGGGCAAGTCTACGTGCTTGAAGTCAACCCACGTGCCTCGCGGACGGTGCCCTTCGTGAGTAAGGCCATTGGTCGGCCGCTTGCAAAGATTGCCGCGCGCGTTATGGTTGGAATGAGCTTGGAAGAGCAGGGAATACGAGATGAGATTGTGCCCGAACACGTTTCGGTTAAGGAAGCCGTCCTGCCTTTCATTAAGTTCCCCGGAGCAGACAGCGTGCTGGGTCCAGAAATGAAGTCAACGGGGGAAGTCATGGGCATTGGCCACGATTTTGGTACGGCTTTCCTCAAGGCACAGATGGGAGCAAATGCCGTCTTACCCGCGACTGGTCGCGTATTCATCAGCGTTGCCGACAGGGATAAGCCATCGATTGTGCCCGTTGCTCAGCGCTTAGTAGAATCGGGTTTCTCCATTGTTGCAACGCAGGGGACACGGGATTTCCTTACAGAGAATGGTGTAGAAGCAGAATCTATCCGAAAAGTGCATGAAGGTCGTCCACACGTCGAAGATGCTATACGGAACCGAGACATCGCATTGGTCATAAACACCCCGCTGGACGAGCCTTCGCAGTACGATGATTTTGTCGTACGGCGTACGGCTGTCATGAATAATGTGCCCTATACAACGACGCTTGCCGGTGCGCGTGCAGCAGCCGAAGGCATTGCGGCGCTGCTGCGGTCTGGCCTTGACGTGAGTGCACTGCAAGATTATCACGTCGACTCCTAAGCTGAATGCGCCTTTATTCGCTCATACTTATAGTGCTGGCCGGCTCGTCGGGTTGCGTTTATTTCAACACATTTTACAATGCACAGAAATACTTTCGTCAGGCGGAGAAAGAGCGTCGAGTACACGAGGAGCAGCACGCTAGCTGGGAGTTAGAAGAAGGGGCAACCGAAGCATTTCAAGTTCCGCGGCCACAAAAAGCCGATCAACTGTATGACCAGGCCGCGCGCAAAGCTTCCCGCGTTCTTGAAGATTACAAGGAGAGCGAACTGGTTGATGATGCGATGTTTCTCATGGGTCGCTCTTTCTACTGGCGGGGAGAATATCTGCGCGCTGTTCAATCTTTCCGCGATCTAGAAATCAACTTCCCCTCCAGTGATTACTTTAATAGAGCGCGTTATTGGCGTGCACTGTGCATGGAAAAACAGCGCGTATACGACCAAGCACAGCAGCTGTATAGAACGCTCTTTGAAGAGGCTGAAGAAGAGATCGCTGCTCTAGCTGGGTTGCGTTTGGGCGAAATTGCCTTTCAGAATGAGGATTATATCGCTGCAGTGCAGGAATACCAGTCTGCCTTAGATGCATTTCCCAGGGCTGAAATCCGCGCTGGTTTGTGGCTTAATCTCGGGTCTGCACTGCTCGCTCTGGAAGATTCGACTCGTTATCAAGATGCCGAACAGGCCTTTCGAGAAGCGCTTCGCGAAGGGCCGGATCGCGATCAAAAATATAAGGCTCTGCTCAACGGAGGCCGAGTGCGCTATCTTCTTGGTGACGTTGAGGGCGCGCTTACCGTATACGAGGATTTGCTAGGCGATGGGGGCTTTCGCGCTTATGAAGGACGTACGCGCCTGCTGATTGGTGCTCACTACCAGCAAGCAAGGGACTCGGAGCGAGCTTTAGTGGAATACGAGCAGGTCCGCGATGACTTTCCACTCAGCCCAGCTTCGGCAATGGCGTTGTACAAAACGGGTTTGCTTTACCTGCAGGATCGCGGCGACATTGAGCTTGCGCGCGATTATTTTGAAGAAACCAACAGAGAAAAATCTGGCTCTCAAGGAGCTCGATTGGCGCAAACTATGCAGGGGTATCTCACGCGTCTGCAAAGTCTACAAGGGCAGGTTCATCGGGCAGATTCTCTCGCAGCGGACTCGCTTGATGTCGTCTCGGGGCCGATTGTACGGAACGATGGCTGGCAGCTTCCAGATGGGCGTGAAGGAGAAGACGAGTCAGAAGACTCCGAGCAGAGTGAGATTGTTGTTTCAAAAAGCCTCGAGGTGTTGGATGATCTGTTTACCATTGCAGAGTTGTACCGAGACTTCATTGGACAAACCGATTCTTCTCTGGCCTATTACGGAGAGATTATTCGCCGCTTCCCAACGTCAGAGCAGTTGCCACGCGCTCTATACAGCATTGCTTGGATCCATCGGGAAATGGAAAGCGACGAAGCTGCCGCGCGGCCTTATTTGGATCGAATTATAATAGATTTTCCAGCTTCAGTCCACGCCAACGAGGCAAGGGCGTTGCTCGGGCAAGAACTATTGATTACCGATATTGAGCGTGCCTCAGTAGCCTTTTCTGAGATTGAGGCTGTCCGGTTAAAAGATTCTCAGGCACTGGCAAATTACGTGCCGCTCTTAGACAGTCTAGCCTCTCAATACAGGGGGTCTCCTGTAGGCGCACAGGCTCTTTACGTCAGTGCGGTTGCGTTTGAAAACCTGCGCGGAGACACGCTTGAAGCGGAAAAGCGCTACCTGCGTTTAGAAGAGGAGTTTGCAGAGACTGAATACGGTGAGCTTGCACTGCAGCGCAGAGAAGCTCGGAGTGGAGGAACGATTGCCAAATTGCAGCGGAGCTTGAAGGGAATCGGGGGTGTGTTAAAACCCGGTGAGGAGATTGCACTCCTCGCACTTGAACCCGATACGCTCGACTCGGTGTCGAAGGCGCGAAAGTATATGGGGCTTGCTCTGCGCGCCCAGCGGCACGGCGATGAACAGGGTGCCCGTTCTTATTACGAGCGCAGTTTGGAAGAGCAGTTGAAGAATCCGCGTGCGCTCTATCTGCTAGGTAATTTATCTTGGGAAGAGGGGTTTTTCCCGGAAGCGATCGAACTGTATCGCCAGACGCTGGAATTTGATCCCAATTATTTACATGCTTATTACCGTCTATATGATGCTTTTATTGCCGAGGCTAAAGAGGATTCGGCTAACGTTTATCTGCAGCATCTGCTCCGTCGCGATGCTGGAAATCCACAGATTCGATATGCGCGTGAGCAATACCCGACGCTGGGTGATGGAGAGACGCTTGAGATAAAACAGCTAGAAGAGCTGGGACTGGTCGCTGCGGGCGATGATCTGCGCTGGGGAGTGCGAGATATGTCGCTGGGGGATGCACCGCTCGTGCGAACCGCTGTGGCGCCTATTCCACCAGCAAAAGATTCTAGTGATTCAATTACAGTGCTGGTAGACGTGCTGATAGACAAACAGGGTCAGGCCGAGCGTGTTGATGTTTTTAAGGGAGAGGAGCCCTATGCACAGGCGGCTGTTGATGCGGCCTATGCCTATCAGTTTTATCCGGGACTGCGGGCCGACGGTAGAGAAATAAAAGTATGGGTTGAATTAACTGTTCCCTTCTTACCTCTGGCCTCGGCCGTTGTAGACACAACGCGTGGTGTGGCATCGCCAATCATAGACGAGGGCATGTGATAAACGAAACGGTCTGCATATTGGCCAATAAAGAAGTTGTAGAAGATTTTTATCTCGCTTGCCTCGCGGCACCTCATATCGTAGGGCAGGCTCTGCCAGAACGGTTTGTAGACTTAAAAATGAATTCTGGCGTCACGCCTTTTTTGCGTATGCCGTCGCGCTGGCCATGGGTATCCCACTGGTAGGTTTGGGCAGCATCTGCATGGCTCAGGACTCAGTGGAATTCTTTATTGTCGGTGCATCGACTGTTCAGGTAGGAACCGCTAGCTTTGTCAATTTCAATGTCGGTGTTAAAATCGTCGAGGGTATTCGTTGCTACGGAGATGAATGCGGCATACAGGAAGTCAGTCAACTCATTGGCCCGCTGCATACGTAGCTTAGCGAAAAGGTAGACAGGGAAGGAAACTAGATGCGGCATTGGAGTTGGATCGTACTCGTTGCTCTTTGCTGCGCTTGCGTTTCTCAGCCTATCTATCGCAGCGGTTCAGCGCCCTCTCCTGGGGAGTCCACTACAAAATTGTCCGCTCGCTCTGTCAATCCTCCTATACCCTCGCCCGTTATTGCTCCTCGCAAGACGGCACATCCGGTTGATACAAAAAAGATTAATACCAGCAAGGCCTACCAAATAGGCGTTGCTTCGTACTACGGGAAGAAGTTTCACGGACGCAAAACGGCCAACGGCGAAACGTTTAATATGTACAAGTTGACGGCTGCTCATCGCGTCTTGCCCCTTGGAACGCGGGTGCGCGTCACGCACTTAGAAAATGGACGGTGGGTAGAATTAAAGGTAAACGACCGGGGTCCTTTCATAGAAGGTCGTATTATAGACTTGTCGTTTGCCGCGGCCCTGGAGCTAGAGATGGTGAAATCCGGCAAGGCTAAGGTAATGATAGAGATTATAGAAGCGGTAGACTGATTTTGCTTGCTGACCCTGTAGACGAAGGCCCTTGCCGCATGCCATCTTCTCAGAAGTCGGGTCGGGATACTCGGCATCTCAGCTATCGAGTCGATGCTAGCATATGCATTGTTGCTTCCAGCACACGCTCTACCGACAGCTCTTGCAAATTTCCCTGCGGAGCGACTATCCAACGACTCGTTTCTCGTCGAGGCGACCATATGGCCGGATCTGTCGGCCCAAATAGACTCAGCGTAGTCGTCCCAACGGCCGCAGCTATGTGACTAGGTCCTGAGTCGTTGCCTACAAAAAGCTGCGTTTGTGCTAGAGTCGCTGCTAGTGTTCGCAAATTAGGGGGAGAGAAAGAGAATAGGTCATTGGGCAGTTCCACACCGCGTTCTCTCTCGACTGGGCCGCGAATAAAGCCCACATCGATTCCTTCTTTGCTCAGTTGTCTGGCCCATTGGACAAATTTTTCTAAGGGCCAAGACTTTGTTGGTGAACTGCTTCCTGGATGGACCAAGACAATCGGAATGGGATGAGGTTCGCGAGCCTCTACTAGTTCACTTGGCTGTAGCCTGATCGCAGGTCGTCGGTCGACTTCGTGTAGGTCGATCAGGTTCTCGAGCGGTTTCAGCAAGTGATCTGTGATATGGTCTCTGCTCTCTTGAGGTGGCACGGGATCCCAGAATAGGGCTTGATCACCCAAGTGCATGCGGGCTTTTTCAAAAAGTGGCCCTTCGGGCTTGCCATACACCAAGAGTAAAGAAGACTGATCAAAAAATGGATGGGGGAGTAGATCTGGTGAGTAAAGTGGGGCTAGGTCATTCGAATTACTGTTGATAGAAACGTCGGCTTCGAAAAGGGGGCTCGTCGCTGGTTGTGCAACGACCCGGATGGGAGTGCCCTGTCCAAATTTTCTAAGAGCCGTTAAAGCGGGGAGCGTGAGCACAAAGTCTCCAACGGCACCGCTGCGCCAGACCGTTATCAATTTATCCATCTTAAATTCTCTCAACATAGTTTGTCTAGGGTATTGCCCAAAAAGAAGAAATAGTCTACATTTAAAGTCTATTTATTATATGAAAATGTAATTAAGTTCGGGTTAGGAGTCTGCCATATGAGCGCCCTGATAGGAAAAAAACTGGGTATGACCCAGGTTTACAACGATAAAGAAGAGCTTGTTCCGGTCACGGTAGTGGCGGCCGGACCCTGCCCAATAGTGCAGGTTCGTTCGCAGGATGACAATGGCTACGACGCGCTGCAGTTGGCTTTTGAAGAAATTCCTGCTCGAAAAGTGAACAAGCCAGAGACCGGTCACTTTTCCAAGGCGGGCGTTGTGCCCCATCGTGTCCTGCGAGAATTTCGTCAGATGGAGGGCGATTTTGAAGTTGGCCAGGTTCTTGACGTCAGTCAGTTTGAAGTCGGTCAACAGGTCAAGGTAACGGGTCGGTCTAAGGGTAAGGGATTTGCCGGTGTTGTGAAACGGTATGGCTTCAGAGGGAAGAACAGCACGCACGGCACGCCTGACCGGGTCCGTCACGGTGGTTCAATTGGTCAGGGCACTACGCCGGGTAAGGTTTGGAAGGGTAAGAAAATGTCCGGACAGATGGGCAACGAAAAGGTATCCACTAAAGGGCTAAACATTGTGCGAATTGATAGTGAGCGCAATCTACTTTTTATCAAAGGATCCGTTCCCGGTGGTGCGAACGGTTTCGTGGATATACAGACACAGTAAAATTCATTCTGTAATATAAAAAGGGGCCCTCTAATATTTTGGAGGGCCCCTTTTTATATGTATTAGTTCGAATCTTCTGGTAGCATAAATAAAGATCTCATCACTTTATCCTGGTGGCCAAGAAAGTGGACGTCCGCCCAGGATGTGTACGTGCAAATGGGGAACCGTTTGTCCTCCGTCTTTGCCCGTATTGACTACGAGCCTAAAGCCGTCTTCAAGAATCTCTTCATCGCATGCAACCCTACGCGCAACTACCATAAGATGGCCTAACAGGGCTGCGTCCTGTTCTCGTGCGTCTGCCACGCTCTCTAACGGTTCCTTTGGAATCACGAGGATATGGGTCGGTGCTTGGGGGCTAACGTCGCGGAAGGCAAGAGCCTGTTCGTCCTCATAAACGATGTCGGCTGGAATTTCTCGCCGGATAATTTTACTGAATATGGTTTCGTCAGCCATGATATTTACTTTGTCCGAATTTCTCTGCCGCACTCGCTTGCCAAGTCACGCAGTATATCTACGGTAGCTTGGGCTAGGGGGATACCGTCTCGGAGACTTGCCTCGCGCTTTCTATGTTCGAGCTCTCCGGGGACCAAGATCTCTTCTGTTCCAGAGGCCTGAGGAGAACTTTTTATGCCTTGCACCATGCGGTTGACGGAGGCTTTAAACTGATCAATCGGCATAAACTGACCGGGGTCAATCGCCATAAAAAAGTGTCCAATGCCCTTGTCGTGCATGTGGCGCTCAACGTCCTCGCGTGCAATGCCAAAATAGGGAGCTCCGCCAAGGAGCCCGGCTAGGATCTCAATGAACATCGTGAGTCCGTAGCCCTTGTGCTCTGCAATGGGAATAATGCTGCCTTTAAGGCCGACTTGGGGATCGGTTGTGTCATTGCCTTCTAGGTCGCGTGCCAGTCCGCTCGGAATCGATTCGCCCTTGGTCACTGCCAACTCCAACCTGCCCGCTCCCGTTCGTCCAGATGCGAAGTCGATTAACAGGGGAAATGCCTGATCTCCGGGAACGGCTAACGCGAGCGGGTTGTTTCCAAACAGAGGCTGTGTGCCACCCGTGGGTGCTAAGCGAGGGCTCGCAACGGTCATGCTAATTCCAATTAGGTTTGCATCCCGGGCCATCAGCGCATAGTATCCCGCTGTGCCGAAATGGCGAGAGCGGAATGCAGTGACGGTAGCCGAACCCGCCTGCCACGCTTTTTCAATACACGTTTGCATGGCAAGGCGTCCCACGAGCGGTCCCAGTGCACCGTCGCCGTCCACGCGGGCAATGGCAGGACCTTCTTCTGAAACGCTGATGTGCGGTGTCGGGTTGGTAACACGCGTGCGTAGTTCTCGCACGTAGCGCTTTAAGCGCAGAATGCCGTGACTATGAATGCCTTTTAAATCTGCTTCGACAAGCGTGCTAGCAACGAACTTTGCATCTGCTACAGGTACGCCCTCTTGGGCTAAGATGGCACTGCAGACGTCCACCAACTCTGTCGCATCAACGCGCGGTGTATAGTTCATGAAATTCTACGGGTTAGGTGTGAGAGCATCGGCAATATAACCCTCTCTTAACTTGTGTCAAGTTGGTTGACCGTTGATAAGGGAGGCGGTATCTTTTCGCAACGGAGAACGTATGGATATCAGTGTTATAATACCCGCATATAACGAAGAAACCCGCATTGCATTCACGCTGGAAAAATCCATCGAGTTTTTGCAACAGCACTCGTGGCAATATGAGCTAATCCCCGTTGATGATGGAAGCGAAGATGCGACCGTTGCGCAAATTGCGGAAGTCGCGCGCGATTATCCGCAGGTACGGTGTGTTCTCAACGGAAAAAATCGCGGTAAGGGTTATTCGATACGACATGGATTGGGAGAGGCAAAAGGGCAATTTATTGGTTTTATGGATGCAGACTATAAAACAGACATCACTGCACTCTACCACGCTATGGAATTGCTGGGAAATGGAGCCTGTGGAGTAATTGGCGACCGAACGCTCGGGGAAAGTGAAATTGCGCGCGAGCGAAAGTGGTATAGAGAGACGGGTTCTATAGTATTTCGCAGAGGATTGCAAATGCTCATGGGATTACGTGGGTACGACGACACGCAGTGCGGGTTCAAGTTTTTTCGCGCAGAAGTGATGCGCGACCTTTTCACTCGGCAAAAGGTCGAAGGATATATGTTCGACGTCGAAATCCTCTTATTGGCAAGTAAGTTGGGATACCTCATTGAGCGAATTCCCGTAAAGTGGACATTCGATCCAGATAGCCGTTTTAATCCCGTTACGGGCATGATGCGCAACCTCAGCGAACTTGCGCGTATTCGCTGGGAACATCGGGGAGATCTCTGAGCGGGGTGTCCGTGCTCACAATTCGCAGTGAACGGTCGACTGTGTTCAGGATGTCTTGGCCGATTTATGCCCTCGTGCTGTGCGCTTTGGCTGCGGTTTTATATGCACCCGTGGGAGAGCATCTGCTCGACACGCACGATGCAGATTACTTTTCAGATAGCGAAGAAAGTCTACGCAATCCCTCCTATTTCTTTTCTGCCGAAAAGCGGATGCCCGGGCGTCCCTTCTTTGAACTACTGCTGCTGCTTCAGTATGCCACCTGGGGGAATGATCCGCGTCTATTTCACTGGGCTGGCGTTGTGCTGCATGCGGTTGCAGCCTGGGTATTGGCCCTGAGCACCTGGCGCGCGTGTCGAGAGTGGGACGGAGCCCAGCTAGCTGGTGTCTTGTTTATCTGCTTGTGTGCCCCCTTTCAAGCGGTTCAATGGATATCTGCTCACTGCTATTCGCTCACTCTGATCTGCTCCTGTCTATACTTAACGTCGTTTGTTCGATATGTAGATGAGGGTAAGCGCGGACCCGCTTTGAGGGCGCTGCTGTTTCTGATGTTGGGTATCGCATCTCATATATCAACTGTGGTGATTGTGCCCTTTGCTCTTTATATCGCCTATAAAAAGCGCGCATTGCGCAAAGAAATCCTGTCGTTCCTAAGCGTCATGGTGACGGTGTCGTTCTTATCCGTGTTGGCAATCAAGACGTTTTATAGCGTCGCTCCGCAAAATGTAATCGCTGCGCGCGGTTTCGACTTTGGGATGATGGCGGAGAATTACCTGTTCTTCTGGGGACGTTTGCTGTTTTCTTCGTTTTGGATACCGGCTCGGCCCGACCTTATAGGCTGGGGGGAAATAGCGTTTGGAGCAGGGGTCCTTTGCATGGGGCTGTGGGCTGGATTTTGCGGTCGATGGAAAGGAGAAGCGGCTATTATCTGGATCGCTCTTTCTCTACTCCCTCCGCTTTTGCTTCAACCCGAATACGTCCGATCGATACCTTCAGGACCTTCGCGTTATTTGTATTTATCCAGTGCTGGGATGGCCTGTGTAGCGGCCCTCATCTTTTTGTCAGGGCGAGATCGTGTGCGTAGTTGGTTGGGGCAAAAATGGAGTTCATTCGGAACGGTTGCGATACTTGGTCTACTTTTGACGGGGTCTTGGTTTAATATCCGAAGAGCAGAGGCTGTCGCCTACTATACAGAAGCCCGGCACGCTCTATCTGTGGGAGATATAGATTTAGGGATAGAACAAATGCTACAAGCACTGGCAGTTAAAGAAGGAGCTTTAGATAGAGAGGATCTCTATGTGCGTCTATGTCCAATGTTGCTCAATAGGGGACGTGAATTGAAGCCGCATTTAGATAAGGCGCGTGCCCTATTTCCACAGAATCCCACGCTACACATGTATGAGCAAGTTGTCTGCTCTATGGATGGAGATACGTCAGCTCTGCGCTATTTGAGAGGGTTCAGATCAAATGAGTCGGTACGTAGAGCTATTGCAGAAGCCTATCATCATGCTGGGCGCGGGGCCTATCGTCAGGCCAATTACGGCCAATCCGTTGCTGCGCTGAGTCGAGCACTATCTTTTGATCCCGAACGACCAAAGACGCGTACTAGTTTACGGGCTGCTCAGGCAGCTATGCAGACCGATCAATAGCTCATGTCCGAATTGACGCGACACCTTTTCCCATATGAGAAAGACAGACGGCGAGAAAAATTTCTTCGGCAATGGAGAACGCAGGTTCCTCTTTCTGGCTGATAAAGCCATTAACTGCAACAATGATAATGAATATGGAAAGGACTTCAAACGCCTGCTCTGATCTACCTGACAGGCTGTCGCGCACGGTCCGAACGATGTCCGATGAAGCCTGCCGCATATCAAATGATCTGTCTTCCTCATAGGCACTGAGCAGCTTATCGCACAGGTCTGACAGCACGGAACGTTGCGCTTGTTCCAATCCATCTCCTTTACTTAAATCTGTTCTCAAATCACGAAGAAGACGTCCTATAGAGTCGATACGCCGCGTGTCTTCTTGGGAGAGTAGTCGATAAAACTGGTCTCCTGCTCCAAGTGCACGGCATACGCCGTTGAGTAATTGTAGGCGGATAGCTGAGGAGCGGAACCGCGTTAAATGTGCGATCGTTGGCCGCACGATTCGTCGATCGCCCCGTTCGCTTAATACATCGACTAGGGTGGGAAATGTTTGTGGGTCAAAGTTGCTGCCAAAGTGCCAAAACAAGAGTTCGTGCACTTCGTCACTGTGTATGTTGCCCAAGCCGCGTATGGCGCTGATGCGCACGCGGAGATCATTGTCGTCAAGCGCATTTACTAGTGGGTCAACGCTAGACAAGTTGCCGAGGCGTCCCAATGCTTCGGCTGCTTCGCTGCGTATATCGGATGAACCGTCGAGTAATTCGCGTAGCAGAGGTTCTGTTGCGCTATCAGATCCGCTCTCACCCAGCGCACGCGCAGCGCTTCGGCGGACGCGTGGGCTCGCGTCTGCGAGCGCTTGCACTAGTTGCTCAATAGCTAACGGATTGCCTGATCTTCCGAGTGCTTCCGCTGCACGCGCCCGAGTTTGCTCTCTATTTGCTATGTTGAATAGAGCTGCGTTGTATGCGTAGCTCAATAGGTTGCCACGGCGTATCTGAGAGATGAGTTCGCGAGAACTTGTGTTCTTCGTGTTATGAACGCCGCGCAGCAAGAGTATGGGGACGATTCGTGCCCCCGCGCTTATAGCAAAGATGATTTGTAGGTTGGTTATGGGAAAGCCCATTAGTTCTAGGTGTACGTCTTGTAGCTGATAGGCCAATACGCTACCTAAAAAAGGGCCTAATGCCCCCATGAGATTTACGGCAACCGACCAAGAGGCCAAATAAAGGGTTCGCTTTTCACCCTGAGGTAAAAGGCTGTATACAAGAGGACTTATTGCAACGCCAATACCCGAAAAGAAGATACCGCTCAATACCAAAGCAATAGGAACTAAATAGTAAGAGTCCGGTACGTTGAAGATCCATACAAAGGGAACAAGGGTTGATGGTACGACCATAATCTGCAAAACGGCCTTGCTGCCAAAGCGATCGATGAGTCCTGCCCATATGCGATAGCCCGCAATGCTCGTTGCCATGAAAAAGGCATTGAAAATAGAGATTTCCGTGTAGGATATCTGTAGCTCATCTAGCATAAAAACGCTGTAAAGAGGGCCGGCCAAACCCAGAGCAAGAGTCCAAAGGCCATAAAAAAGCACGGCGCGAAGAAAGTTGACGTCTCGGAAGGGTTCGACTAAATCGGCTATCTTCGGGTGGCTATCCCGTGTGTGCTCTTCTCTTGGGAATGGAGCCCGAAGCAGGTTGAAATAACCAAGGAGTCCGAAGAGGGATCCAACTGTAAAAACCCATACGAAGCCGGTGTCTTCATTGCCTCCCTTAAAGAGGTCGATGAATTGCCCAATTGCAAAGCCTGAGATCATGGCAGTTATCGTGCTGAGAATAGTTTGTTTACTAGTAAAACGGGCACGAATATTCTCAGGTACGGCATTAGCAACCCACGTTCCATAAAAGGGGGATACGCCGTGTCCGCAGAACATGCTGGCGCCAAGTAGGCAGACCATGGCCATCAGTCGATGCTCTGATGGGAAGAGGAAAGGAATAAATACAATGCATCCGCGCAACAGTATTTCAATTGATCCAAGACCGACGATAAAGTGCTTTTTCCGCTCGATATGTGAGTTGAGGAAAGGGGCTAGGATCTGCGTGAGTGCAAGTACATAGGCCAAAGACGTAAAGAGGGCTATGAAGGATTCATCCGCTCCTAAGTGCAATGCGTAACCTGTAAAAGCAGCGGTGCCAATGCCAGCAGTTTGGCCCCAGATGCCCCAAAGTCCGCTGGCGGCAATAAACGACCGCATAGCGCGGTTAGTCTGTCCGCGCGAAAGAGAAGTGGAGTCTTCTGTCATGGATGAATTGGTATGTTATCCAAGTGAGAAATGCCTGAGTCGTTGAGTCAACAACCCAGGGTGATGTCCTCGCAGTGTATAAGAGCTGATAGATCTACTGACATTGCGCCTAATCAAACTGAGCGAGAATGGTTTCTACGCTGTCTAGCGTTTTCTGTAAGCGAGGACCATACTGAGCGACGATCTGTGCCGCAGCATACGATCCTATCTTGCCTGACTGTTCGATGTCCAATGCATGGGTGATTCCATATAAAAAACCGCCGGCAAAGAGATCTCCTGCGCCGTTGGTGTCAACGGCTTCAACGGGCACGGCCGGTACGGATACGCTATGCCCGTCCTGGACGATCAGCACGCCGTTTGCTCCGCGCGTTATGCACACTAGAGGGATGCGCTGGCCGAGATTTTGGATCGCTTGTGTGCTGTCAGATGAATCTGTGAAGGTATTGGCCTCGTCTTCGTTGCAAAAGAGTACGTCGACTCCATTATCTACGAGTTGGACAAAGCGCTCTTTGAACGTAGCTACCATGAAGGGATCGCTCAGCGTTAGAGCGACGGAGGTTCCTGCACTACGCGCCATGGCTTGGGCCTGTAAACAGGCTTCAAAGCCATTATCTGAACTGAGCAAATACCCCTCTAAATATACATACTGACTTGCCGCAATTTTTTCGTCGTCAAGCTGCGCTACGCTCACAGCGCTACTCACGCCAAGAAAGGTGTTGAGCGTTCGATCTGCATCGGGCGTGATAAAGACTACGCACTGTCCCGTCGTACCGTCTGACCTGTGGGCAGGGTCGGTGGCGACTCCAGCTTTCTCCAAGTCGCTTTGATAAAAGTCGCCCCATTGATCGCGTCCAGTGAGGCAGGCGTAAAAAGGGTTTCCGCCAAATTGGGCGACGCCTATCATCGTATTGGCGGCTGAACCGCCTGAGGCGGAGGCGATTGGATCCCGTTCGAGTTGGGTAAATAGATTTTGTTGGCGTTGGGCGTCAATGAGAGTCATAACGCCTTTTTCGATGCCTAATTGATTTAGGGTTTCGACTTCCACCTTGTATTGTATGTCAACTAATGCATGCCCTACCCCGTAGACGTCAAATGTGCGTCTCATACCGCTCCTTTGTTTTTGAGTAAATATCTCGCCTTCAAATTAAAAGTAGAGACTGTTTTATGTTCGGGCAAAGAATGGACCACAATTAATTTCTTGATTATATTCTTTTGTGGATTTAAGATATAACCACAGTGGGATTGGGAGCCACTCATGGGCCATGCGCGCCGGGGTGGCTTTCTGCCTATGTGTGCTCCTTTCGCCAACCGGGCGGGGAGCCGGATAAAATTTCTAGTTCAGGAGAAACAAGCTATCGCAACAAAGGGAAAGAGTTTCACACGCGTCAATGAAGATATTCGCGTTCCACAAGTGCGTTTAATTGGTGCCGATGGTGAGCAGATAGGCGTTGTCGATACCGCTAGAGCAATTGAAATTGCCGAAGAGGCCGAGCTCGATTTGGTTGAGATCGCGCCCGATGCTCAGCCGCCAGTTTGCCGCGTTGTAGACTATGGGAAATTCCGCTACGATAAGGAGAAAAAGGCGAAAGAGGCGCGCAAAAAACAGCATAATGTGCAGATGAAAGGCATACGCATCAACGGGGCCAACATTTCAGAGCACGATCTTGAGTATCGTCTGTCGCACATGCGTGAATTTATTGAAAAGGGCAATCGGGTTAAGGTGAGTGTGCGGTTCCGCGGTCGCCAGATGGCCTATCAGGAAAAGGGACGTGAGTTACTCAATCAGCTCGCCTCCAAAGTCGAAGATATCGCAGCAGTTGATCAGGACCCCAGAATGGAAGGCCGCGAGATGTCTTTAATCTTGAGACCCATATAGCGATCTCAAGCGGATCTCTACTGATCCAAGAAGAGGCCTATGCCTAAACTATAAGCGGTGTGTCCATCACTTCGTTCTACTTGGTTATAACGGTCGGGTTGGTCGCCTATGTCGACCAACCCGCCGACGTTTTGTGCTCTGCGCCCCCCCCAGTATTTCACAGATCCCCCTAATCCCTGCCCGCTGAGTGCTTCATAGCGGTCTCGCCCCTGCCTGTCTACTAACAGGCCCCAGCTGTTCATCGCTGCGGCTCCCTGGCTTAAATGTCCTGCGCGATACTCGTCGTCGCCTTCGTCGTCGCGTAGAAGGCCAATCGACGCGTCCCAGCCTGCTCCTTGAGATGCGGTTTTGGCTCGGTAGCGGTCATTGCCTCGCGCGTCAAATAGAACGCCTATGGCCTGGTGGGCACTTGCGCCTTGAGCGTACCGTCTGCCGCGATAGACATCATCGCCGGCCTGGTCGTATAGGACACCCAGCGCGAAAAAATAGCCCAGTCCTTGTGAGAATTCGCCGGCCTGATATCGGTCGTTTCCTTCTCGGTCGTAAAGTATACCGATCCCTCCAGATCCTTGGCCGCGGAAACCGAATCCCACTCCTTGGGCCCAACCTGCAAATTCTCTCTCTACGCCATAGGTAGAAGGAGCGTGGTGATCTGCTAAATAAAGGTCTTCGCCGCTCTGGTCCGCCAACAGGCCCCATCCCAACATACCTCCTAGTCCCTGTCCCTTGTGTCCTAAGACGTAAAGGTCACTGCCAGCATCGTCAATTAGGAGGCCTGCTCCAAAGAAAGCGGCCCCTTGCGCTAAGCGCTTGCTGATATACTGGTCGTTGCCCGCAGAATCCCAAAGCAGCCCTATCCCACAAAATGAAAATCCCTGGGCCATGGAATTGCCCGTGTATAGATCGTTTCCTTCGTAGTTTACTACAAACTCTATGCCGCCAACAGCGGATCCACTCTCTCCTAAGTAGTGATCATTTCCGCCATAGTCGATATACAGGCGCACGCTCGGTCTCTCTGAAGAAGGGGGAGCCATGGCATAAACGTCGTCTCCGCCGAGTTCAATAATACATAAGATATCGTCTCTGCCGTAGAAATTGGTTTTGTTTGAACCGATCAAAATCCAACCGAGCGGCGTTTCACGGGCATACAGTAAAGGGCCAGATAAGCCGTTGGGCGTTTGGAATGGCTCTTGGGGATAGTGTAGTGCGCTCGATTTACGGAGTATGGCCACTAGCTGCTCCAACTGTGCTGCAGCCAGAAGAAACGGCTGTAAATCGACTTTTTTAGCCAATGTTAGCGCACTTAGGCAAGCTTCGTACTCAGACCGCGTGCCTCGATCGAGGCGACCGTGTTTGGCAAAGTGGGCCAAGAGAAAGGGGGTTGAATCCACGAGCAGCTGGCGCTCGGTGGATGTGAGATGCACAAACGCGCTGTCCACCTGTGCCGCAGTATGTGTCAAGAATTCTAGTAGCTGGTCGACTGTAAGCGAAGTGGGCAGTGGGGGCGGTTTGAGCTTTTGGGGTTCCAAATCCAAATGATGCCCGGCCAGATTCAGATAGTCACCGATTGTAAGTGTCCGTTTTAACTCAGCCGCTATGTGGTCAGTCGCCTGTGCCGTTTTTAGTGGATTGTTGAGGAGATAATGTATATCGCTCAGCCGCGCGTCGGCTCCGTAGCGCTCGGTTTCCCTGTGTAGTGCCTCTCTGAGCGAGTCGAGCGCCGGTGTGGCGCCGTAAGTCTGGGCCCAATTTAAGACGATATCTTCTATTTGGCTGCTGGAGTCTCTCCACTGGATATGCCGCCGTGCATCTGGAAAGAGGGTCGGTCCCTCGCTGCGCATGAATCCGTATAAATGGCCGACATCGGTGACCTCAACCGAGCGTTTAGCTTGCTCTCCGTTGCGCTGAAAGGTGACTTGTGCTCGACTACCAGGGTGGATGCTCTGAATGTATCGGCTCAATGCATCGGTAGAGGATATGCGGTAGCCGTCAATGGCAATAATACGATCATCTGGTCGAAGACCGGCTGATTCTGCGGGACCGTTTGGGAAGACGCGCGCTAGTATAACGCCTTCCCTGTGATCTAAGACATCTACCCCAATGACACCGTAGTGCGATGGGAGATTTTTAGGGAGGTGTTTATAGGGCTGTGCTTGCGCTAGGGCGCTTAGTAAAGAGCTGCAAATTAACAGGGCAACAGAGATCAACCTGCCACCATTTCGTGCTCGGTGGCTCCTTGCATGCCTGCAATAACCGGAAACGTCCGCCGCTGCGGGCCGTTGGCCCCCGGTCTGTACTGTACGTCAGGTGAAAAGTAAGCATAGAGCGCTGTATTGCGCGATGTATTTGTTGTGTTGGCACCGGAACCGTGCACCAGTTTGCTGTGAAAGAGTACGGCTGAGCCGGCTTTGAGCGGTACGTCTATTCGACCTGACAAATCTACGTCGTTTCGCTCAGTTAAAGGAGCGTGCTGATCCTGAGCTATATGTCCCCACGCATGTAAATCTCCCTGATGGCTTCCGGGTATCACTTTAATACAGCCATTTTTTGGCGTGGCATCTTCCAGTGCGATACTGACAGTAATAAGGGACGGGGGGTCCATGGGCCAATAGGCAGAATCTTGGTGAAATGCATGAGCCGATCCGTGATGGGCCGGCTTGAGCATCAGCGTACTGCGGAATAGGAGCAAATCCTCTCCAAGCAGCGATTGAATAACACACACCAGGGGTTGGTGTGAGGCGAGAGTAGAAAACCAGAGCGAATGCCGGCGCGTATTTTCTATTTTCCGTAAAACGGGTTTGTCATCGGCCCGATCTGATTTAGCATACGGTTCCAATTGGTAGTCGCTACCGTTTAATTGGTCTTTTTCGAAGAGTTGAAGAGCCACCTGATGCAGACGATTGATCTCTTGGTGGCTGGTGGCAATGGCACTTTTGTCTAGCAAATCTGACAAGACCAGGTAACCGTGCTCCGCAAAAAATGAAGCGTGCTGGCTTGAGTCCATGAGTAGAGTGCTCCTAGTGGATTATATCGGTAAAGTACGTATTATTGTAATTCCTGTTTAGGGCGCATGTCAACTCATCAGAAATCCGACAATGTATCGATTCTTTCCTTTTTTGAGCTGGTTACCAGAACTGCGAGATCGCACTGTATGGGTGGCCGATGTAACGGCGGGGATTACCGTTGCAATGGTGCTGATTCCACAGGCTATGGCCTATGCTGAGCTAGCAGGTTTACCAGCCGTATGTGGGCTCTATGCGGCTTTCTTACCACCTGCCGTAGCGGCCTTGTTCGGTTCGTCTCGCCAACTTGCTACGGGCACAGTTGCTACGGCCGCCCTAATCAGTGCAGCAGCGGTTGGACCTCTTGCGCCCGTTGGCAGTAAAGCGTTTGTAGAATACTCCCTTTTATTGGCGTGTATGGTAGGTGTTATTCGCCTAATAATGGGTGTGCTCAAGCTGGGATTTCTCGCTAATTTGCTTTCCGCGCCCGTTGTCGTCGGATTTACCAATGCCGCTGCGCTTATTATTGCCACATCTCAGTTACACAAGGTTTTTGGGGTTAGGGCAGAACGCGGCGATAGCCACATGCACAACGTATGGCGAGAAGTGAGTAATGCGCCGTATGAGGGGCATCTGCCTACGGTTGGTATGGCCTGCCTTGCAGGCGTCCTGTTGGTCGTCTTTAAACGGTTCTTTCCACGCTTGCCCAACGTGCTGATTGCAGTGGCCATTACTTCTCTTGTTGCATGGTTTGGCGGGTATAAAGGGTCTATGGTGGGCGCTATTCCGAGAGGTCTACCATCTCTCTATGCTCCTTCATTTGATATGCACATCTTGATCGATTTAATGCCGGGCGCGATGACTTTGGTTTTAATTGGCCTAATGGAAGTGATGGCCATCGCAAAGACGATGGCGATGCAGACAAGAGAGCGCATAGATCTTAACCAAGAGTTGATCGGTCAGGGCTTAGCCAATATAGTTGCTGGTTTTTCACAGAGTTATACCGTCTCAGGCTCCTTTTCGAGGTCGGCTATAAACTACGTGAGCGGAGCAAAAACGGGCTTTAGTTCGGTTGTTACTTCTGCTGTTGTAATGGCTACTTTGCTCTGGCTTACGCCGCTCTTTTACTACCTGCCCCAGGCGACGCTTGCACTCATAATCATTGTCTCTGTGGCGAATCTAATTCGCTTTGCTCCCTTGTGGCATGCGTGGAAGATTAACCGTCAAGATGGCATGATTGGCGTGTTCACCTTCATAACTACTTTTGTATTTGCGCCCGACTTACATTGGGGTATTGCGCTGGGGATGGGGTTGTCACTCGCCGTTAACTTTTATCGCACGATGCGTCCAAACGTAGCGTTTCTCACGCGCCACCTCGATGGAACGCTGCAGGGTGCCGGTGCTAATCAGCTTAGAGCCGACCAGCGAATCGCCATTATGCGCTTCGACGGTCGTCTATACTTCGGTTCGAGCAGCTATTTTGAGGATTGCGTTTTGGAGGCAACGGCTCGGACAGATAAGCTGCGCTTCTTAGTAGTCGATGCGGAAGGGATAAATCAGATTGATGCGTCGGGAGAGCAAGCGTTACGAGGTATTGTAGAACAACTACGCGCGGCCGGAGTCGACGTGTATTTTACGCGAGCGAAACCACCACTCATGGATGCACTTGAGCGTTCAAAGGTGATCGATTACATCGGAAGAGATCACTTTTTTCGTTGGAACCAACATGCACTGGAGTATCTATGGGCACGCTTAGAGCCGGAGTACAAGGCACGCTGTCCGCTCAATATGCCGCACCCGCAGGCACGCAGTTCAGCGGCTGACGAATATTACATATGATCTATTAATCGTTGGGATTTGACTAAAATCTAGGAGACGGGGACTCGCCGTCGGTTGAGGTCTCTTCGCTGTTGAGTTTCTGAGTGAAGCTGTCGATTTGCTCATCGGCCTCGTTGAGCAGAGCGTCCTTTTTTTGTTGCTCTCTAATCACTTCTTCAGCGATGGTAAGTGCCGCGAGTATGGCGATGTCGAGCGGAGCCCTATGGCTGGCGTGTTCTGCAGCTTCTTGCATCTTCTCGTCTAGGTATGCGGCTGCGCGTTGGATGTAATCTGCGTCGCGGTCGCGGTTGGTAGCAAGGCGGTAGGTCTGATTGAAAATTTTAACGGAAACGGCGCTTTTGCCCGACATGGTGCTCTTTCTGCTGCATGAAATAAAGTGGGGACTTCCGTGATCTCCCCTTGTCCCGGAAGCCCCCTCTTTTGCGCGCTAACCACGTGGTTGGCTGACAATATATTGGGGGGAAAAAAGTTTGTCAACGATATATTGACCCCTTTTTTCATTTTGTTTAAAAAATGCTTGGCCGCATAGAATTGGAGCTCAAAAAGCAGGCGATAAACTAGGTTTTTAGCCTAACTCTTTCTCACTCTTTGACTACGGAAGAATGAATGTTGTTTGTTCTCGCGCATTCTACTCGGCTCCCTGTTAGAGTACGAGATGCTTTATGTTGACGCTCTATGGGATGCACTGTAGATTCCTCTTCACTGCGGTGATCAAAAACTTAACACTATGATTTTCAGGATATTGCACAGTTGGTGACGGCAGATTTGGTGGAACCGTTGAGCAATAAAATACGCGGAGAAGTGCGTTTTGATGATGTAGCCCGAATGCTGTATCGGATCGATGCCAGTATTCATGAGATGGAACCGCTTGGGTTGGTTCTTCCTCGCGATTAGGATGATGCAGTTGAATTCGTTAGTTGAGCTGTAAAGCAAGGCGTATTCATTTGTTCTCGCGGGGGAGGAACCAGTCTAGCAAGACAGTCTGTAGGTGCTTAGGTGCACGTCGGTTTCTCCAATCTTCGCGCGCTCGGGCGGGTGATTTAGAACTGTAATTTAATCTTGTACCGCGCAAACTGCTTCTGTACGGTCCCTGTCATCAGAAAGCGCTGATAGGGGAGACGGTAGCAACGCGCGAGGGCCTCAGCTTACCGGCTATATTTGATGTGGAGGAGATTGCATCTGGCTGCTTTGGCATGGCGGGTAGATCTTGTTATGAGAGAAAGCATTACGAAGTTTCTCGCATCGTGGGGCAGGAACGGCTCTTTGACGTGATTGAAGCGCAGCCTGCCCAGGTAGAGCTAGTGGCCGTTGGCATATCCTGCCGACATCAAATTGCGGATTTTACTGGAAGAAAAGCTCGTTATTGAGCCGAGGTTTTGCTAGAAGCACTCAACTTTTACAACAGGAGAATGTATATGGCATTTCAAGTTAAAAAACGCGGTCGCGTGACATACTACTACGGGGGAGATCGGCCTACGCTCTCTGCCTTGGTAACAGAAGATCTGGGTAATGGCGACTTAAAGATTTACTTTGCCGGTTTGACGGGTGGATATTCTGCCAAGGGCCTGTTGGAGCGTGAAGAGTTGGTGCGGATGGAGCCTTTAAAAGAGGTAGAAATGGTATTTCGCTGCTGGGAAAAATGGTTGCAGCAAGCCGAAATTTGTGATTCCATCACTATGATTGATTTCTTGGAAGTGCACGCATTTGGTGCACAGCCTAAAGATATCAATCCAATGGTTGAACCGGTGCGTTTTCACGATGAACAACAGAGAATCTATAAAGAATATGCAGAAGCCTACAGCACGTTTTTCGCCGAAGAGATGCCTGATACGGGGGTGCCGTCGCGTTTTACTGTGCATGTAGTCGATTTTCCAGACAAGGCTGCTTCATATGAGTTTTACAGTGTTGGTTTATATCAAAAGTCGCTGCACGAATAGGTTGCGTCTATGCCGATATTTGAATATGTCTGTGGGCGCTGTAAGAGAGAGTTTGAACTGATTGTTCAGGGAAATCGAAGACCCTCATGCCCAGAGTGTGCAAGCGTTAGGTTGGAGAAGAAATTTTCGGGTTTTGCCGTTGGTGGTGGAGGCTCTGCGCTTGCAGCGGTGGGAACGCCTTGCGGCAGTTGTGGTGATCCACGCGGGCCGGGAGCATGTGATTTAAACTAAACTCTAGCGAAATGGTAGCTTTGGGGGGGAGAGGTGGTTGCTTCTTCTTCTCCCTCTTGTTCACGTTTCAAATAAGTCTAACTGCTGAGCATGTTTGTCGTTAAACTGCTGCATCTCTATGTGTAGCTCGCGCACACCGTGATCGCTTAACTTCAAGTGCTGTAAAGAATCAAACAGGGCTGTCAATAACGTCTGAGAAGAGTCTGTGTAATGAGACAGCGGATATTCAATGTGTTCTGTTGAACCCTGTCCTGAGGATACCCTGACTGCGATGAGTCGGCTCCGTAGTTGACGTCGTCGCATTTTAGCAACTAATGTGTTTACAGGCTGCCTTATGTTTGTGAAGATCTCCTCATCATCGTAAAGCGGGGTAGGGAAACGGATTGTTGCGCTCAACGAATCCACTTTAATTTTAGGTGTAACGGGTGCGTTGTCTATCCCCTGCGCGTATTGATGCAAGCGTAAGGCCGACCGGCCTACGTGCTGCCGAAGGCCGGATAAATCCATACCGGCGAGTTGACCGACGCGTTCGATGCCTAGCGTTTGAAGTCTCTCACGTGACGTGCGTCCTAGTCCTGGAAGCAGATCGATGGGTAGGTTGGCCAAGAAAGCAGCTGTATCGTTTTTATCCACAGCATGTATAGGGCCTTTCGTACACGTTTTACTAGCCAACAGGGCTAATAATTTGTTGGGTCCGAGTCCGACAACTGCATCGAGTTCTAATTCGTTTCGAAGCTGGCTGTGAACGAGTTGAGCCGTGCGAAATCCGATGGGAATTTCTAATTTGTCAAAGGTGATATCCATATAAAAAGCGGTGTCAGATATTTTTTCTATTAAATCGGTGTATTCGTAGAGTAGCTCAAGAATACGTTCTTGTAAGGACGTGCTAGGCTTGTGTATGGGCTGTATAGATTCAATGTGGGGACAGCAGTGCATTGCCTCGGTACGCGTCATCTTGGTCGTAATGCCTATGCGTTTTGCTGCAGGTGAAAGCGCATAAATCGTTTCATTTTTTCTTTTGTCTGTAATGATACATGGTGCTGAATTCCATGCTGAGTATTGTTCTTGCGCTACCCGCACAGGAAGATTCTCTATTTGTAGATAGAGTATCTTGCGCAGAGACTGAGAGGGGTTTCTCTTTAACATGCTTTTTGAAACGGGAGGGATTGGACGCGGCAACGGTGCGAACTCTCCGCTAGCTTGAGCACCGTATCAGGTTTGGAATATTTGCGTCGTACGTAGGCGAGTGCGATTGGTCCAAATTTAGGAGAGTAGACACTAGAAGTGATGGCACCCACGGCTTTTCCCTCGGTTATCAGAACGGTGCCGGTATCTGGTGGGGAATCTGCGTCACAGGTGATGCCTACTAGATGCTGTTTGATTTTGTCGTAGGTATCCAGTTTTGCAATAATCTCCTGTCCAATATAGCATCCCTTATTCATGTGAATGGCTTGGGCAAGGCCGGCCTCCCATGGGTTGTGTTCTTGATTTAGTTCGCTGTCTGATAGGGGATATCCTAACTCAATCCGTCGGATATTCCATGCGCGTTCTCCCGCGGGAGGTAGACCGGCTTCTGTAAAAAGGTGCCAATACTTAATCAATGTCTCATCAGAGCCAACTAAGCGTAGCCCTTGCCAGGGTGGTTGTAGCACCGTGATCCAAAGGTCCGGAGCTAGTGGGTAGGGAACAGACTGATAGGGTTGCACGCTTTCAAGCGAAAGGCTGAGGCATTCTTCCGCAATGCCGAAGGCATCGGGGCCAAGCAGTTCAAAAGCTGAGGTCTCTTCGGTCAGGTCACTTATTACTACTTCTTCGGTGAAAAGGAAGCGATCCAACCAGTCGCGAACTTTGTTATGCGAAGTGGGACTGACTATTGAGAGGATCTGCTGGTCTTTGCGGTGAAAAGTGCCCCAGTCTACAATTCGTCCGCGATGCTCCGTGAAGACGGCTTGTAGCCCAAAGCTGTCTTTTATGTCAAGAAAATGATTAGTTGTCATTCGATGCAAGAAGTCAATGTGATCCGAACCGGTAAAGAGCAAGCGGCCCCAATGTCCGCTGTAGTGGAGTCCTGCTCTTTTGCATATGGTCTCATATTCTTCTCCGTAATCTCCAAAGTCGTACGGGATAGAATGGTCTTCACGGGAGCTGTTATATTGGGCTCCATCAGCAGAGACTACGTCGATAAGAGACTGTGCGCTCATAGTATCCAAGGGGTATGGGTTATGCGGTATGTAGCAGTGAATATGTCAGTTGTTATGGACAACGGTAAATCGGGATCCGATATCTGGATGTTTAACTACCTCGATCTGAACGGGAAAAACCTTTTTCAACTCGGGTAAATGGGTGACGATCAATACCTTGTCAAAGTCGCGACTTACTTCCTGTATGGCCTCTACTAACTGGTCTATGCCCGTGCTGTCTTGTGTGCCGAATCCCTCGTCTATGACCAATGTGCGCAGTTGCGTTCCGGCACGTATTGCAAGCACCTTAGAGAGTGCAATACGCAGTGCAAAGTTTGTTCGGAACGCCTCTCCTCCCGAATACAGGTGATAGGGGCGTTCGCCTATCTCATCTGATATTTTGATGTCTAATGTCTCGCGCGTCCCGCCAGTTTTCAAGTCGCGTAGAGATTCGATTGATATTTGTATTCGATTGTCCGTAAGGCGAGATAAGAGTGCATTGGCCTCTGTTTCGATTTGCGGAATTGCGCTCTCTATGATGAGCGCTTGTATTCCGTCCTTGCCAAATGCTTCGTCGAGTGTTTGGTATATCCATGCATCGCCACGGTCATCTTCTGTCTCCGCTTGGATTTTTGTGCGCTCGGCCGCAAGGCGCGTTTCGCGCTCCCGAATGGCTCTAAGTGTTCCACGTTTTTCCATATCGTTATCGCGTCGGCGCTGTTTTTCTGTTTGCTGATCTTGCAAGGTCTCTATGCGTGATTCTAAGGTGTCTATAGACTCTGTCGGCGCTTCTGTGATGGCTAACTCGCGCTCGAGCTGTTCGCGTCGTCCTATTAGTTCTGCTAAGCTTTGCTCTGTGCGACTGAGAGCTTCTCGATTGCTCGCTCTGCGCTCCCGTGCAGCTTGAAGGTTGTTCTGGAGGGCAAATACGTCGCTAAGATCGTCGAGTTCTTTGAGTAAGTCCACGTGTTTTTCTTCGCTATACCCCAGTGAAAGTATTTCCTCTTCAATGGAACTCAACTGTGCTTGTTCTTCCTGGGCATATAGATTGTCAAACAGGTAGCGCTGAGCCAGTTCTAATTTACTATTCGCTTCATTGCGCTGTTTGATAAGGTGCTCCGATTGGGTGCGCGCATTTTCCAAGCTTGTGTGATCTAACTCGGCTTGACGTAAACTATCTACCTGTTGTTGGAGGATGTCGTGGTCCTCACGATCATAGCTCAATTTTTTGAGGTCGGATTCTACTTCTCGCAAACGTTCCAGTTCGCTTTGAGCACATGCTGCAATTTGGGTGTCAAGCTCGCTTAGAAAATTCTCTTGTTTCTGTGCATCTTCTTGAAGGTTTCGTAGGTTTTGTATCTGAATTTCGCAGGCATTTAATGCCCGCTGACGGTCTTCGGCGGATGCGGTTTGTTCTTCCAACGTTCGGTATGCCTTTCGCATGGATTCCAACTCTTTTTTCAAAGAAAGTACAGAAGCGCTTAGCGCGTCGACTTGCGTTTTCTTTTCAAGTTCAATGCGCTGTAGTTCCTCGTCTAATTGTTTTCGATGAGTCTCATCCAATGTGCTGCCGCAAATAGGGCAGCGATCTTCCGAACGGTCTTTAGCGTCGATAGTCAGTTGACGTTCGGACTCTAGCTCTTGCAGTGTGTTCTTGCGCTGTTTCTGCTGTTCCTCAATCTGAGCCCGGAGGGCGCTACCGCGCTCTCTCAGTCGGTCCCGCTCAAGCACCGCTACGCGTAGCTTATCAACTTCTTCTTGCAGTAAACCCTGTTGTGCTTGTATGGTATCTCTTTCTGCAAGTGCTTCATTTAAATCACCTAGTTTTTTCTCTACGTTTGATCGTTGGGTTTGAAGGTTGTTGTTCTGTAACTCGATTGCGTGTTGTAGTTGGGTCTGTTCGTGTTTTAGAGCCTCATGGCGAATGCGCTCAGTTTCGCGTATTCGCAGCTTGTTACGCAGCTTTTGTAGCATGGAAAATGCTTCTTCGACTTGATCTTCTTTAGCTAAGAGGATTCGTATTTCGTTTAGCTGTGTTTCGAATCCATCGCGCAGTGCGGTATGCGTTTGAACGCGCTGCTCTACCTGATGTCGCGCAGCAATAATTTTAGATTGAGTTTCGTTTCCTTTTTTTTCTAACGTGCGCACAGTTTGCATGGATTGGTCAAGCCGAGCAACTTGCAGCTGTAGTTTTTGATAAGTTGTGAAGTTGCGCTGGATTGTTTCTTCCGAGCGTAATAATTCGGCATCGTCAAACTGCTGCTTTTGTAAGTGAATCTTCTCTTTTTCTAAGATTGTGATCCGTTTTTCAATGTCTGATTGCTCCGTGTTGATATAATTCTTACGATCATCTGCTTTTTTTGCGTCTATCAGTTGCGAACGGACATTTTCTATATCGGCGCCTATTGTTGCAAGCGAGGTTAGTGTGCTGTCTATTCGTAGCGTCAACTCCTCTAAGTCTGCGGCGTTTTGATCGCTTTGCGCTAATTCTCTGTTCAATTCCTCAATACGTCGAAAGCGGTTTCTATTGCGTTGGTCGATGTCTTGAAAACGCGTGCGCGCTAGGCTCTGCAGTCGGTCATAGCGCTCTAAGCCAAGGATCTGTGATAGGATGGTTTTGCGCTGCCGGGCATTTTTTTCTGTGAAGGCATCGGCCCGGCCTTGGACAATGAAGGCTGAATTTGCAAATGTTTCGTACTCTAGGTTGAGCAGTTGATTGATTCGATTTTGCGTTCGAGTAAGCGAATCGCCTTCCGATAGTGAGCGATAAGACTGGCTCTCGATGTCGTAAATTTGCAGGTCTAGTTGAGCCGATCCACGGCTACGGCGTTTTCGGTAGCTGCGCAGCACGCGAAATTGTTGCTCATCTAATTCAAAACAAAACTCGACGCGCATTTCGCTCGCGCCTATGCGCAACAGACCATCATCGGGTTTGCGTTCGTGCTGCCCCTTACGCGCTTCGCCCCACAGAGCGTAAGTGATTGCATCAAGGATGGCAGACTTGCCGTGTCCGTTGTCACCACTCAGACAGGCAACGTGGAATTGAGAAAAGTCTAGCTTTGGAACGTTTTCGCCGTAGCTGAGGAAATTGTGTAGGGAAAGTGATTGAGGAATCAAGAGACTTTCTCTTCGCCGCCTAGTTCCAGAATGCGCTCCAGTTCTCTCGCTTTCTTAAGGAGTTCATCTTTCCTTTTGCCTAGGTGCTCGTTGTTTTCAATGTATCGCTGGAGCGCTTCGCCCAAGGCAATGTCTTCTGTTATGCCGGTGCGACGGGGACGATCTGTGGGTCGTATGCGAGGCTGAATTGATGCAATGTAAAACGCATCGGAAAGCGCTGTACGAATCCGCTCTAGGTCTATAGATTCTCCGTCTTCTGCATTCATCGTGTAGAGCACGCGCACGACTGCATTACTTATATCCTTGCGTTTTATGGCGGCTAAAACTTGATCTGTTGGGGAGGTTGCCTGGTTGATTTCGACTTCCACCGTAACAAAAGAACGAGCGGCTACAGGAATGAATTCAAAGTGCGTTGTGCGCTTTGAGGGATCGCCATCCTCAATGTCAATACTGCCTATGATAAACCCCTTGGTCTCATGTTCTTCGCCAAAATCAATGCGTTCCAAGCTGCCCGAATATACGACAGGAGGCATGGAGCCCTTATGTAAATCTTGATATTTATGAATGTGGCCTAGGGCTACGTAATCGAATGAAGGATTGGCTAGAGTGCTTGTAAGTAAAGTCGGGTCTTGCCCTATAAGTGCTGTTCGCTCGCTACCCGAATAGGTTGCATCTGATGCGGCGATGTGTGCGGTCAAGATCGCTGGAATAGTTGGGTCAATTTGGAGGGCGAACTCATTTATTTGTTCTGCGCAAATAGCCTGTATTTGGGCGCTGAGATCTTGCTGGGGCAAACACTTGTATTCTTCGTGCGTTCTGAGAAGGTTACGCGTGGGCCAAGGTAGGCCTGCGATTTGAACGGGCCCATGAAGCGTCTTTATTATCATCAACTCGGGTCTTCGCATTAAATGGGTGTTGTCCAGTTCCAGCGCGCCGAATATGTCTAGTGAAGTGGCCTTGCCAAAAGCAGCGGGCGTATCGTGGTTGCCTATGATGAGCACGGTGGGGATTGCCGCCTGCTGCAGGCGACGCAACTGACGAGCAAATGCTCTCTGGTGCGTTGGACTCGGGTCGCATGTTTTGTATGCATCTCCCGCGAAAACGACCAGGTCGACCTGTTCTTCTATGGCGAAGTCAAATGCGGTTTCCAACGACCGACTAAAGTCTTCCATACGCGAATGTTGGCCCGTTTGAGGGTCGATTCGTCCGTAATTTTCCATGCCTAAGTGTAGATCAGCAAAATGTAGGAAAGTAAGCGCCATATAGGATGCCTATAATACTTGTGATGTTGGGCAATTACGCAATAAATATAATGTTGGTTTCACATGTGGTAAACGCCACGCCAAGTGTGCGAGAATACCTTGCATTTGTCATCCGGGTCGATTATATTCTGTCTTGATTAAGATTTAACGGCGGAAGCGGTTGTTGCTTCCGCTTTTTACGTAGTGAAACGTTTGCGCACTGAGGCTGGTCATGAGCGAAGTATATCTATCACGAGACGGTTACGCGAAGCTCAAAGAAGAGTTAAGAGAGTTGAAAGAGGCGGAGCGGCCTACGGTTCGTCAGGCATTGCAACGTGCTCGTGAATTTGGCGATCTTTCAGAGAATGCCGAGTACGCGGCTGCTAAAGAGCGCCTTATGTTTCTAGAGCAGCGCATCAACAAATTAGAAGATACGCTGAGTCGTACCACGTTGCTCGAAAATGAAGCCATTCCCGAAGATAAGGTGTATATCGGCGCTACCGTTGAATTGGTAGATTTGAAGCAGGATCGAGAACTCACATACATGCTGGTCGCACCCGAAGAAGCCGATTTTGATACGGGGAAAATTTCTACGACTTCTCCTATAGGTAAGGGATTGTTGGGACATTCAGAAGGAGAAGAGGTGGAAATCAAGGTTCCGGCAGGCATATTGCATTACCGCATTGTTAAAATCAGTCGTTAATCTTTCTGATCGTCAACCAGTATGCAATCTCCCGAGGGTTTAATTCGGGAGATTTTTTTAATTGTTGCCTATGTCAAAACTGATTGATACCAATGATCCATTGCTTTGGCAACAGATAGCGAGACTCATATCTTCGCCTGATGAGAATAGTCTGAACGAGCTAGTCCGTTTTTTTGCCATGGAATTCAATGCGGACTCTTGTGCTTTTTACCAGCTAGATGAGCGTACTGACGAGCTTGTCTTGCGATGCGCTCACGGGGATGTACAAGGCCAGATAGACCGCTTTCGCCTCGGTCAAGGTATAACCGGTGCTGCTGCATTTCACCGGAAAATACTACAAGTTTCTCACATGCAGCAAGATCCGCGTTACGTCTTGCGATCTAACCCTGACGCTCGTTCTCAATTCGAAAGCATTATCGTCGTTCCGATCGAAGAGGGGGAAAATTTACGAGGTGTAGTTAATCTAAAGAGCCGGACATTGCGACGATTTTCCAAGGCAGAAATTCGCATGCTCGAAGATGTATGTCCTCTAGTCCACGCGCTTTTAAATGCTGTCAATTTAGACGAAACGATGCGTCGGCGTTCAGATGAGGTGCGCGCCTTGAATGAGCTTGGACAGGCTATGAATTCAGGGCTGGGGCTAGATGAGTCGTTAGAGCTTATAGCGAGCTTAGCAGCAGATGTGCTACGGGCTAGAGGGGCTGCGGTTCGACTAATAGTAGAGGATGGATCTCTTGCGTTGGCTACTGTTTTGATGGAGTCAGAGGGGTCATTAGATCCTGAATACGAAAAGAGAATTGCTGAGTACGTCGCAGCGACAGGCGAACCGATTCTGATTGATGACGTGCGCTCCACGCGCGCTCCATTAGCGCTGGGGGCATCAATGGCTTGCGTGCCTTTAGTTTTGCAAGATCGAATTGTCGGGACCCTCACGCTTTTTGATAAATTTGGTCCGCTGGGTAGGGAGAGAAGGCGATTTAGTGTCGATGACCTCAATATGCTCTTTGCGCTGTCGAGTCAGATTGCTGCAGAAATAGAAGACATCCGACTGACTGG
>CAXGPR010000018.1:0-51837 GCA_964011675.1 uncultured bacterium
TTTCACCTGGCTGCACGAGAGCGATTACGAACCGAAGTGGCCCGAAACGTTTATGGCTGACCAAAGTTAGGCTTGAAAAGCTTGCGCGTCTCTCTTGACTAATCCTCGGTGATTCACGTCAGCAGAAATCATTGAGATGATCTCTCCTCTCCATTCACTTTCCACCCCGGCAGCGAAATATCAAACCGGCGTTCTGGCGCATAAATCTGTTCGCCCTCGGGATAGCTATTGTCTTGCGTTACGATATAAACAGACCCCTCGTGCACATAGACAATTTCATCTCGAGCGTCGCCCACCACATCCTCGTTGAACCCAAACGCCCACTCAAACGGCAGCCCTTCGCATACCGGACGCACTACCTTCCGGCCCTGCGCGTCATAGAAGCCGAAAGCCTCCTCTGAAGAATAGAGGTACAGCAGTTCCTCACCGTCGCCCGACCAGTTGACGGGTGGCCCGCCTTGACTGATCGTATCGGGTTCGAACCGCATCAGCGGATCCCCCTGTCCACTCACCAAATTCATGATCCCGTAGTTTTCCCAGCGATTGCCCATCCACATTTCCAAACCCGGCAGATCCGGCCGGAAATTACCCGCATAGATTCCCTGCACATGACCATACCGATGATGCTTCAACAGAGCCCCGGTTCGCGCATCCACTAAGAAAAAACCCGGATCGCTTCCAGCAATCCCAATCTCGGGACCGTTGCTCTCATCTCCGTCCAACTCCCCAAACGCGGCGTGGTCGACGTGCCCGGCCCCTCCTGAATCTTCGATGTATTCCGCGCCTTCCATCAGCCACAGCAGGTTTCCATCCCCATCGTACAGCTGATATCCCGGTAGAATCTCATCGCGTCCATCCCCATCCACGTCATAAAACCACATAAACATACCATACCACGAGTCATGCGCGTCCTGACGCCACCGCAAATTCAACTGGTCGTCATAAGCCCAGATGGAGTAGCCAGTGCCTGCGCCGTCACCGTCTCTCAGAATCAGGTCCTGCGCCTTTTCAGTCTTGCGAATTCGGCACGGCCACAAAGCCCCTAGCTTGTGCAAATACCGGGACACGCTCTCTCCTCGATACCCACGGTACGGCCCAGTCTTTGGCAGTTCGGTCTCTGCTGTGACCTCTCCTGTCCTTCCACTAATCATGCGTAGCAGATCCCCTTCCACCCCGATGAAGTCCTCCACGCCGTCCGCATTCAGATCGTGCATTATCTTGTGCTTCATATGTAGACCCGATGCGGCGGGGTACACCTTGTCCCACTGCGTTTCTCCGTCCATATTCACACATACCACGCGGGGGCCCGCTTCCGTCTCTTGCTGCAGTATGATCTCTTTCTTACCCGCTCCACGAAAATCCCCCACCCTCACCGCGCAGGGCCAGTATGCGCTGATATCGATCCGCTTCCACAGCACTGGATTCGGGTATTTTTCCGATACCTCTGCCACCTCTCGGTCATACGCGCTCTGACGGCTCACATAGGCCGCTCGGGCAGGATCCGACGCGGTAACCCGTATGCTGTGCATCCGGCTGCGTGTGTTCGTACGGACGCCTACCTTACCCGTCAGGAACTTGTCATCATAAGCAACGAAAACCTGCTTTCCATCCACATAGCACGCCAACCGCTCTCCTTCACAGACCACACTCAGGTGGTAATACCGGCCTCTATCGACCCCGTTCCGATAGTCGGCGAGCATGGCCCACGACTCGTCTTCACGGCGATACAGCACGAAGCGGTCATGGCCCTCTATACCGAAGATGTAATACCGCCGCAGATCCTGATAGCGCACCATCACGCCTGAGAGACCCACAATCGCGTGGGGTTCATCATTATTGGGCTTCGTAAACGCGTTCAGCTGTCGAACAGCGGCCTCCATGGTATAGTCGCCCCACAGCGGTTCCCCTGTTGTAAGGCATCGACCCGTTTTGTTGTGATGCTCTAGCACCTGCACCTGGCCATCGCAAATTACCCGATAGGAACTCGGCCGCTTCCCCTGTTTAGGACCCCATTCTAAGGCATTGTTCCAGCCCTTGAAAACCGCTTCTTCCACGCGCTTGTCGGGTTCTCTATAATCCAGTATTTTCCCCACCGGACATGCTGACAGATCGATCTCTGCCAACAGCACATTCGACTTGCTATCTTGGTCCACTTTCGTCTCCTTTTCTGACGAACTGCGTGCAAAGGAATACGGAGGCGTGCGTCTTCGTTCAATCGACTCTTTTGCCATATCGTCATTATACATAAAGTCCTCGTCGTATCCAAGCGCGGAGCACGGCAGTAGGTCGACTTACCAACATAGCCCCTCTTTGATCCCTTTTTCACCCCAAGGAACCTCGTAATCCTACGAGTCCACCTTACGTTATCCCCTCCGGAACATCGATTGCAATACAAGATCTCAAGGTCTCAACTAACGCTCCCTCTTTCTCTGTCCACATACATTGGCATAGTTTTCTCCATCTTACTAGTTGCAATTGATGGCATTTGTGAATACTCTCATTCCCAAAAGGGCATAGGAGCGAAACGCCCAAAAATATGAGTAAAATCCTTCCTGCTTAACGCATGAGTTTCTCCGCACCGAATTGAGGCCTAAAAATGATCTCTGACGTTAAGTCTCCCAAGAGTAAGGTCAAAGTATTCTTACGCTTGTTGCCCATATTCGCTCTTGTTATTTACCCTCCGTTACAGACGTATTTCTTACTGTCCGAACGGCACATTGGAATGGATAACCAAGTGCTCTCCTTTTTCAGACTGCTATTTGGTATCAGTATACTTTATCTATCCGCCATAAGTGCAAAGCGATTCTTTGATGTATTTGCCAATAAATAATGCGTCCCTTTTACCACTCGGCATCTGTCACAGTAGTAGACACTTAACTGCGCGCCGTAGGCGATGTAGCAAATAGCGTGATAAGAATCATGGGAGCCGTGAGCAGTGCAAAAGCGGTGAGGATGTCGTTGTAGGAACCCCATAAGTCGTGCGTAGCGCCCATGATGAGCGGCCCCAAGCTAGAAGCGGCTACTTCGACCGTAGTCAGCGTACCCTGTATCTTGCCCAGATGTGGACGACCGTAGTAGCGTACCCAAATAGTAGAGCGGACGGCCATAAATGTGCCCTGACCAACCCCCAATAAGACGGCAAAAAGTGCAGAGGTTAAGGGCGAGTCGATCTGAGTTAAAAACCATATGCCAAACGACATGCAGGCCATAGCGACCGAGAGCAGAAGATGGACGGGCAGTCGATCCGCCATGATTCCCCCCAACAGCATAGAAACAGCGCAGGCGGCGGCAAAGGCAGAAAACATCGCGACGGCGTCGATTTCGGCCATGCCGATATCGAGATAGATCTGCACCGCGTGAAAATGGATTCCCGTAATAATCATAGCAGGTAGCGCGGTAGCTGCTGCCAAAATCCAATAGGCGCGCGTGCGAATGGCAAAGGCCAAGTCATGCGCCTTATCTATCACAGGTGCACCCGACGCCTTAGCAGCAGGTGCATCTATTCCATCTGGACGTTGACCAATATCTTCCGGCCGATTGCGGTAGATCAGCGCAAGCAGAGGTAGGATTGCGCACACGACAACCAGCCCCAAAAACGCATAGGCAGACCGCCAGCCCACCGTACCGATAAGCCAGTGGTTAAAAGAGGGAACCATGCCCATCGACAAGGCAGCGCCCGTGCTGACAATGCCAATAGCCAAACCAAGGCGCCGATTGAACCACAGAGCAATAGAATTAGCAGCAAGCATGCTCATAGCGCCCTGCCCCAGCATGCGCAGAAATAGGAACGAAACAAAGACGGTAAACAATCCGCTTACCCGCGACATGCACACACAGGCCAACCCAAATAGCACAACCACCCCCAACAGAATCCTGCGCGGACCGTAGCGATCCATCAGTGAACCGACGTAGACCATGGGCAGTGATGCGAGCAAGGTGCCCACCATGTAGGCTCCGCTAATTTCACTATGGGAAAGACCCAATTCTGATCGTATATGGGGATTAAAAATAGAAACGCCGAACGTCTGCCCGGGAGAGGTCGCAATTTGAATAGCCAGAACGACGGGCAGCATCATCCAGCCGTAAAAGAAAGAGACGCGTGCAGCGATTACATCCTGCATATTTCGCACGACACCGAGCGGTGATTTATCGTTGATCTTCACCCTTTTTGCATCTCTTTCTCCTCGCATCAATTTCATAGTGAACGGCCATACTCTGTATCTGTAGAAGAGCCCAATCAATATAGGATTCACGTCGCTTGTGCTCCACACGACCCGCTTGCTCCTGTATTATCTCTATATTAGTTTGTCACCTATCCAGTAAGCCCTCTCAAAGGGATTGTTTCCCATGCTGCGTCGCCTCTTGGTAGTCGGTTTTCTCCTAGTAGTTGCCTGCGGAGATGAAGAGGTCTCGGACCGCCCCGAGTGTTAGTTGGGACCTAGCAGATGGTATCCGAATTCTCAGATAGCTTCGATTTGGAGAATATTACGGTCACACTAACATTTAAAAAATCAAGAAAACTAAGCGATATATTTGACGCGGGCACCTTATATACCACCGACAAGATGGAAGTTAATATCGGCGGCATTATCGACGTCACAACGTTCGAATACATCCTTGACGGAACCATCGAAGTCTACCAACGACAGTAGGCAACGCCAACTACTCAGTACACAAGGAACGCATCATGAAAATTGGCCTATGCGCCTGGAGCTTTACCGGCTCGCACAGAGAAGCGGGTCGCGCAATCGACCCACACAGTCCCGAAGGTCTCACCCAGTTAGCGCGTGAAAATGGTCTGGGTAGCGTAGAGTTTGCCGCACAGTCTCTGCAAGAGCGCAGCGACGAAGCGTTGGCCTCTTTTCGCGAGGAACTAGGCGATATGGACCTCTTTCTGGATACAGGAGGGGCCAACTACGCCGAAGACATTTCGCCGCTGCGTGACGCGATCGAAACGGCCCACCGAGCCGGAGCGCTCGCCGTACGCACGACGATTAGCCGCCTGCTCGAAGGTGACCGCCGCGCGCTGGGGGCTGAGGGCATACAGGACTATTTAAGCGCGTTAGTACAGCCTTTCAAAGAGATTATGCCGCTGGCAGAAGAGTACGGCATACCCGTCGGCATCGAAAATCACCAAGACGTTTGCTCATGGGAGCTTTTGGACCTGTACGAACGCGTCGGCAGTCCGCAACTAGGCGTAACCATGGACGTGGCCAACGCACTGGCCGTCGGAGAAACGCCGGCCGCCTTTGCCCAGCGCGTTATGCCGATCCTCAAACACGTGCACTTTAAGGACTACACGATTCACCCAACGCCGTCGGGTTATCGCTTTAAGCGCTGCGCGCTAGGCACCGGCGTAGTCGACTGGCCGCAAATGGTCGCCCTCTTTGACGCGGGCGCACCTGGCGTTCAGGGCTGCATTGAGCTAGGCGCATCACAGGCACGTCACGTGCGCATCCTCGAAAACGATTACTGGTCAACCTATGCCCCACGTCCACAAGAAGAAGTGTTAGACGCGCTGCGCACACTGCACGGAGTGGCGCGTCCGGCCGACGAAGACTGGCGCACGCCGCACGAGCGCGAAGAGAGCGCCGACGCCCGTACTGACTACGAGTTGGATCAGTTCATACGTTCAGTTTCTTATATCAAGGAGAGCCTATGAGCGCAGTTTTTTTTGCCGTGGGCAGCGCGCTAGCCCTGCTCTCAGTCGCTGCCGGCGCCTTTGGCGGCCACGTCCTCAAACCGCGCTTGACGACCGATTTATTTGAGATATTTGAGGTGGGCGCGCGCTATCACATGTATCACGCACTCGCGCTGCTCGCCGTAGCTTGGGCTCACACCCAGTGGCCAGGAGCACTTACCGCGGCTGCAGGCTGGCTCTTTGTCGCCGGCATTGCTCTCTTTTCCGGCAGCCTCTACGTGCTCAGTCTCAGCGGCGTGCGCTGGCTCGGCGCCGTCACACCGCTAGGCGGTCTCTGCTTTATGGCCGGCTGGCTGTGTTTGGGTCTAGCAGCATGGCGTAACTAAGCCTAATGGCGCGCAAAGCCGTATAGCAAGGACGCTGTCCCAGCGCTCATAAAGCCGTTGGGGGCACTTATTTGTCTTCTAACCCAGCCAGTTGACCCGTTTCTTCAAGCGCTACCACCGCATTTTCCAACTGGCCAATACCGCCAGAAAATGCCAATCGCATCACATCGCCGATCTGCACGCCATCGCTCAGATCGGCCTCAGAAAAAACAATCGGCGTCCCCCAGTAGAAAGCGAGCAGCGACCGCGCCTCCAGCTGAATACGGCGAAAAAGATGTCGTTCGAGATGCAACAGACTGTTGGGCATATTGAGATTGTCTCGTCCAGTCTTACCCTCTTTAAATCCCACGCGCTGACCGTCGCGCAGGATTTCGCAGGAAACCGTCACATCCCCGTCGTCATACTCGTCGGCAGTAACTAGAAGCGGTCCCAGTGAAGCGCAGCCTCCAGACCAGTTTTTAGCCTGCGGTAAATTGAGCGGATTATCGGCTTCAATGCCGTTGTCTGTTACGTCGTTGCCGCCCGTGTATCCCAATCTCTCAAGCTGCCCCCCTCTGTTCATACCGTAGACGCTAACCAACTCCGTTTCGGGCACCAGACGCACCGTATCGGCTGGGCGCGTCACGGCCTGACCGTGACCACGCACCGTGTCGGGTTCTCCCTTTGAAAAAAGCTCAGGGCGACCGCCGCTAGACACCTCCTTATACTTTTGGTCATAGACGTTGACTGCCGCACCAGTGGCCTGCTGCGCTTCGATTTCGCGCAGCTTAGCACTGACTTCATGCGTCACGCCAGCTAACCATACCTTCAGCGCATGGGGATTGTCCGATGGGCCGCTCACCGGCTTGGTCAGATGCAGAGATGATGCATCGCGACTAGCCAGCAGTTGGCTCAGATCCAAACGACGAGCATCGCCGGCTCGGTTTCTTAGGCGCTCGACCGCCGCGACCAGACCAACCTCGTCGCCTCCCCCTTCGTAATAGGCTTCGTGCAGACCGCCTGACCCCAGATCGATGACACGATCTCCTTCTACCAAGCCCAAGTGCTGGCCGTCTTGCGGATCGATAAATTGCAACAGTTTCATGATATCTCCCTCAAATAATCAAGAGCTGCTTAGAAAGACTATGCGACAAAGAGCGGCTCTGTAGACGGAGCGACGAGACCGGCTTTTTCCGCCCGGCCCATCAGGTCAAAAATAGCCGCTTCTCCATCTAGTCCATAGTCGAGCGTATACTGGTTCACATACAGATCAATATGGGACTGCATCACAGCTTCGTCCATTTCCTGAGCATGGACGCGAATGTAGTCGCGGACCGTATCTGGATGGGCGTAGGCGTAGTCAACGCTGGCACGCAGCGCTGCGTCAAAAACCTCAATACGAGCACGTCCCAGAGACCGGCGGGCCAATATACCACCCAGTGGAATCGGATGGCCCGTGCTCTCTTCCCACCACGCGCCAAGATCAATCACGCTGTGTAGCCCGTGCTGTGGATACGTGAAGCGGCTCTCGTGGATAATGAGACCCGCGTCAACGCGCCCCGAATCGACAGCCGACATAATCTCATGGAAGGGCATAACGACCAGCTGGTCAATTTCAGAGTCAAAAAGCTGCAGCAGCAGCGCTGCCGTCGTCATCTTGCCGGGAATGGCTATGCGCTTGTCACGCAGGGCATCCGGTGCGATGTCCTCGCGCGCAACAACGAGCGGACCGCAGCCGCGCCCCAGAGCGCCACCGGCGTGTAGCAAACAGTAGGTATCGCGCAGATGAGCCAGCGCGTGAAAAGAGATCTTTGTCGCATCGAGCTGGCCATTAAAGGCCATGCTGTTAAGCGTCTCAATATCTTCTAACACTTCGCGCACAGCCGGTGCACCTTTTAAACATCCGTGCACGAGCGCATAAAAAACAAATGTATCATTTGGACAAGGTGAATATCCCAGAGAAAGGGAATCCGTATTCGAGTTCAACTGCAGTCTCCATTCAACAAAAAGAGCGCGGCTTCCTGCGCGCGACGACAAGCTAGCGGCAGCTCCCAAGCATCGCGATTGCGCTGCGCCGCTATATTGCTTATTGCACGCACCTCAACAAAGTCCACGTCGTATAATGCGCACAAGTGGGCTGCCGCTGCCCCCTCCATATTTTCGCAGAGGGCACCAAACCGCTCGCCACGCTCTCTGCCTAAGTCGTCGCTACCCGTGCACTCCTGAACCGTAACAAAAGGGCCTGCTTGAGCACGCCACACACCGTTCAAGCGCTGGGCTATACCCCGAGCGCGTGCCGCATCTAAATCGAAACAATTAAAGTAGGATTGACCATCAGCTGTATCCGAGCGCAGCAGCGGGATGCCAATCGTCTCTTGCGCATCCTGCCACCCATCATCCAACCTCACGCCAATGTCGCCATAGAATTCTCTCGTAGCCACGGCGACATCCCCTGGCTCTAAGCCACTCCGTTCGTAGGCGCCTCCGACGCCGATTTGCCAGACCTCACGAGGTGCATGCATCTGCAGTAAACAAGTCAATGCATGGGCGCAGTTAACCGCTCCCATGCCCGTCTCTACCAACAGTACTGCCTGCCCTCCCAAGGTGCCTCGTATCCACGATCGCCGCGCCACGTTGGTGCACAGCGGCGCGTCGGTCGCGCCCTGCAATCTGTCCTGTTCAAAGCCCGTTGCCGTCAGTATGGCGAGATCAACTGTCATGGTGCTATAAAAAACGGCCAAAGCGCAGACTGCAAATTACTCCTGACTATTTGGGGAAATAGCATGATTAAAATTCGAGCACTACTTTCAGCGCTTCCTCAGCGACAGGCTTATCGACAGCCAACTCGAAACCGCGCTGGATATTGGTAAAGGGCAACACGTGTGAAACCAACGGCTCCACGTCCAAACGTCCTTGTAAAATCCAGTCCAGAGCCAATGAATAATCGGAGTAAGGGCGATCCCCGTAGTTGATGGAGAGTATAAGATTCAATTCGCGACGCTGCATTTCCATCATCGGCAACTTGATGACACCTGCGTGATTTTCTTTGTCTGGTACTCCAAAACACACAACAGTAGAAAACCGGTGTGTCAGGTCCAAACATTGTCCATAAGTATCCTCTCCTCCTACAACCTCAACAACGACGTCAGCCATATCACCATCTGTTATATCGCGCACAGTCTCAACTACATCTACAACTTCGGGATTCACGGTGTGAGTCGCACCCATCTGCCGAGAGACAGCCAGTCGGTATTCAAGCGGATCAACAGCAATAATATGTTTTGCACCCAAGTTACGTAGTGCCCCAGTAAATAACAGACCAGCTGGGCCTTGACCGAGAACAACAATCTTTTGGTCTATTAAGTTGCCCATTTTTCGAAAGCAACGAAGTACGGTTCCAAGCAATTGGCTCATTAAAACACGCTCGCGTGGCTGATCCATAGGTAAAATCAGTAAACCGCTATCACGCGTTGGAACATATTCTTGAAATAACCCCCGCTCTCGATCAAAACCCCAAAGAAGAACTCTTGTCCCCTCTTCGTAATTACCGCTCTTACACTCTTCAACAATGCCAATACCCTCGTGTCCAGAACCGCCAGGATGCAAAGGGTACTCAGGACAAACGCCGCGATAATCAGGAAAATCACTTCCACAAATGGCTACCTGCTCCATGCGCACAATCATTTGCCCTTCGCCTGCTTCCGGTCTGTTTAATTCTACCATTTCCCACTCGAATGGCTTTTTTACTCTTGCTCCCTTCATCTTCTCATCTGCTCCGTTCGCTCGCCGCACGTTTCCACGTCAGCAATGATTTGTTTAATATCAACACCCAGCTTTTCCGGGTTCAAAGTTCTAATTATCTCGCGTCTATACTGCTATGAGTATCACGCTAGGTCCACGCTAAAAGGCATGCCACACGGTAATGTAATCAACCTCGCAACGGCTTGCACAAGTCGTCGGCGTTCGTCTTCAACTCAACAAACGAACCAACTGGGCAGAGACTCAGAATTTACATGAAGATAGGCCGGTCGACTTGATACTATCTGACATGGCGTCATTCGCGATGACAACGCTTCCTTCGGTTGCGACCTTCTCATGCATTCATCCGGTCAAGCACGCGACGGTTGGCGTGTATGCCCGCCGTTTTGAGCCAAACCAAGTATTTGAGTTACTCATTATCGACAACCTGATAAACAATCTCAGCCTCTACGAACATACCCACTTGCAGATTGTCTGTTGATATGATTTTTTCACTTAATAGAGGCAACAGTGAGCACAGAAAAAAGCCGTATCGAGAGTGTATAATCTTGCGGAACCCCCCTCCTCTGTCAAGAGTTTTACATTGGTATGTCATATAATCAAGAGGCCTACCACGGTCCCATCTTGACACAGTGCAACGCGAACCTTACACTGTCGTCGAGAGGGATTCTATGTGCCTGTGTATTCTAGCACATCAACTAGTTTCTACGTATCCAAACATCATCGCAGCCAATCGCGAAGAGCGCTACGACCGCCCCACCGACGCGCCGGCTTGGCAGGGTGGCGTTTTCGCCGGACGAGACGGGGTCGCAGGTGGGACCTGGCAAGGCGTCAATCCAATAGGACTGCACGTAGCGCTAACCAACCGACGAAGCGACATAACTGATCCGGAACTTCGTTCGCGCGGACATCTCTGCATGGAAGCACTGCGCTATGCATCGGCACACGCCGCCTGTGATTGGGTGCTCGACCACCTACTACACGTCCGATACAATCCGTGTAATATGCTATTCTCCGACGGCGTAGATGCTTTCTGCATACATTACGACGGTCACAGCGCGCAAACTGAAACTCTGTATAAAGGCCTGCATTTGCTCGGCGACATAAATATCAACGACCCTGAGCATCCGCGCATAAGGCGCGCACGACAGGCATTCGAGAATCTGCCACGTCAAATGCCTGACCTACTCGACGAATTAGCCTCTCTAATGGCCGAACACAGCACCGACAAAGACGGAATATGCCTACATGGAACGCACGGCGGCACACGTTCTTCCGCCATCATAGCCCTAGAACAGCGCACGATCAACAGCGGACACTTCTACTATGCCGAAGGACCTCCGTGCAGTACTAGGTATGTAGATCTCTCCCACAAACTGCGCCAAACGATTCGAGAACAACATGAACGAACACGAAAAATATCTATTTGATCTGCAGGGCTATATCGTCTTGGAGAACGTGCTGTCACCCGAGGAGCTTCAAGTATGCAACGATTCTATTAACGTACAGATGGCCTCTATACAGCGACGCAGCGGAGACCACTTACTATCAGGCGGATCGGACACACTACAGGGCGACCAGGGACGCGGAGACATAGGGGGGATGTTGAGCTGGCCCAAGCCACAGTGTGAGATCTGGCGTGCCTTGCTAGTACAACCACGCGTAGTCGATTTTCTCCGCGAAATTCTCGACGACGGATTTCGCTTAGACCATCTCTACGGCATTCTGATGACGGCAGGCACTGAAGGACACGTGCTGCATGGCGGCGGTCACGCAGCCAATCCCACGCACTACTACAGATTCCGAAACGAACAGATACGCTGTGGCCTAACAGTTGTATCCTATGTATTGACAGATCAGGGTCCCGGTGATGGCGGATTCGCATGCGTTCCCGGCAGCCACAAGGCCAACTATGCTGCTCCTCAATCACTGCGGCGACTCGAGAAAGATTGGGGCTGCGTCGTGCAGCCCGTAGCACGTGCCGGCTCGGTTATAATTTTCACCGAAGCACTTACCCACGGCACGCTGCCCTGGAATTCTGCAAACGAAAGACGCGCTATGCTATACAAATACTCGCCGGGCGCCATCAGCTATGCGCGTCATTACCTGCCGGATGGAGTCGAAGAACAGCTCGACGAATTTACGCCAGCCCAGCGCGCAGTACTCGAACCACCTTATCACCCCAGCCGACCTCAGGTCGAATAATGCACATACAAAAGGTGCGCATACGTGCCGTCGCCGTTCCACGCGTTTACGACACGCGTGTAGCAGACGCAGGCGGTCATGAACAAGCCAAAACGCAGTCGCTTTACTACGTATTAGAGCTCAGAAGCAATACCGGAGCCATAGGCCTGGGAGAAATCTCTGATATTGAGTCATCGTGGAATGTGCCTACACCCCATGCGCTGTGTACGCTACTATGTTCTTTGGAGGGCTCGGACCCGCTACGTCATCAAGACACCTGGGAAACAGCTACTGCAGCCCTACCGAAGGCCCTTCATCCAGAACTGCGTTCCCTTCTAAGCGCGGCTGTTGATATGGCCCTGCTCGACTTGGTGGGACAGCACTACAACGCGCCGCTGCACGTTCTGCTCGGGTGCACCCATCGTACGCGCATTCAGGTCTCTTGGGTTGCGTTTATACGTACGGTTGAAGAAATCGAAGATGAAATATCGAGCAAGGTTGCCGAAGGTTTTACGGCCTTCAAGCTCAAAGTGGGCAATGAACCGAATATGGACATAGAACGCGTCCGACTCTGCCGACGTATTGCCGGCCCCGAGGCATATATCAAAGTAGACGCTTCCGGTCAGTGGGAAGAGCAAGAAGCCATCGAGCAAATCAATGCGCTCGCCGCCGTCGGCGCAGATGCCGTGGAAACACCCCTGCGCGCCGCTGCACGCGCGTTAGCCAAAGACACTCCGGAATTGGTCAACGAAAAAGCCGAAGACGTAGCAGCGGCCCTCGCCCGCGTTCGAGAGCGCGTAGCCATTGGGCTCATTGAACATGTTTCTGACTTTGAAGAGCGCTTCGCTCTGGAGCTGATTGCCCAGCACGCCGTCGACGTTTTTAACGTCGTTCCAGTTCAGGCAGGTCAATTACAGCGCGCACAGCGACTTCTCCACTTGGCCGAATCGGGCGGCCTGACGGCTCTTATTGGCAGCACGGTAGAGCTGGGAATCGGCACGGCAGCAGCAGCCCATTTAGCAACCGCCTGTGCTTCGGTGTCAGTCGCCTCAGATCTAGTTGGACCGGGTCTGCTAAAAGGTGACGTAGTCATGCCTACCCTCCGCTATGATCGCGGCTACATGCGGCCACCTAGCGGTCCCGGACTCGGCGTGCAACTCGACGAAGAGCGCATGCAAGTATACGCCGTCTGATCTTTATTACAGCGCTATGTATTGCATCTCGCAGATTCGGAGAATATTTTCTGAGACTGGTTACGTAATTTATTGCAGAAAGGACGAATGTGGCCAAATTCACCTACGCCAGCGCCGGCGTCGACATTGACAACGCCGATGCTACCAAACGAGAGATGGCGCGCAGCCTACAGACAAACGACGCACGCGTTCTCAATTCAATTGGCGCGTTCGCCACGCTCTTTGATGGCCACTTTCCCCAGTACGAGCATCCCGTTCTAGTTCTCAAAAGCGAAGAACCTGGATCTAAGCAGAAGCTGGCTTTCGCATACGGTCGTTATGAATCGGTCTGTTACGACCTAGTCAACCACCTGATCAACGACATCATCGTCATGGGTGCTCATCCACTTTCCATGCAGGATGTAATTGTCTGCGGCAAGCTTGAAAAAGACGTGATCACGCGCGTGGTCGACGGCATGGCATCGGCCTGCCGCGAGCAAGAGTGCACGTTGACCGGCGGTGAAACGTCGGAGCAGCCCGGCGTGGTCCCAGAGGGCACGTACATACTTACAGCTAGCGTGGTTGGCGTCGCAGAGAAGAGCCAGATAATCGATGGGAAAAAGACCGCAGCGGGAGATTCGGTCATAGCCTTAGCTTCCAACGGTCTGCACACTAACGGATACACGCTGGTACGCGCCTTGTTAGACGCCCAGTCTGATCTGGCCGACGCAGACGTAGCCGGCGAGTCTTTTTTGGACGCCATTTTACGCCCGCATAAATGTTACTACCGCGCAATCCGCGACCTCTATACAAGCGATGCGTTGCGCGGGATAGCCCACATTACCGGCGGCGGCGTCCGCGACAACCTGAGTAGAGTGTTGCCCGAACACCTCGATGCCCAGGTCGACCTGAGCGCCATTAAGGTATTACCCGTCTTTAAAACGCTCTACGAACGCGGCCAGCTCGATCCAGCTGACATGGTGCGCACCTTCAACATGGGCGTTGGTTTAGCAATGGTCGTAGCCGACGAGCATAGAGATTCGGTTATCAACCGCTTGAACCAGCACGACTGCCACGCCTATCCAATAGGCACGATCGTCGAAGGCAACAAGCAAGTTCAATTCAGCGGAAGTTTAGCCCTTTGAGCGAGCAGGAAAGAGCGGGTCTCTGTTTCACCTGTCAACACGTCAGGCGCATACAGTCAGCACGCGGCTCTACTTTTTACCTGTGCCGTTTAAGCTCAGTAGACGAGCACTTTAGCAAGTACCCGCGCTTGCCCATCAGCCAGTGTGTCGGATACGAAGCGGCAGACCAAGCGTTTTCCTAGTTGCACGCTCAGCCAAGTGCGACGCGCTCCTCTAGTTGCCCGATGCGACGCGCACATTCCGCACGTGCTTGAGTCAGGCCCGCCACGGTGGGATTACCCGCTCTCACATAGTCTAAGACCAACTCTTCGGCAGCTACATATTCGCCGCATACGTCGGGTAGTTGATCGACAATATCCACTGGCACAGTCGTTATTCCGTTGGCGTCAGCATGCAGCAAGTCTCCTGCATAGACCGTTATCCCGCCGATGTGCACAGGACCAAGCAGATCGACTATATGACCGTAGCCATGCGAGCAGATAGCTCCGTTGCTAAAAGCCGCAAAACCCAGAGATCGCACCTGATCAACGTCGCGCGCAGCACCGCTGGTAACCAGACCAGCTGCACCAAACGCTTTATAGGTATTACACATCACCTCACCAAACGACGCAGCAGCAGGCGGATCGTCTATATCCTGAAATACGACGATGGGGGGACCGGGTACTTCTAAAAAAGATTCAACCTGCGCATCAATGGTCGAATAAACGTCGCCTCCCTGGGCCGGCGCAGCGGCTCGATAGGTCGCCGTTGCTGCATATCCGGCAATGGGCGGCATCTCGGGAAAGCAGGCGCGTATACGCCCATCCATATAACCCGCACTGCGCGGCCGCACCTTAAAAACTTCTATCGCATTACAAACGGTTGGCGTATCAAATGCACACAGACGTTCCAACACAGCTTCACTGAGCCCTGACGCTGCCATAGGTTTCTCCTTTTTAGCCTTTTACACGTTTTCTAACGGCATAATACCGCCCCATAACAGATATCTGTCATAGGGCTTGTCCAGAAGATTTATACCACCTACTATACGGCTGCAATAGCCCGATCACATCGTTCGCATTACGAAATGCGAACGGAGGCAATAAAAATCTATGCAAACTTTTCCGCTGGTCCGCGTGCGAGGAACGGCTCGCCAAATGGGTATTCAACACGGCGAGCAAGCCGCATTGCTTATCGAGCGCTACCTCCGGTGGATAGAGAAGTCAACGGGCTTAGACCGAGACGCGTTAGGTCAACGAGCACGCGCTTTTCTTCCATTTATCGAATCGCTAAACCCACTCTTGCTCAATGAAATCCGAGGTATAGCCGAAGGGGCATCCATTTCTTTTGAACACGCATTGCTGTGCCAAGTGCGTGGTGAAGCCATCCGCGCACCGCTCAGCGATGGCTGTACGGCTTTTGCCCTCACCCGATCCGCAACGGTCGACGGCCATGCCTTAGCAGGTCAAAACCAAGACCTGCCGCCCGAGTTATCTAATTTGGGCATCGTTCTATATATCGAACCAACAGACGGGCGGCCTCGCGTACTCACCTTCACGTTTGCCGGTCAGCTGGGCTATATGGGCACTAACGAGCACGGCGTGTCGCACTTTGCCAATGGCCTAGCAGATTACGAATGGAAACTTGGCCTCCCCCACTACCCGCTTAAGCGCACGCTTTTTGAACAGCGCGACGTAGCTTCGTGCCTGCAAATAGTCGAGAAACATCACATGTGCTCAGCTGCCAACATGGTCTTTTGCGATGGGAATGACGATATTGCCGACGTCGAAATTAGGCCAGAGGGAATAGCACTATTTGATGATGACCACGCCGACAAGCGCCTGCACACCAATCACTACATTACGGAGCGTTTCTCACCTTTCGAGACACACGAAGCGACCGATTCTGCACCGCGCATACGGCGCATACGCCAGCTGGTATCAGAGCATTGGGGCCAGCTCGACGTGGAGTTGATTAAGGAAATCCTAGCGGATCACGAGGGAGATCCAGGTGCTATATGTCGACACGGAGCAGGTGGCACGCACTCGATCTGTGGCTACATAGCCGAGCCGGCCCGCGGCCGACTGCACGTGCGACGAGGACACGGCTGCACTGGCACGTGGACCGCGTACGAAGTGTAGTGTATGCTCAGAGGCGGAGGCTCACCAGGCTTTTAACCCCACCGCGAATATCTTCGGCCAAGCTGGCACGCAGTTTCGCAACGTCAGAATGGCTCAGCCCTAAATGGATCAGCACCCCCGTATCTTATGCATCATTATCGTCCTCAAGATGTCTCATGCCCAGAAATTTGCACAGGTTATTAGCTGTATAAATGATACCGGACAGGCCCGAGGGCTGCTCCCCCGGCCGGTGATGATGACCGACGGCAAACGCCGACAATTTGCCTAGTTTAGCGTTCATAATGAGGAGTTGACTAACGCGCTCGTAGCTGGCTACGTCACCAATTTCTGATTCGATTTCACTAAACGCCGCTTAACACCGCTCGCACTCTCAAACCACCGTGTAGAAACCAGTCCCAAACAAAAGTTAAGAACCAGTTTGCCAATAAAACATTCTCTGACAATATCGCGCTGTGTATTAATACGATGCTGAGGCAAGAGGATAAAAATGGGCAGAGATAAACTGCACTGGCAGTTGAGCATCAGATAGAAGAAGCGTGCCAGCGTCTGCCGGGCACTTTCTTATTGCTGCGCAATCAGAGCAAAACCGCGGGTATAATCGGCGAGCCATAATATTTCAGAAAAAGAGGTTATGCGAAGCGCTCGGCGTCGTCTTCCGGAGCATATCCCAACTCTCGACGTGCGTTTTCGGTGTCCCAATAGGCGCGTTTGTTACCAGAAATACCGTAGTATATACCAAAGTCAACGCTTTCGACTTGCAAGCAACACCAAACCAGCTGCACCGCGTCGCGATAGCTGATCCAAGTAGACAAGATACGATCGTTTGGACGGGTCTTAACCGCTTCATCTGGCTGGAAAGATCCTATCCGCAGACAGTAGGCCTTCATGCCGTATTCATCAACGTAAAATCGGGCCAGATCTTCACCAAACGACTTGCTGACTCCGTAAAGACTGTCGGGTCGCACAGGCATATCTGGGGTCGTATACACCCCCTCTTGTTCGTAAAAACCCGTCGCATGATTGCTGCTAGCAAAGACCAGACGCTGTGCGCCGCCGCGGCGTGCCCCCTCATAAGCGCCGTACGTGCCTTTGACATTTACTTCTATAATGGATTCCCATGAGGCTCCCGTACTCGGATCGCCCGCTAAATGCACAACAGCATCTACTCCCTGGCAAACTGCAGCCATCCACTCTACGTCCGCCACATCGCCCACGTGCACATCATCGACTTCAGGGTCATCAATTGTCTCGCGATCCATCAACCGCAGTTCACAGCGACTGTTGAGACCCGCACGCAGCGTGCGACCAATCCGCCCCGCCGCACCGGTGATAAGAACTTTTTGCATGAAACGCTATTCCTCGTTCAACGCCCGCACGATGCCCCAGACCAAACCGGCGACCACTACGATACCTACGACCAACCCCACTACAAAAAGAAGCCGGCGCAGCACTCTTGCCCGGCGACGGCGACGGACGTACCTCCGCGGCCACAGCGAGGCCATGCCAACGCCGCCAATAGGTGCCCTGCCAAGTGCAATGGCCATGCGGTGCTAGCGCGCGGCCCAGATGAGACCGCGACGCTGGATTTCGCGCGCCTCGGGCACGTCAAAGTCGCTCGCCACGTGCCCCAACGAAGAATAGAATACGCGCCCAGCTCCCCACCTGCGCTTCCAAATAACAGGAATTGTCGTACCGTTAATCCAAGGAGCACTTTCGCGATTACGGAACGTGGTTGCAGCTAGCACTTCATTACCCGGATCGACGTGCAAGTAGTACTGCTCAGAGTGCATCTTGAACGCGTCTATACCCTCAACGATCGGATCGTCGGAAACCACGTGTACTTCGTATTCAATGATGCCATCGGGATGGGCGACCCACTGGCCACCCACCATGAACTGATACTCGGTGTTGTTGCGAAAAGAATCGGCCATGCCGCCATGCCAACCGGCAATACCGACCCCGCTCTTAACCGCATTGAGTAACCCCTGCTCTTGTTCACGCTCGATTTGCCCCATGGTCCATACTGGAACGACCAAGTTCAATTCACCCATCATATCGGCGTCTTTGTAGCTGTCGAGCGTATCCGAAACGGTGACCTCAAAACCGGCCTCTTCCAGAAGAGGTGCAAATATATCAACGCACTGTTTGGGCTCGTGACCCGACCAGCCGCCCCAAACCATCAGAGCCTTTTTAGCCATACTTTACCCTTTTCACCTTTCGCAACACTAGTCTGCCGTATTGGCTCCTCGACCCAAGCCTTGAGAGACCAAGTATTTATAGCTCTTCTCAACAGCTTCCATCATATCTGTAGCACACCGATCGAGTTCGACAATCAGCCAATCAGAAGCTCCGTGGCTAGCCTCTACAATCGGTGCAAATTCCATCTTCCCTTCTCCCACTGCAACCATATCCCCGTCGGGCGTGCACGGACCGTCTTTTATGTGCAGAAGCGGGGCGCGCTCACCGAGCGACTCGACTACGCTCTCTGCATTGCCTCCACCCGTATTGACCCAATACGTGTCGATTTGAAAGAAGATGTTTTCATTCATCTCTTCAAGCATAATATCGAATGCTGAACGACCCTCAACCTGTGAGAACTCCCACCAGTGGTTGTGCATACCCAACTCTAAGTCGAACTCTTCGGCTACTTCGGCTGCTTCATTCCAGCGCTCACAGAGCTCTTTTACCTTATCTACACTTTCGAAGCTGTCGCGCGGCGTGCTGGATACCACGCGATTTACCTCTAGCGCATCGGCCAGTTCTATCACCTGATTTTTTTGCTTACCATAAGGCAACTGAGTATGCGCACTGCACACTTGCAGACCCAGATCGGCAAATAAATCAGATGCTTCCAACACACTGATATTAGGAAAACCAGCGGTTTCAACTCCGACGTAGCCCATCTCGGCAATTTGCGTAACGACCGCTTTAAAGTTCATCTCCAGCAGATCGCGCACGGTGTATAATTGGACGGCAATTGGGGCAGGCATTTCTCCCTTCCTTTTTACAGGTTATGTAACGATTCGTCGACATCTCTTAACTACATGTTTATGCATCTTAACGGATCGTTTTTCTCACCCTAACGGGCCTGTCTTCATAAAGCATCCGCTTCTCCATTAAGAGACAAACGGCCACTTCCCCCAGCTGTGATATCTTATGCTTTAAGGGACTATATAAATGCACAAAAAACTACATTTGAGCAAGTTGTGTAATCTATTCAAATCAGAGCTAATGGAATACTTATTTTAAAGCGGTATCACCTTGGTCACAACCCTCTGGCCCATCGTGGCCCATGCGCGCGGCTATTCCGAGCCATTATCGCTCATGGCAGGACGTACTGTTAGCTCACATGGGCCATCAAAATAGATTGGAGTGCTTTTCGCGTACTCAAATTCCTAGAATCCGTTCAATATTACCTGAAAAGATTTGCTGTTTCACTGCGTCTTCCACTTCCAGTTCTAGGACACGTCCGGCATTGACGTAGTAATCGGCTCCGGGCAGATCCGTGCCGAAAACCACTCTCTCGGGTCCTAGCAGCTCGAGCGCCATCTCGTAGGCCCCTTTTTCGTTTATACTCCCCGCATAGTCAACGGCGACATTGGGACAGTACTCTATGGCGCGTAGGCCATGCTCAAACTGAGCCCCAAAATGTGCCATTATAAACTGGCCGGACGGATAGCGCAGGGCAAGTTGAGCAATATCCAACGGGGTCGCTTCGTTAGGCGGCGCCTCCCCATGGGTTCGATAGTAGGCATGGTATAGCACGGGCCAGCCCCGTGCTAGCGCCGCTTCTGTAACGTCCCACGTGCGCTCGTCGCTACCGCGCTGTGAAACCCAAAACTTAAGTGCGCAGAATCCCGCAGCGCTCCAGCGTTGGACTTCAGACAGTGCGTGTTCTGTGTGGGCGGCATTTACGTAGCAAAAAGGTAGGATGCGTTCACCTACGGCGTCGCGCAGACGGGCAGTATCTTCGTTACTCTGTGCAACCTCTTCCGGCGAGGGATCAAACCCTCCCGTCAGATTGCTCAGAATGACGATACCACGCAGCGAAAAGCGATCTAAACAGGTGCGCAGGTAATTCGTATCGGCGAAGTGACTCCAGTTATGCGCATGGCCGTCAATAACGCGAAAGCGTGCGAGTTCATCTATCAGTCCCATGCAAAAAAATCCCGTGCATTGTCGGCCATTATCGCGCGCTTTGTGTCTACACTCATCTCAGCACCATCTAGCCCCAGACGACTGCCGGCCCAGTAGTAAAACGGTGCCCCTGTGCCAAAGAGCGCGCGCGCTGTAGGAAACACTTTTTCCAACGCGTCTAGTGAGGCAACATTGGGTTTGCTACAACCAAAGTCCACGTAGACGTGTGGCAGCGCATGCCAGTCAAGCTCTAGAGCCCTGAGCTCTGTAAAATAAAACATGGATAAGGCAATTTTCACCTTCCGATGTCGCATCAAAAACGCCGCCACGTGTTCCGGCTTTGGCACCGTCTGCTGCACGTACTGCGGCGCAACTCGATCGTCAAATATCCGTGCCATTAAGTTGACAGGCACGCGCTCAGCCTGAGCGGCCGCCATCAAATCATCTACTTCTGGTGCATCGAGCTCATAGTGATGCAGTCCCGGCAGCAGGCGCACTGCGGCAATGCGCTCATCGACGGCGGCCCGACGCACGCCTCTTTCCATCTGCGGAAAACACGGATCAAGCGTCGCATAGAAATACAGCCACGTCCGAAGGGATGCATAGTGCACCATATCTTCTTCCAAGCCGGAGAGCGTATCGTAATAGAGCAGCGAACGAAAACCGCTGGCCACGGCGCGCTGAAGCCCCGCACGCTCTCTTAACTTTTCGATCTCTTCTACGCTTGATGGAATGGACCTGAAGGGGCACGGCCCCAAAATCAGATTGGTATCGTTGGCACGTATAACCATGGCCTACCTACATGTGGTTTTCCCACACGATGTCAAGGAACCGCTATCTAATCGGCGCATAGTATATGCTCTCAAGACGAATTCATCAAAAATACAGCAACCGACACACATCATTGCCTGCCCCACTTCATTTCGTTAGGAATAGGACTACGCTGCCGATCCATGGGATGGCCTATCGGGTTGACCGAACTTCTACAAGATTGGAACAAATCGGCTTTATCCACGCACTCTTTTCTCAGGATAACCGCTATGCGCACCAGTAAGGTATTGCAGAAAATTCGCTCTGGGGACTGTGCGCGCTTTGCCGCGCTTGGCCACTATCTTCCCTTTTTCATTCGCCACGGGGCCCACAATGGATTTGATGCCATATGGCTCGACCTCGAACACAGAGCCATGGACCAGCGCGAAGTGCAAAGCATCCTAGCTATGTGCCATCAATACGATATCGACTGTATGGTCCGCGCTCCGACTCTGGAACATACAAAACTCTATCGCTATTTCGAGGACGGAGCAGCCGGCCTTCTCATGCCGCTGGTTGACGACGCGACAACTGCGCGTCACATCGCCCGTTCGGTCAAATTCCCCCCCGTCGGCAACCGTGGCTTGGACGGAGCAGGCCTCGACGCAGACTTCGGCCTGAACGCATCGGGATTCGTAGAAGCCGCCAATCGCGAAACCTTTGTGGTCATACAAATAGAAACCAGCCAAGCGCTGCAAAATGCCGAGGCTATTGCCGCCGTAGAAGGCGTTGACGCACTCTTTATTGGTCCAAGTGATTTGAGCCTGCGTTTAGCATTAGACGGCAGCAAAACTACTCTGGAAAAAGCCACTCATCAGGTCGCCGAAGCAGCCGCTCGCCACAGCAAGGCCTGGGGTATGGCCGGCGGCAGCGGGGAAGACTGGAAGCGCTGGCGCGCCATGGGCGCACAGCTTTTAATCGGCGGCGGAGACTTTGCGCTTACCAAAGTCTTGAAAGAGGCGCAGGAGGCAATGAATCAAGCATTGGATTCATAGCAGCAGCTTTGACCAAAAACTGCGCCCTATTCGACCGCAGCCACGACTGCATTGGAAACGCGCCGCAGCAGAGAATCGTCCATCTTGTTAGTCAGCACGACGCAAATCAACTCTCGCTGAGGGTCAGCCCATGCCACCGTGCCCGTTGCACCTGTGTGACCAAACGTCGAGGGCGAAGCCAATTCTCCGCAGCGATTCCACACAATTGAGTGGGCCAGCGCCCACCCCAACCCCCAGGGCGCACTTAGGTGCGTATTGTGATCCTGCACCATGGCAGCTGACGTAGCGGAACTGAGCAAGCGCTCCTGACCATACACGCCCTCGTTGAGCGCCGTCTGTAGCAAGATCGCCAAATCGCGCCCATTGCTGTGCATGCCGCCCCAAGGAGCTCCCAAATCGCGCCAATAGGGCGTATTCCACCCCCAACTGCGCATATCCTCGTCCTCGTCCGAAGCCGAATCTAGACCGCACCAGACAAGTTCGTCGATAGAGCGCCCCCCCAGCCCAAGCGATGAATGATGCATTCCCAACGGATCAAAAATGCGCTCTTTTTCAAACACGCGCAGGGCCTGTCCACTGACCCGCTGAACGATTTCAGCCGCCAGCAGCGTGCCTTTGCTTTGGTATTTAAAGTCGCTATTGGGGGCAAAAAGCAGCGGCGTTTGCAGCGCACAGCGCACAAATTCGTCCAGCGGTTCGTGCGCGCGACGTAACTCGGTATTGTTGGGTAGCATATCAGGCATACCCGATGTATGCGAGAGCAGGTGGCGAACCTTTACCTGGTCTCGAGCACCTCCGCAAAACTCGGGCAGGTAGCAAGCGACGGGATCGTCCAGCGACACTTCACCCGCATCTACGAGCATCATCAGCGCCCAAGCCGTCACCGGTTTAGTAATCGATGCAAGCAAGAAAACGGATTCCGCTTCCGTTCTGGGTGCCCCCTCTTCGGGCTGCATCTGCCCGTAGCCTTGACTAAATATGAGCTTCCCTCGTCGCACAACGGTCAGCGTAGCCGCACCGATCACGCCCTTTTCAACAGCGAGCTGCAGTTGGTTTCCTGCCGCTGTAAGACCCTCTGGGCGCACGCCCACTTCCCGGGGCGTCCCATCACTCAATTGACGCACATGCTTTTCCATTCGTATCCTTTCACCCGTTGCGCACCCATTTTCGAGCGCGGTGCCCTATGCCAAAATAAAACTGTGGAATGCACCTATGGGATGTATGATTAGACTGGGCCTCATGATGCTGTTCCTGCTAGCGATCTTCGGCGCTACCCTGTGGATATACTTTAACGCAGGTATGTCCGAACGGACGGAACACACTCCGACAAAGCACTCTCTCACGTTGACTATACACCAACCGCTTTTAGCCACTGTCAAGCGCCCTAGCCTGCGCGATTGAATCGCAGCGGCACAGCACGAAGCCACAACTCCACTAACTTTCCGCACAGCCACACGTCTTCAGCCCAATTTATCGCGCTCCCATCCGCGCCCATAAGATGCTCTCCTCCTCGCGGCCTATCAAGCATCTATTTGAAAGCGCTGAGACTTTTTTTTAAGCTACGCAACCGATACCTAGCATGCAGCCGCATCTTTCTCTAATAACCGAAAGCACTGCACATGACCAACTTTATTGTGTTTCTGACGGATGACCAAGGCTACGGAGATCTCTCCTGCATGGGATGCGAGGATTTTTGCACGCCGCATTTAGACCGCATGGCGCGCGATGGAGCGCGCTTTACCTCTTGGTATTCAAATAGCCCCGTGTGCAGCCCCTCACGCGCCTCGCTGCTGACGGGTCGCTATCCGGGCAAAGCCGGCGTGCGCTCTATACTGGCGGGCCATCGGACGGCCAGCGGTCTCCCTTTGAGCACGCCTACGCTGGCCACGGCGCTCGGCGACCTCGGATACAATTCGTATATGTCGGGCAAGTGGCATTTGGGTCTGCAGCCCAATTCGCGCCCGTCTGCACACGGTTTCAACCACTGGTATGGCTTTATGGCCGGGTGTATAGACTACTACTCGCATATTTTTTACTGGGGAGCAAATCAAGGCGGTCCCGGTCAGAATCCCACCCATGACCTATGGGAAAACGATAAGGAAGTGTGGGACAACGGTCAGTATTTTACAGATATGATCACCCGCAAAGCCGTCGAATACCTACGCCGCGCCAAGACTACAGGCCAACCTTTTTTTCTCTATGTCCCCTACAATGCGCCGCACTATCCCATGCACGCTCCGCAAGAGTACATGGATCGCTTTGCCCACCTGGACTGGGACCGGCAGGTCATGGCCGCTATGCTAGCGGCCGTCGACGACAGCGTCGGCGCCATTCTCGACGAAGTTGAACGCCTTGGGCTAGCTGAAGACACCTGCTCTTTTTTTACGTCGGACAACGGCCCTTCGCGCGAAACCCGCAACTGGCTTGACGGGACGTTAGACCCCTACTACGGCAGTAGTTCGGGCAAGCTCAAGGGACACAAGTTTAGCCTCTACGAAGGCGGGATTCGCCTGCCCGGCATCATGCACTGGCCCGGACGCATTCCAGCGGGACAGGTATTGCATGCACCCTGCGCTTCTATGGATATTTTCCCAACGTTTCTTCAGATAGCCGGCGGCGATCCATCGCAATACGAAGTCGACGGAACCGACATTCTGTCCTACGTAGCTGATGGCGCAGCACCGCAAGAGCGCACGCTGTTTTGGGAGATGGGCAAACAGACCGCCGTGCGCCGAGGCGATTGGAAGCTGGTCATAGACGGCCAGCTAGTAGAAGGAACACCGGCAGAAGATGCGGTGCATCTAGCCAACCTTGAGGCGGATATGGGCGAGCGGCATAACGCAAAGGATGAACACCCTAAACTAACAGCACAGCTGCAGGCCGAAGCGCAAATCTGGCGCGCCGGTATCGAGGCACGCTGGGAGCGCGAATATGCACCCGAGAAGCAGGGCACCGTCACCCATCGCTGAAGGTGTGAAAGCGATGTACACGCTGAGCCAAACAGAAGTGGACCTGTTTTACGAACGCGGTTTTCACGTCGCGCGGGACGTTTTTTCGGACGGCGAAATCACGCGCCTACGCGAGGGCTACGACTACATACTCGCGCTAGCCGGGCGCAGCGACCTGCCGGAAGATCTCTTACAGGGCACAAACGGCGACGTACACATCCACTTACAACCACCACAGTCGCTACCGCGCGCGCAGGCCGTGCAGCATCTGCGCAAGGTGCAGTGGCCTGCGCGGCTCCATCCGGTATTTGAAGAAATCCGCACCAGCCCTCGCCTGCTCGCTCTGCTCGAACCGCTGCTTGGCACTTCGCTCAAACAGTATATCAATCAGATCAACTTTAAGCTGCCCGGAAGCCGGATCGACTTTCCATGGCACCAGGACGTCAGACCTACGCCGGCCTTTACAGATCAGGTTCGCACGTACGTGCAAACCATTATCTCCGTCGACGAAGCGAGCCAAGAAAGCGGCTGCATCTACGTCGTAGCAGGCAGCCATAGACTGGGCGATTTAAAGGCCAAGCGCTATGCCGAAGGACAGATCGAAGATAAGATCGACGTACGCACAGCGGTTCCCTGCCTAACTCAGCCGGGAGACGTGTTAATGTTTACCCCGTACACTGTCCACGGATCCAAGCCCAATACGAGCCACAGGCCACGGCGCTCGTATGTAAACGGCTTTGTTCGCGCCGATGCCTGCACGATAGGCAAATGGGCCTTTCTAAAGGGCCAGCCAGTTCCCATTACGGGCGATCGCGACTACAGTGCCTTCTGGCCAGTGGTCTAGCCGACAGGCCCTATGCTCCAGGCGGACAGCGCAGTGGAATTGGATCGACTACCTGACGCCGCTCGGGAGTCAGCCTTTCTAACAGTTCCGGCGAGAGGGCATAATTGAATCGCGAGCGAATCCAGCGCGGGGAATAGCGATAGAGTAGCATCCGGCGAAAGCCATCCCGAGTACGGGCAGCCGAGCCGTGCGTAATCGTATCCGTGAAAAGTAGGACGTCGCCCGCCTCTAGGTAAAGTTCGCGCATGCCAAGCGCGATCCCAGCCGCTTCGTCGCTGCGATAGGTACGACTCCCCTCATCTCCTGTCAGCTTTGGGTGCGGTATGGTCGCCTTGTGGCTACCGGGGATCAGCGTAGTCGGACCGTCTCCAGGACCAATATCTTCGAGTGCTGTGATGCAGTTGATCTGACCAACCATCCACTCTCCGGTGTTGGCTTGGCGAAACGTCATATAGCTGCACGGAATATGCCCACCGCAGTGAATGCCAATATAACCATCGCGACCGCGTATATTGAGCAGAGTCTCGTGCAGTGACAATCCATTGTGGGGATTGATCCAGCGCTGCACGTGTTCAATCCATGCGGGGTGATCAATATGACGTTCAAAGACAGCACCGGCCTCGATGATATTCTGGAAGTTAATACCGTCGGCATCGCTGTAGGTATGCGTCTCAACCCAGCCTATCCAATCGCCATCGGCACACCCACCATTTCCTCCACGCCGAGGGCCATCCATATACTCCCAGTGAGCATTGGCCCACGCATTCATCTCGGCAATATCTTCTACGCTGACGGCGCCTTTAACGATCAGATAACCGTTAAGCTCGAATAGATAATCCACTAGATACGTGTCGCTGCAGCCCGCTTGAACACAGGATAGATCTGCGGGCACTTCACTTGAAATCGATTGATTCATATCTCCTCCATCGGATCAGACAGGCTCTCTATGGGACGCTTAGGTCCAGCTTTTTAGCGACGTCCTTTAATCGTTCGCGATGCCAATAACCGACCAGCACCATCCTACTGCCCATACGCATCTTCGCAAACGGACTCAACGCCACCGGAGACGTGCAATTGGCTAAAAATCTCCATCAGGTTATACGAGGGCGTAAGGTTCAAAAGAAACACACCAAAGCCGGGAAAAAAGTACGTTCTTTTATTTACGGCGGCCACATAAACCACACTATTTACACCCAAGCGATGCACTACAAACTATGAGAATTCAGACTTGACTACAGAATCTATTGGCTCTACTTAAATGGATTGTTTGTCTATACAACTCATCCAGTGAACCTTGCATATCATGTCTTATACCCGCTACGAATTGCCACCAACGCCCACGCCGGCGGACCTAAAACAGGTTGCTGACGATTATCGCGCCATCATCTGCGGCGTCATCCGGTCCATCGTCGAACGCTACCAGCGCACACCCGACTACCCTTTTATAGATACCAAACTCAATCTAATTACGGGAGAAGACTTCGATGACGAAGATCCCATCCGCGGTCGCGGCGCAGTCTACGGTTGGATCCAAGGACGCGGCTTGGAATCCCTTGTCGGGCACGCGCGTTTCCTAAAAAGCGATGCTCAAAACAATCATCTCGTTGCCGAATTGGACGAAATGATCGAACAGATAACAGCCCAGCTACAAATCATGCGATCGCGCAACGGCGGACACCTGTCCTTCTTGATGGACCCCGAGGGACACCCTTTCCACCTAACGTCTGACGGACGCCCCCTCCACTTTTCAATTAACGATGAAACGCCCTATGGTTTCAGCGATTTATTCGCATCAAAAGGCCTTTTTGCCGCCGCGACCTATGCGGAAAATGACGCAGCCTTGAGCGACGCCTTGCACTACGTGGAATTCGTTGAAAAGGCGATCTGGCAGGAGAGCTTCCAATCCGATCAAATACCACTCGATCCCAAACTGCGTCCCGAACCACGCGACGGCTTCCGCGCGCATGGGGCTTACATGATCCAGATTGGCACATTGGCCATGCTGGCCGAGGCCGGTATCAGCGGAGCCGTTGAACGCGGTCTGCGACTGATAGAGTACGAGTTGGCAACCTATACCAATCTCGACGGGCGCGTGGCAGATCTGCAGGAAGGTGACTTTTGGGAAGGCGTCAACGCACAGGGCGCACCATACCGAGAAGCCGACGGCGTGCTCTACTCAGACCCGGGACATGCGCTGGAATTCGTCGGATTGTCACTCAAGTTTATCGCAGCCGCACAAGCCAGGGCCACGCCGGACCAAACCGAGCGCCTGCGCGCTGCACAGCGACCTATGACAACGCTCCTAGAGCGCAACTTTGCCAATGGGTATATAGCCGATCCCGGCGGCATATCCAAGGCATTTGATCTGGTCTCTCGCCGTCATCTAAACACAGATATGCCCTGGTGGAACCTACCTGAAACGATCCGCTCAGCCGCGTTCGCACTGCACGCCGCCACTAGCAGTGCCGAGCGCACGCGCTGCCTAAGGGTGCTGCGCGATGCGCACAACGCATTCCGTCACTTTGTGCGACCCGACCTGCACCTAATGGCTTACCAAACGCGATCGATACAAGGGCAACCCGTCGACGCAATTCCTGCAACGGCCGACGCCGATCCCGGCTATCACACGGGACTCAGCTTAATTGACACTATCCAAGTACTCGAGGAACTGTAGGGACACCGAGTAGAGTCAACACGCCAAGAAGACGAACGCCACTTTACGCAACTCATCCGACTGGCTATACTTGCGCCATGACACCATCAGACGAAGACATTTGGCATTTCCAACACAGTGGCTACTACGTGGTGCCGCAGACTGTCCCCGAAGAGCTTATTGCCCAGCTCAATGCAGCAACCGATCGCGAGCTAGTGGCTATGCGCGAACCGATCGTGTGGGAAAAAGGCGACGCAAGGAAACCAAACGACGTTCGCCGCTTGTCAAAAATTCTGCAGCGCGATCCCGTATTTATGGAAGCGGCTACCCAACCTTTCCTGCTCGACGCCTTGGAGATTGCCCTAGGTCCGAATATTGACCTACTGACTAACAAACACAATCATCTCATGGTACGCCCTCCTCAATCGGAAGTTGTGCCCTGGCACAGCGGTGAAGAGGCCTATGAACCCACACTCGTCACCGCCTTGATCTATCTGGAAGAGTCGACGATAGAAAACGGCTGCGTGCGCATTGTGCCAGGTTCACATCACCGGCCGTTTCGCCAACAGCGCCGTTATCCGGGCGGCGATTTCCACACGCATGCTCTGTATTATCACGCTCTGCCCGTGCCCATGCCACGCGGCGGTATACTGCTTTTCAACGATAGCTGTTTCCACGGTGCCGACGTCAATCGATCGCCTCATTCTAGACGCAGCATGACCTTAGGTTACCGCGCCCACGACGCCCACGATGTAGCCAAAGAGGATCCGGAAAAGGTGCTCGTGCGCGGAGAGCACACCTACACGGGGCATCCCCATCCCTTCCCCAACCTGCCCGACGGTCCGCTGACCGAAACCTGAAATTGCGACTTGGAGAATTTTGGCATGAACGAGGAAGAAAAATACCTATTTGATATCAACGGCTATATAGTTGTACGCAATGTGCTCACGGAAGACGAGATCGCTGCGGCCAACGCGGCCATTGACCATCACTCTGATCGCATACAGGAACGCGTTGGCGAACTTTCGCTTTCGGGTGACTCACCTGCCCTGCGCGGCGAAACCGGGCGCGGAGATCTAGGAGGCGCACTCAGCTGGGAAAAACCGTATTGCGTTCCCTTTCGAGCCATGTTGGCCCATGCTCGACTAACACCCTACATGCACGAAATTCTTGGCCCGGGTTTCCGCTTGGATCACAATCTCGGCATCATCACCATGCGTAAGGGCGCAGAAGGTCACGTACTGCACGGCTCTTCGGGACCCGGTTTTGATCCACATCAGTACTATATTTTCCAAAATGGTCGCATGCACAACGGACTGACCGTCGTCGCATGGCAGCTAGCAGATATCAATCCTGGAGATGGAGGACTCTGCGTGATTCCAGGCAGCCACAAAGGCAACTACCCCTGCCCCCCAGAACTCCGCCGCGGCGAGGTGCACAGCGATTATATCAAGCAAATCACCTGTAAAGCCGGCGACGTAATCATTTTTACCGAAGCTGTGACGCACGGCACGCTACCCTGGACCGCCGACCACGACCGCCGAACCGCCCTCTTCCGTTTCTCTCCGGGCAATATGGCTTATGCGAATAACTACGACTGGCCTTCATCGATGTTGGATGGCTTGACGCCTGAGCAGCGCGCGGTCCTCGAACCCCCGTATCACTTGCGCTTGGATCGTCCCGTGCTGGAATAGGGCGAACTGTTTAGCGCCCTGCGCCAACCTCTGCTAAATACAAACGGCTCAACCCAACCTATTTTCCGCTCGCGTTATTCATCATTCCCCGAGCACCTATTTTTGCTTAGTCTTTATGTCTATAAACCCTTCATCCTAAAGGAGCATACTTAATGGGAAAATTGGGATACGACGATACGCCGCTCATCCGCGACTCAACCTATTGCGTGCATGATCCCAAGCGACCGGCACCGCGCGTCGTAGCACCAGCTGATGCCGTTGGTCAAGCACCGGCTGACGCTGTCGTGTTGTTTGACGGCAGTGACCTCTCTGGTTGGAGCAAAGTGGGCGGGGGCGATGCGGGCTGGAAAGTAGAAGACAGCTATATGGAAGTCGTGCCGGGCACAGGCGATATTCAAACCAATGCCCATTTTGGCGACGTGCAGTACCACTTGGAGTTTGCCTGCCCGGCCGAAATTAAGGGAGAAAGCCAAGGACGAGGCAATAGCGGCGTTTTCCTTATGGGGCGCTACGAAATCCAAGTGCTAGACGGCTACGAAAATCCGACATATGCCGACGGCATCACGGCTTCCGTGTACGGCGAATATCCGCCGCTAGTCAACGCCTGCCGTGCCCCCGGCCAATGGCAGACCTACGACATTCTGTGGACGGCACCGCGCTTTAACGGCGTCGACTTAGTCAGCCCAGCCTATGCCACAGTTATTCACAACGGCGTCGTCGTGCACAACCACGTCGAACTGCACGGACCGACCGGACACCGCGACGTCTACCCGTATATAGCCCACGCACCCAGAGGCCCGCTGCGCCTACAGGATCACGGCGACCTCGTGCGCTTCCGAACTATCTGGGCTCGCCCCATCGGCGGGTACGACGAGGGCTGAGCACGCTACTACATCGCGCGTTTTAAAGACGGAGATCAACCTACACTAAGGTTGGTCCCCGTTCCGCGCTTACGGCCGTTGCCCTGACAGGACACGCAGGTCGCCCTGTCGCTCGGTTAGCCCTTCTCCGTCAAAGTGCACGAGCAGAGCCATGGCACACTTGCGATTGCAACCCATCAACGACCTGTAGGCAGATACCGTCACACTGACTTTTTCCTCTAAATGGGTGCGCAGAGTCTCGCGCGCTTCGGCAACAATGTCGACGTGCAAAAGCATGCCCCCCTCCAGGTTGATCACCACGCCCAAACACTTTAGAGCGCCCAATACGGGATCCAATGCACTTGGTCTGATTCCCAGCGAACGAGCCAGACCCTCCGCATCTTGAAGCGCAGTCCAATCTCGCGTTCGGACCCGTTCCTCAACGCGCTGTCTCAGGGCATTTTCTTCTTCGCTAAACTCAATAGAATGACCGATTAGGCACACGACAGAACCCCTAATTTTTACACGCCCGGCCGCCTCCATCTGGCCGAGCACCCAATCAAAAAGTTCGCTCTGCGCATAGCGCGCACTCCGCTGGCGAAGCTCTTCGCGACGCAGACCGTCGCGAAGGGGATACTCGGCGTGAAAATCGGCCAGCGATGACGCGATCCGACCCAACCACAGACTCGCTAAGTCGGCATGTAAAGCCGTTTGATCTCCGCTTGGGCCACTCAACAGGACGCGTCCCGAAGCGTGTAGCTCGGCGAGTATAGCACCCACCTCACTTGTGGATAGAGCACACGTTCCGACGAGCTGGCGTTGCGTGCACAGGCGATCTTCGTCCCGACGCAGCAGCGCTTCTACCACCACCCGCACGTCGGTGCTTTCCAACGAGCACAGCTGTTTACAGGTCGCGCCGTCGGCACGCCGATGTTTGTGCGGATGAGGGTCGAGCACGGTGCCCCCCCCTATACTGATAGCCGGCGAATAGCGACGCAGCACAAAGCGATCGCCCCAGGCTACGCACAGCGGTTTTTCCAGACGCAGTTGGGCCAGCCCCTGTTCTCCAGGGGCGAGTTGATCGCAATCCAACAAGATCACGCGCGCCAGCACTTCAGCCGTTCCGACATGCAGACGCACGCGCGTGCGCTGTGACAGCGGCGCTGGACTCGACGCGAGCAGCTCTAAACGCACATCGACCATACTCGTCTGCTCAAACAGACCCGCCGTGGCTAACACGTCACCGCGCTCAACCTGATTGAGTTCGACACCAACCAAGTTAATCGCAGCTCGATCACCGGCCACGGCGCGCTTTACCGTCTGGCCGTGCTGTTGAATCGTACGCACACGGGCCGAATGCCCACTAGGCAGTATGTCTACCGACGCCCCTTGTTCGACAGCACCCGCCACAACCGTGCCCGTGCCTACCAAGCCAAATCCCTTAACCGAGAAAGCACGATCGAGAGACAAGCGAAAAGGCGCATCAACACGTCGAACGTGCGTATCAGAGGCATGCGCAAGCAGGCGCGTACGTAGCGCATCAACACCTTCTCCAGTCTGCGCAGAGACACGCACGATGGAGGCCTTTTCTAAAAAGGTCCCGCGGGTAAACTCAACTAATTCATACTCGACCAACTCCAGCCATTCATCTTCAACCAAGTCGACTTTATTTAATGCGATTATGCCGCGATTTACACCGAGCAGGTGCAGTATATCGAGATGTTCGCGCGACTGCGGCATAATGCCGTCATCGGCTGCAATAACCAGCAGCGCTACGTCGATCGCGCTAACGCCAGCGACCATCGTTTTAACAAAGCGTTCGTGCCCAGGCACGTCGATAATCGCAATGTCATCACTCATAAAAGCAAAGCCAAGGTCAATCGTTATACCACGCGCCTTTTCTTCCGGTGCCCGATCGGTGTCGGTGCCTGTAAGGGCTTTGACTAGCTGCGTTTTGCCATGGTCGATATGTCCCGCTGTTCCTACTACTGTATGTGCCATATGCCTTCTGGATTTATGGGTGAACCGTGCGTTATATTACTGTCCTAATTACACCTATGCAAAAGGCAGGAGCGCTCATGCAACTCAAACACATGCGACCATACCAACTCCGCGAATACGTAGAGGCGGGCCACCCATTGCTAATACCGGCAGGCTGTATCGAAACACACGGGCCCCACATGGCCATAGGACACGACACGATTATCGTCGAAGAAACCTGCCAGCGCATCGCCGAGCGAACACCCTGCGCTATAGCCCCCTCCTTCGAATATGGACCGACCGGCTATGCGCTCGGCGGCCCGAAGGACGGCACCATCGATCCCGACTACGACGCCTTTGGCCGCTACGTAAAGAGCATACTGAAGAACTTTCTAGAGATGGGCTTTGGCAAGGTATATGTGAGCATTATGCACCAAGGCATGGAAGCACCGCTCGCACTCGCCTTTAAGAAAGCCGCTGCCGAGCTCACCTTTGAACGCGTTCTGGAAAGCGGATACGAGCGCGGCTGGTGGGGACGCGAAGAAGATGAGCGGGCCGTAGGAGGCGCAATCTGGGGCCACATCCAGGTCCTGCCCATGATCTTGCCGGCATCCAGCCCGCCGGCCGGAGGGGACCACGCCGGCTATAATGAGACATCTTTTCTCATCGCCGCGCGGCCGGAGCTAGTAGAGCAAGAACGCTTGGACGACAACGCCCCTTGGTACTGTAGACAAAATGAGGAAAAAAACAGCTGGACAGCCAACGCGGAACACGGTCAGGCGATGATTGATGCCGTAGTAGATGCTTGGGTAGAAAAGATAGACGGCGAGAGGACTTAGGGCATGGCAAAGGTCTTAGATATCGATCTACGACAAGTCGAGCCGCACGACCTACAGCCCGCAGTGGATGCACTACGCACGGGCGGTGTCATCATCTATCCCACGGACACCATTTACGGACTGGGGTGCGATATTACCAGCCCACAGGCCGTTAAGCGTGTGCAGCAGATCAAAGGACGGGACGCAAACAAACCAATGTCTTTTGTATGTGCCGACCTGCGGGATATAAGCCGCTATGCGCGCGTTTCTGAATACGCTCAAGGGCTGCTCGAGCGCTGTTTACCGGGCGCCTACACCTTTGTTTTGCCCGCAACATACAATGCGCCGGACATACTTACCGCGGGACAACAAACCGTTGGACTGCGCATTCCCGACCATCCCATTCCGCTGGCTCTGGTCAACGCGCTCGGCGTACCTATCTTGAGCACGAGTGCCAATTTCTCTACGCAGGAAGTCATCACAGAACCGCGCGATTTAGAGAAGCACATGGGCGAGTTAGTCGACGTCATTGTAGCGAGTGGCTCACTGCCCGTCCAACCCTCAAGCGTCGTTTCACTAGTGGGCGACAAGGCCACGGTCCTACGCGCAGGTGGGGGAGACCTGAGCCCATTCCAACATTAATTTCCGACGAAAGGCCTACGCCTTCTGCTCCTCGTCTGCCTCGTCTTCTTCCCCTTCTTCTTCTTCAAAGTAATCACCGTAGAGTGCGCTCAGCTCCTCGTTTTCTCGCACGTAGGTACGCCATGCCGCCATTACGGCGTCAGAATTGACGCACTTATTGCACGGCACCAACATATTGTCCTGGTTGGTGCCCAAAAAGCCGCGATCGTAGCATATTTTACAGTTCTTCTTGGTTCGATTCTCACCAATGATCTTACGCGCCTCTGCCAGATGTTCATCAGGCAGACGGGGTATGCTCTCCGACATGGGTTTCCTCCATCCGTTCTGCGTGCGACGCATTCTGCAACAATTGACTGCTGCATCTCTATTTGATTACATACTGAACTGATAATAAAAGTAGGCGGGACGGATTGAGCTACCCTAGCGTTAGTCACTAGCCCCTGTGAGTCGATGGGGCGCTGTCCCGCGCATCCCAACGGAGCCCTTCGCATGTCAGCCGAAACTCTCCAACTGTACGCCGATTTAGGCGTACGACCGGTCATTAATGCCTTGGGAGCGCGTACCGTGCTCGGAGGCTCAGAGCCCCATCCCGAGGTTGTCCAAGAAATGCATATAGCAGGACGCTACTACGTCGATATGGACGAGCTATTTATCCGCTCGGGCGAGGTAATAGCGGATATGATACGCGCACCTGCTGCGCTAGTGACGCCCGGCTGTGCCGCAGCACTCGTGCTGGGAACGGCCGCTTGCCTGACCGGTGATGACCCCAAAAAAATGGCACAGTTACCCGACCTCAAAGGGCTGAAAGACCAGGTTATCATCCAGCGGCCCCAGCGCTATAAGTACGACCGCGTGGTGCGTATGACCGGCGTGGAGATTGTTCCCGTCGGCAGCGAAACACGCGCGACAGCAGATCAACTAGAGGCTGCCATAAGCGAACGCACCACCGCCGTGCTCTATCCTGAAATTGACGCACCGGGGTCTTATCTCAGCGTAGAAGAAGTCGTGCGCATTGCCCACCGTCACGGCCTGCCCGTGATCGTCGACTCAGCCTATAAAGTCTATCCCCTCGACGGATTGCATCGCTATGCCGAGATGGGCGCAGATTTATTCGGCTACGGAGCCAAATACTTCGGCGCCCCTAATTCAACAGGCCTGCTCTGCGGACGAGAAGACCTGATAAGATCGGCGCGTTTGCACAGCTTTGCCGGATTCGAAAAACACGACCTGCTCGGATTTGGCCGCCCGTTCAAGGTGGACCGACAGGAAGTATTTGGCGTTTTAGCAGCGCTACGACGCTGGTTGTCCATGGATCACGACGAGCGCTTTGAAGCCGCCCAAAAAAGGGCGGAAAACCTAGTGCGCCACTTGGAACCACTTTCCACGGCCCAACTAAAGCAACGAGCATCAACCGTAGAACTGCGCTTGGCAGAAAGGCAAACGCGCTCAATCACAGATATCGCCCAAGCGCTGCGCGATGGGCGCCCCTCGATCTGGCTTGATGCCAAGGCCCACGCTCTGCACTTAGACATGCTGCAGGTACACGACGGCGACGAAGCGCATATTGCATCGCGCATAATAGAGGAGCTAAGCGCATGAGCTTTTCCATATTCGACTATCGAAAAGATTTAGCCAATCTCTTGGTCTCACCGCACATACGCGCACGCTTCCTGCGCATTGAGCCCGGTGAGATTCACGGTATGCACAGCCACGATCTGGGGCACGAGGTCTTTTTCATATTAGAAGGCCGCCTCACCTTTTACATCGACAGCGAAGAGCAAACTCTAGGCCCCGGTCAGCTCTGCGTTGCACTAGCCGATCAGATTCACCAAGTGCACAATAACGGCGACGAACCTGTCTATATGTATCTGTCCGTTACACCGCACATTCAACCAACGCATACGGGACGCGACGCAGACGGGACGCGTCACCCCACGCGTTTCGTTGCCTCTAGCAGCTACGACGTCGTCACGGATGAGTCGACCCCGATCGACGAACTAATCGACGACGTCACAGCTAAAGCCGAATCCCTCGCCGACAGTGCGCGCAAAGGCGCCGAAACGAGCCGCCAACTCGGCGCACAGCTCAAGGACGCACTGAGCAATAGGGATACAGAAGAGGCCGTGCAACTACGCGAGGCCCTGTGGGAACGGCTACGCCAGACGCACAGAGATCTCTATGCCCTGTCCGATCGCTGGAACGATCTGGCTCCGCGCGCTGGAAAGCTGGAATAGCCGTGCGTCAGCTAATCCCAACCTATATCAGGGGACCGCTATGAAAAGAGTGCGCTTAGGCGTGGTTGGATGCGGCGCCGTAGCTCAGGTGCAGCACCTGCCTAATCTCGCCCTGCTACGAGACGAGTTTTCCGTGGATATCGTATGTGATTTATCGCCTTCACTGGCCGCCAATGTCGCCGCAGAGTTTCACATACCGCGGCACACGAACAACTTAGAAGAGCTCCTATCAAGCGATGTAGACGCCGTTTTACTCTGCCATACGGACCCTAAAACCGAAGCAGCCATTGCAGCATTTAACGCCGGCAAACACGTGCTCATTGAAAAGCCCGTCTGCTTTTCGCTCTCAGAGATTGAGCAGATGACCGCGGCACAGCAGCGCGCGGGCACCGTTGGCATGGCCGCCTACATGAAAGTCTACGATCCAGCGTTTGAACAGGCGCTGGATCTGACTCAGCGCATGCAGCATATTCGCTACGCGCAGATCAATCACCTGCACACCGACAATGCGCACCATCTGTCGCACTTTCGCCTACACCGGGCTACAGATCTACCTCCCAACAGCTTAAAAACAGCCCAAGAGTCGCGTAACCGGTCCGCACGAAAAGCCATTGGCGACGTATCCGATTCCGTGCGCGGCGCATTTTTCAAACTCGCCGGCAGCATGATCCACGACCTGTATGGGGCACGCACCGTGCTGGGCGTACCAGAACGCGTGCTTTCAACGGAGTTGTGGAACGACGGATGGGGCATTCACACAGTGCTGGCCTATAGCAGCGGTGCGCGATGCGCCGCCACGTGGGTCGAACTTCCAGCCGTGCGCGAATTTAAAGAGACGCTAGAGGTCAGCAGCGACGATAGCCGTCTGCTCCTATCCTATCCAACGGGCTTTGCCCGCGGGATTCTTTCAACCTTAGAAGTGCAGCACCTGGACGAAGCGGGTGATCCAGTGTGCTCCCGTCCAAGTATTGCATGGGAGAGCCCCTTCGTACGCGAATTAAAACACTTTCACGCATGCATCGTCGACGGCGCGACACCGCGCACGCCACTGGCCGAAGCGCGCCATGACATTGCGCTCATTATCGACATTATTGGCGCCTACAAGGGGTAGAGGCGAGATCTGCCAATGCGCGGCCCGCTAGTTTGTAGTTCCATCGATTTTAGCAAGCTGCCGCGCGACGTAATCCAGTTGCCGACGAGCCTGCGCCAGCTTGCCTGCAAACAGCTCTTCGGATGCACGCTCCAGTTCACCGCGCAGGGCGGTCACCCCTGCGACGCGCTTGCGGAGAGTATATAGCTGCTCCGGCAAGCGCAGATCTTCAGCCGCGTAGGCGCGCTTCCCAAGCGCATCCTGCAATGCTTCTATGTAGCGGTATCCAAACTCGACGGTCGGCTCAATACTCGTGCCTTCACCGTGGTCGTTCCACGTTGCGATCTGCACCAGCGTAGATGCGCTGGCCGTTGCCATAGCGAGCGTCTCGTCAAACGTAGCGCCATCTCGATCGTCGATATGGCCGTAGCTTGTCTCGTATACATCGTGAAAACCGGGAAAAGCGACGGCCATTACTTCGGTCGAATCTCCACCCATTGTATACAGGTTCGTCAAGTATTCGACCCACCGATCTGGTCTAATCGACCGTCCTCCATCAACGGGCGGCCAACCAAAGACGCCGTCCGCTCGAGTCGACTCCACTAAGTGCGGCAGCGCATACAGCAATGGACGCGTCGATAGTCCACCCAGAATTTGCTCCCACTCGCCGGCCGTCTCGAAGTATATGGGACCAAAAACGGGGAGAATGGGCCGACCGTCGATACGCACATAGGCCGCATCCCCAAACCACATATCCCGAAGCCACTCCATATCACGTGCTGCGAGCCGATAGGCCTCCTGCCGCGCGATGCCGCGCTCTTGTGCCACATTCTGTACCGTTCGGTCTTCATAGCATATAGCAAACTGCAGTCCCGCTTTTTTCACGTATTCTATCAAGTGCGCGGTATTGCGGTGAATAGTCTCATAGTCATGTAGCGTGCTCGTGCCGTACCAGTCGATCACCACGCCATCGATCCCGGCCAGTTTCATGAGCAAGACATGATATTCGAGCACGTGAGGGTCATTGGAATCATAGGGACCGATGAGCGGGTAGGCATGTGAGGCAATTTCTCGCCGTCCCGCTGAGTCCAGCCGCTCGGGATCGAATCGCCCCATAGTCCAGTGCCAGCCCCAAGCATCGCTCGTCGGCTTTGCAGCATACCACGGCATGTAGTGAACGAGCACCGTCTTGTTTAACGCCCCTTGGGATTCGGGCTGGAAAGGCGGACTACAGGCCTGCACGCACAGCCCGAGCCACAGTGCAATACGTCCCATCAACCGATGAAAAACGAGAGTGCGCACGGACGACAAAACTACTGCGCTGCTTCCCAATTGGCTCGCGCCTGCTGCTGTACTTCGCGCCAGCGCTCTGTAATTTCACTTCCCTGCGGATGACTCACTATATCGTGTATCGTCGCGCGCGGCTGGTAGGGTAAGTACAGTCCGGTATGCCACGCGAGGTTGCGATAGAGGAGAAAATCCCCTGCGTTCAGGTGCACCTGAATCGCTCCCGGCATATCCAAGCAGTGCTGTAAATAGAACCGCTCGGCCTCCACGTCAGACAGTCCTAACGGCGGCTTTTGCATCGCCTCCGTGCCGGCGCTTTGCACTTCACCAGACACGTCAAACGAACGCAGGTGCGATCCCGGTACAAACCACGTGCAGGCATCGGCATAGAGAGCACAGTTGACCTGATTGAATACGCGCAGGTCGTGCCAGAATTCGTTCATCTCCGCAGCCAGTTCCGGCGTGCGCGCCTCGGGTGGCACCTCAACGACACCGTCTCGATGCCACCCGCAGTGCCACGGATGCTCGGCCGGTTCGACAAGCAGACCCATAATGTGCAGATGGGCATGCGTGTATCCTGGTCCCAGCAGCTCTTCAATCGCATCGCGCAGTGCGGGCAAATCGACGTAGTCCCGAAAGGGCTGCAGGTCGATGCGATCTCCATACTGGTCCAAAGGCTGAATTCGCTGCGCTTGCGGTCCGTTAAGCTCGTGTGCCAGCGCGCGCGCTAGGTCGGCCTGACGACGCAGGTCTCTCAGCAGCGTGGGCGGTATGATGCCGCGGAAAATCCAGTATCCCTGCGTCAGATACCGGTCTATATCAGCGCACATCAGGCCCAAGCCCCCTTGGCCATGAGTCCGCCGTCAACGTTGACATACGATCCCGTCATAAACGAGGCCTCTGCACCGGCTAGAAACAGCACTGCGTGCGCAATATCGGCGGGCATTCCAAAGCGGCCGACGGGGTGCAGTTTGGCATAATCCTTGTCAAACTCAGCGCGATCCATGCCTTGCGCCTCGACGAGTTCGTCTACGAGTGGCGTCTGGATGCCACCCGGATTAACCGCCAGCACGCGAATATTGTGGGGGGCATACTCCAGGGCCAGTTGGCGAGTCAACGAAAGGATTCCCCCCTTGCTCGCGGCATAAGCCGATACACCAAAGGCCGACTGCAGTCCCTGCACGCTCGCGGTATTTATAATGACCCCACCACCGCGTTCCATCATATTTGGCACGCTGTATTTGGCCATTAGGAAGTAGCTCTTCAAGTTGATATCAATGATGCGATCCCACATCTCATCGGGTAGCTCATGGGCCGGCACATAGCTGTCAACGGGCTGTATCCCTACATTGTTACACAGTACGTCAATCCCCCCCCATTCACCGGTAACGCCATCGCATACCTCTTTGCAGCGCGCACCGTCGGACGCATCGGCCTCGAAAAAGCGGATTTCTCCCTTTATATCGTCTGCTTCTGCAACCAGCGCCGCGCCCGCCGTCGCATCTACGTCTATACAAGCTACGCGGGCACCTGCCGCTGCAAAAGCGCGCACTATACCCGCACCAATCCCCTTAGCACCTCCAGTTACAATCACTGATTTATTGGCAAAATCGCTCATTCTATGCTCCTCTCTTGGTGGGTTTTGCAACGTTGACTTTCTATGCCATCATCTACAGGGCGCGCAGGACAAAGGCAGACGCGCGCTGGCCCAACACCGTAAGCGACAGCATGCGCTCGCAGTAAAAATGGTTTCCGTCACGCACGGCGCTTTCCAGCAGTGCGCGTTCGCTAGTCAGCAGCACCGCCGCCGCGCCTGAGACGAGAACGCGGCGCGCCTCGGGCACAAAGCGCGCGTATAAGTCAGCCAATTCGCTGCGATGACCAACTTTCTTTCCGAAGGGTAGATTGCAGGCTATGCTAGTTACGCTGCCGGCTTCTATCGGCAGATCACACGCATTCCAAGAACGCAGTTCAATCGGCTTGTAGCGCGGTCCTATATTAATGCGAGCCGCCGCTAGCGCCTCGGGCCGTATATCGCCTCCCAGCAGCTGTCGATAGCGGTCGCACTCACCTCGCTCGATCAAAAGCGTGCCCGCCCCGCACATTGGATCGAGAAATACGTCTTCGGAGGCCGGCTTCGTCATCGTCACGAGTGCCCTCGCTACGACCGGTCGCAGAGAGGCGGCAATGTTGCTCTTTTTATAGGTTCGATGCCGCATAGTGCGGTCGGAAAGCCGCACGCCGCACAGGACCTCTCCTTTCTCTTCGAGAATCCACGCTTCTAAGGCAGCGTCTTCTTGCACCGCTTTCCACGTGGGAAAGCGCTGTGCAATAGCCTGGTACACGCGCTGTTCAACCACTTTGCGCACGTAGCGCTGACCACCGCTGCGCCGTTGGACAACTACCCGGAAGCGCATGCGCTGACCGCGGCGCGGCCGCGCTCGACATAACGCGTCAAGAGCGCGCTCCCAACTTGGAGCACGCTGCACGAGCACTTTGATTTGGCGCAGTCCGTCCTTTTCGAGAGAAACCTCCTCACGCGCTACGAGTGCAAAGACGTCTTCGGCTAATCCCAAACGCAGCAGAGTCGGCGTATCTCCATCCCACTCGAAAAATACGACGCCGCTGCGCCGCTCGCTGACTCGGCCACCGCCATCGGTAATTTCTCGCGCCAGTAATCCCTCAACGCCGGGCACGGTTAGGGCGTAATACGCCATTAAACCTCGTATAAATCATCTAAATCGGCCGCAGACAACTCTACCAGAAAAGAGGCAATCCGCACTGCCACCTGCTCCAGACAGCGCTGGCCTTTCTCCGGCGTCGACAGACTCGGATCGCCTACACCCGTATCGTCCGTCGCCTTGAGCCAGTCGCGCTGCGTCCAAACCCAGCCTTCGCGCAGAGCGCTTATTTTAAACGCATGCGCTCGGCCGTCACCGGCCTGCTCAAGGGGTAGAACCCACTCGGGACGCAGATACTGCATGAGGCTTGTCTCCATCTCATTTGCATGGTCTCCTCCCCGCTCGAAAATTCCTTCTTCTACGACAGAAAACCAGTCCATACAGCAGATAAATACCGAGTACTGAGGCAAGAGTTCGCGCACCATCTGGCGAAAGTCGTTACCGCCATGACCGTTCATAACGAGAAGACGATTGATTCCCTGATGCTCTAAGGCTGCTACGACGTCTGAAAGAACGGCCAGCTGAGTAGAGGGGTTCATATTGATGTCGAGTTTAACGTCGAGCTGACCCGTATTAACCCCAAAAGGCACGGTTGGCAGGACGATGGGGCGCGCGCCCTGAGCCCACGCCCGCTTAGCCGCTTCGGCTGCAATTTCGTCACATTGCACCACGTCGGTGGAATAGGGCAAGTGATAATTGTGCGCTTCCGTTGCTCCCCACGGCAGAATCGCCACGTCATACTCCGTTTCTCTCACGTCTTTCCAGTTGGTCTCAGCGAGAACGTAGGGACGACCGGCCATCGATATAATCTCCTATTTTTAGCGCCCTGAGCCATTGTCTGCCAAGGCAATATTTGTTTTTATACAAGAGAAAGGGATCTCTATGATCTGGGCCTCTGCCCTATCGACTAAACAAGATACTGACGCCGCATTGGCGGAAATAGAGCAATCCATCTGGGAACAGCTCGACGGTCGAGATCCTGATCTCGTTTGCGCTTTTGTCTCTTCTCATCACGGAAAAAAATACCCCTATATAGCCGAGCAATGCAACGAGCTATTCGGACCGAACGTAAGCCTTGGCTGCAGCGGCGCAGGCCTTGTCGGCGGCGGAGACGAGCGGGAGAGTGGCCCGGGTATTGCCCTGTGTGTAGCGCATTTGCCCGACGTCTCCATTTCTCCGTTTCACATCTGTCAGGAGCAGTGTCCCAGCGCCGATGCAGGTCCAGATGCGTGGGCCCAGCTCATTGGGGCAGACCGCTCGCTACCGACCCACTTTGTGCTGATGGCCAATTTAGCGGGCCCACCGCCGTTTGACCCTCGACCACTGTTAGCCGGCCTCGATTTTGCCTACCCCGGGTGCACGCAGATCGGCGGTTTGGCTTCTGCTCTCGATGACAACGTACTGTTTTTAAACGGATTGCTGCACACCAACGGCCTGACCGGCATTGCGCTGCAGGGCAATATCGAAATGGAAGCGCTCGTAGCGCGCGGCTGTCGGCCCTTGGGCAAGCCCATGACGGCCAATACCTGCGAACACAACTTGCTCTTTGAGCTCGACAACCGGCCCGCCTCGCAGGCATTAGCTGAGCTCTATCACAGCCTCAGCGAAAACGATCAAGTGTGCATGCACGACAGTCTGCTCTTGGGCATTGCCAGCACGGAAATAAAAGACCCCTCGGAACCCCACGAATTTCTCATGCGTAACATCGTCCAAATGGATCACGAAAAGGGCTTACTGGCAATCGGCGACGTATTGCGCTCGGGCCAAACCGTGCAGTTCCATCTGCGCGATGCCGAGGCAGCCAACGAGGAATTAGACCTGCTGTTGAAGGAATACAGCGACCAGAGCAGCAGCCCCAACGGGGCGCTGCTCTTTACCTGCACCGGCCGCGGCCAGCATTTTTTTTCAGAGCCCAACTACGAATCCAACGCCTTTTTTAAACGCGTGGGACACATTCCCCTGACCGGTTTCTTCTGCAGCGGCGAAATTGGACCCGTTGGCCATTCCACCAACCTGCACGGCTACGCCAGTTCCTTCGGCCTGTTCCGCCCAGCTCGGCAGTAGGACCGCCAGCGTATTAGACGGTCGCGGAGAGACGCAAACGCGCAGAGCCAGCGCCTAGCGTGCGCCGCACGCTTTCAAACAAGCGTTCAGGTACCCGCAGCTCTCGGCGGCAATGGTCGCCACCTGTCCCAGTTCGTACTCTTTGGCGCCGATGACTTCTAGGTTAGCCGCCACGTCAATGTCCGCTTCGTGAAGCACGCGCACGTAGCCAGCCAAATCGATCTCACCGCGCCCGCAGGCCTGCAGTTCGGGTGCTCCTGGGCCACCTTCGGGGACTGCGCAATCGCGGATATGCACATGCTTAACGCGCGACACTACCGCCCCTAGCGCTTCTACCGGGTTCTCGCCCGCTCGGTGTATATGGCTCGGATCCATATCGATACCAAAGCCAGGTGAATTAATAATTTCCATCGCGCGAAGCGTAGTGGGCGTATTATAAATCGAATTACCAACGTGCGCCTTAACACACATCGTAACACCGTGCGCATGGGCGCGGTCGGCCATTTTAGCCAGCAGCGCAATTTGGCGATCAAAGTCCTCTTCGACGTCTGCCTTACCGCCCGGCCCCACGTTGATCACGGGAATACCTATTTCAGCACCTGCGGCAAAGGCCTTCTCCAGTCGCTCTTCGTCGAGTGCGGCCTCCTCCATGGACAATAAGTCTAGGCCATACTGCTGGCTCAACTCCTGAATTTGGTTTTTCTGTTCCTGCCAGTTATCGAGCTCGAGATGTTCGCACATACCCTTAATGGCTGACAGCTCAATGCCATCATAACCAGCCCAAGCGATGTACTTAAACGCAGTCTCTATGTCAAAACCACCAAAGAGAACCGAATTAGCACCCAATTTAATCATGATCAAAATTCCTCTGTAAAGTGTATGTGACGTCGCTATACAGTATCTATTCCAAGCGTGGAAGTTCATTATAGGACGGTGCGCAAGAAGCGTCAAGCAACAAGAGGCAATACGTGGGAAAGCTTTTTACACATCTCATCCATTGCCAGAGAAAAAATTAGCAATATGTTCGACGCACGTGTGCAAGGACACCTAACCTGAGAGCGTGGCCTTTCCCTTTTCAGCTTTTGCGATCAAATTAACTGTTTGCTTCGGCGCAGAACGATATGATCTAAATCTCCGTAAGTGCGCCCGTCAGGATCTGCGCCATTGCAAGGATAGGCATGGAAACTCACCACATCGCAGTACGCGGCGCACGCGTACACAATCTGAAGAACGTCCATCTCGAACTACCCAAGAATCAGCTCATCTGCTTTACGGGGGTTTCCGGATCCGGCAAGTCGTCTATGGCGTTTGACACGCTCTATGCCGAGGGCCAGCGCCGCTATGTGACTTCGCTTTCTGCCTATGCTCGACAGTTTCTCGGCCACATGGAGAAGCCCGATGTCGACTCGATATCCGGACTGGCACCAACGATCTCTATCGCGCAAAAGACCGCCGGTCAAAATCCCCGCTCAACCGTGGGTACCATCACGGAAATCTACGACTATCTGCGCATTCTATTTGCACGCGTGGGTGTCCCCCACTGCATCGAATGCAGCAAGCCGATCGGAGCGCAGAGTCGAGAGCAGATGGTCTCCCGCATCTTAAATCTGCCAGAGGGAACGCGCCTGCACGTGCTTGCTTCAGTAGTCCAAGAGCGTAAGGGCGAGTACCACGAATTATTTGACGATCTGCAGAAAGCCGGGTACATCCGAGTGCGCGTCGACGGACAGATCTTCCATTTGGACGACGCGCCGGACTTGGATCGCTACAGTCGCCATACGATCGACGTGGTCGTCGACCGACTCGTGCTACGCCAAGATCAGCGCGGACGCCTAACCGAAGCGGTTGATATGGCGCTGCGACTTGGCGAAGGTGCGTTTATTATCGCACGCGACGGCGAGCCCGACCAGCTGTACAGCGCGCGGTTTGACTGCCCCGACTGCGGCATATCCTACCAAGAGCCCACGCCGCAGATGTTTTCCTTTAACAACCCACAGGGCATGTGTCGCCAGTGCAACGGATTGGGAACGCAGGTGCTGATGAGCGAGCATTTGCTCATCCCCAACTCGGATAAGTCCATCATGCAAGGCGCAATTGAGCCGCTGGGCGATGTGACGAGTAACCGATGGCGACTCCACCTGTATGAGGGCGCAGCGGATCATCTCGAATTTGACTTAGATACGCCTTGGAAAGATCTAAAAAAAGAGCAGAAACACGGCTTTCTACACGGACTAGGTGAAGAAAAAATCACATTCACCTACACGAACAAGCGCAAATATACCTGGTCGCACGACGATCCGTTTGAAGGCATTATTGCCATGCTAGAAGAGCGCTTTCGCGGCGGCAGCGATCGCGTTCGGCGCGGCTTAGAGCAGTTTATGGGAACGCAGACGTGCACCGAGTGTGCGGGAGGACGCCTGAGGCCCGAATCGCAGTCCGTTTTAATTGAAGACCGCAATATGCCCGCCCTAACGAGCATTGCAATTGAAGAAGCTCGAGACTTTTTTGCCGAGCTCAACTTTGATTCTGTCCGCGCACTCATTGCTGAAGAAGCCCTCAAAGAAATTCGCGGGCGCCTGCAGCTCATGTGCGATATGGGCTTGGGGTACCTCACTTTAGACCGCGGAGCACATACCCTATCCGGGGGCGAGGCGCAGCGCATCCGACTTGCGTCGCAAATAGGCTCTGGCTTGGTCGGCGTCATGTATGTTCTTGACGAACCCTCTATCGGCCTACACTATCGCGACAACCAACGCCTGCTTAAAACGCTCAAGCGACTTCGCGACATAGGCAACACAGTAATCGTGGTCGAGCACGACGAAGAGACCATGCGCGAAGCCGACTTAATAGTCGACTTTGGCATAGGCGCGGGTGAGCGCGGCGGAAACCTAGTCGCCTGCGGCCCTCCCGAATCTATAGAAAACAGCGTGGACTCCGTTACGGGCGACTACTTGGCCGGCCGCAAGCAAATCCCCATCCCAGAGGAGCGACGCAATGGAAACGGCAAATGGCTGGAAATTACCGAAGCTCGTCATCACAATCTGAAAGACGTTGACGTGCGCATCCCGTTGGGATGTTTCACCAGCGTTTGCGGCGTTTCTGGGTCTGGCAAATCGTCGTTGATCAACGATATCTTATTCAAAGCCCTCGATCGCCAGCTGCATCGAGCCCAGGTAGAAGCCGGCCTGCACGGAACCATTCACGGCGTTGAGCACCTTGACAAGGTAATTCGCATAGACCAAAAACCTATTGGACGTACACCGCGCTCTAACCCAGCTACCTACACCGACGTCCTTACGCCCATACGCCAGCTTTTTGCCAAAATGCCCGAGGCGCGCCTGCGCGGCTATCAGCAGGGCCGCTTCTCTTTCAATGTGAAAGGAGGGCGCTGTGAAGCCTGCGAGGGCAACGGCGCAACGCTCGTAGAAATGGAGTTCTTAGCTGACGTTTGGGTCGAGTGCGAGGTGTGTCAGGGCAGTCGATTCAACCGCGAGACTACGACCATAAAATTTCGCGAAAAGTCCATCGCCGAAGTATTGCAGATGGAGATAGAAGAAGCGCTCTCGTTTTTTGAAAACGTCCCGAAAATCCACCGCATTCTGAAAACGCTTAACGACGTTGGACTCGGCTATCTCAGACTTGGGCAGCCAGCTCCCACCCTATCGGGCGGCGAGGCGCAGCGCGTAAAACTCGCTAAAGAGCTCTGCAGACGCAGCACGGGTCGCACGCTTTACATACTAGACGAGCCGACTACAGGGCTCCACTTTGCAGACGTAGACAAGCTGCTGAAGATTCTCCATACGTTCGCGGACCAGGGCAACACGGTCATCGTTATTGAACACAATATGGAAGTAGTCAAAACGGCGGACTACATACTGGACCTCGGACCGGAAGGGGGCGCAGAGGGCGGACATATCGTTGCGGCAGGAACGCCTGAGCAAGTCGCAGAAATCGAGCAATCATATACGGGACGGTTCTTAAAAAAGCTGTTTGACACGCCGCATAAAACGGCCACTGCGACTTCAAAGAAAAGACCAACACCTATAGCAGACGACGGATGGATCAAAGAAATCGAGGTTAGCGGAGCACAGCAAAACAACCTGCGCGGAGTTAATATAAGCATACCGCGAGACCGAATGACGGTCATTTCAGGCGTTTCTGGTTCGGGTAAGTCCACGCTTGCGTTTGATACGATCTACGCCGAGGGACAACGTCGCTACGTAGAGTCTCTCTCGGCCTACGCGCGCCAATTCCTAGAGCAAATGCAAAAGCCCAAAGTCGAGCGCGTCTCGGGCTTATCCCCGGCTATTGCGATAGAGCAAAAACCGCCGAGCAAAAATCCACGCTCAACCGTCGGCACCGTGACGGAGGTATACGACTACGTGCGCGCACTGTATGCGACGTTGGGCACCCAGCACTGCCCGCGCTGCCACGTGGCGGTCGGATCGCAAACCGCGCAGCAGATTGTCGACCGCATCATAGAGGCGGCCGAGGGCAAGCGCGCCATCCTACTTGCCCCGGTAGAGCCGCGAAACAACGAAGGCTATGAAACGCTACTCGAACGAGCGCGTAATGACGGATTTTTGCGCATACGCATAGACGGCGACCTGCACGAACTAAGCAAAGAAATTGTCCTCGAACGACGCCTGCGTCATCGCATCGAGCTAGTCGTCGACCGCATCGCCGTGCGCCGGCGCGAGCAGAGTCGTCTAAACGAGTCTGTTGAGCGAGCACTGGAGCTATCGGGCGGCGAACTCGTTGTGCTCTACGCAGATGACAATTTGGAAACGCGCCACAGCCGACGATATTCGTGTCCGCAGTGCGGCGACGCATTCTCGCCGCTGCATCCGCAGCAATTCTCCTTCAACCACCAGCAAGGCATGTGCTCAGTCTGTGAAGGATTGGGCGAGGGCGAGGGCGTCGATCGGGAACTCATCATTGCCGACTCCAGCCTCAGCGTGCGCGACGGAGCGATCGCGCTGTGGGGTGCCATCGAAGACTCCCAGTTCATCTCACTGCTTGAAACGGCGGGCCGGGCACTGGGGTTTGATATCGACACCCCCTTTTCCGATTTGTCTAACGCTGCACGACGCGCACTCCTCTACGGGGGATCCGGAGATTCGATCTCAACGCAGGACAACTACGCTTTTCGCTACCGTGGCGTGCTCCCCGTTGTCGACGAGATGGCTCGCCGCTCCAACCAACTCAAGCGTACGCTCAAGCAAGTTCCCTGCTCCGCCTGTGAAGGCTCGCGTCTAAGCACGGAAAGCCGCCACGTTTATCTACGCGAACGCAGCATCGCCGATATCGCGCGTCTGCCCATAGACGACAGTATATGTTTTTTTTCCGAAGTGCAGTTGGACGATCGCGAAGAAGAAATCGCCGGCGAACTGCTGCAAGAAATTCGTACACGACTAGATTTCCTCGAGCGCGTGGGGCTCGGATATATATCACTCAACCGACGCACAGCAACGCTGTCGGGCGGAGAAGCGCAGCGCATACGCCTCGCATCGCAGATTGGGTCTGGGCTGACGGGCGTGCTCTACCTGCTCGACGAACCCACTATCGGCCTACATCCACGCGACAACCGGCGCCTGCTCGATGCCCTGGCTTCTCTGCGAGATTTAGGCAACACACTCGTCGTCGTCGAGCACGACCGAGAAACGCTACAGGATGCCGATTATATCGTCGACATGGGACCGGGGGCAGGACGCGAAGGGGGTGAGGTCGTAGCCAACGGCACGCCAAACACAGTCCAAAATGCACCAGACTCTCAAACGGGCGCCTATCTGCGTGACGAGTTGCACATCGACGTACCAAACAAACGACGCAGGGGAAAGAAAGAAGAGCTCATCGTGCGCGGCGTTCGGCAAAACAACCTGCGTAACATCGATGTAACCCTTCCCTTAGGCAAGCTCATTGGTATCACTGGCGTATCCGGCTCGGGTAAATCATCGCTCGTAGAAGAAGTCCTGTATAATGCGCTGGCTAATCAGCTGCACAAAGCCAGCCGCCCAGTCGGTGAATTCGACGGCTTCGACGGAATCGAACACATCGACAAAATCATTAACATAGACCAGACGCCCATCGGCAATTCGCCCCGTTCTACCCCGGCCACTGTCATGGGAATTTTTGATCTTGTTCGTCAGCTGTATGCCGAATTGCCCGATGCCAAATTGCGCGGTTTCAAAGCGGGGCGCTTCTCGTTCAACAAGCCGGGCGGACGCTGCGAAACCTGCGAGGGATTGGGGTGGCGCTGCATAGAAATGCATTTTCTGCCTGACGTATGGGTCGAGTGTGACACCTGCAACGGCAAGCGATATACCGGCGATCTCCTGCGTATTCGCTTTAAGAGCCACTCCATCGCCGACGTGCTAGAAATGCGCGTGCGCGATGCCCTGCTCTTATTTGACGGTGTCCCGCGCATACGGAAGCGTCTGCAAATCATGGACGACGTGGGACTAGGCTATATGAGTCTGGGACAATCTTCAACCACGCTTTCGGGAGGTGAGGCCCAGCGGCTCAAGCTAGCCGCCGAACTCGCCCGTCCCGACACCGGCCGTACGCTTTACCTGCTGGACGAACCAACTACAGGTCTCCACTTCGCCGACGTCGCTCGGCTGCTTGTCGTACTCCACCGCCTGGTAGATGCCGGTAACACAATGGTTGTCGTCGAGCACAATACGGACGTGATAAAGACGGTCGACCATATTATAGACCTCGGCCCCGAAGGCGGAGAAGGCGGTGGCACGATTGTCGCAGAGGGTCCACCAGAAACCGTGGCTAAAGTAAAGAAATCCCATACGGGAGCAGTTCTAAAAAAGCTCCTTTCCGCTGAGAAAAAACGGTCCAAAAAACGCAAGGTGGCTAGCTAAATGACGAACCTCAACCTACCTCAGCGAACGTTTTTTGAATTTATCTATACCTGCCCCTATGCCGCCGAACTGCCTAAGATTGACGGCAACCTGCGCGAGTGGGACGAACACGCCTTAGTGCCTGACCTGATGGGAGTAGAAGGACAAGACGCATTCGCCGACGTTTATATGAGCTGGCACGACAGCGGCCTATACTTTGGCATTCAAGTAAAAAACAAGACGCGCTACCAGCTCGACCCGCGCAAGCCAATTAAAGGCGACTGCATAGAACTCTTTATCGACACGCGAGATGTAAAAGAGCGCCGCGCGAATCGCTACTGTCACCGGTTTTATTTCTTACCTGGCGGCGTTGGAAAAACGGTAAAAAAGCCCATCGGCCGGCAGATAGCTATTGATGAGGCACGCGAGCAAGCCCCTCCCTGTTCAGAAGACACAATTGAAGCGCGGCTACGTGTGCTTAAAAAGAGCTATCAGATGGAAATTAAGATCCCTTCCAGCGGGCTCAACGGATTTAGCCCACGCGAATTTAACCGGCTCGGTTTATCTTATCTCATACGCGATACGCAGTTGGGCATACAGACGTGGTCATCCACCGTAGATATGGGCGTGGACCGAGACCCGTCCACCTGGGGTAGCGCAGAGCTATTAGACGCTTCTTAACAGCCTGCCAACGAAGGCGTATAGCACTTTCCCAACCCTGTGCAATCTCTTATTTTATAGCGTGTTACACCCCAATACCACCCGTCTAAACGACGAGATAACTATGTATAATTCCAACGCCTTGCATCGCTGGGTTGGCGTGGGCGTCTTTTTTTTAACGTTGGGCGTCTACATCAAGA
>CAXGPR010000019.1:0-51637 GCA_964011675.1 uncultured bacterium
GGGCGTAAGACGACTACGGAACTGCGCCAAAAAGTCGGGCAGTACAGCGGGCGCTGTGAATAGATGCTCGTTGCGTTAAAAACGTTCTAACTCTAGTTTTATCGGCCTCATTGCATACTTCGGAAAGGAACTGACTTGGCAGCGCACTACAGCACTTTACTGATCGGCGGCAGCGGTACTATTGGCTCGGGGCTGCGCACCTACCTACCGCGCCTTGACGCGCGCTATCACATCGTTTCGCTCGACCTACCCGGCGCGCGCGACAAAGCCAACGAAGACGACGCCCAGCGCGCCTTTGTTGAGCTTGATCTGTGTGAAGATCCGGAAGCGTTCGGCGCCCTACTCGCCGATTACGATCTCGTCGTTTACCTGGCGCGAAAGAATCCGCTGCAGGAGATGAACGCGATGACCGATCTGGTTTTTGAGGCTGTGCTGGGGCAAGAAACCCCCCCCATGATGGTCGCCTCCAGTTCGGTGCACGCCGTTGACGGACTATACTCTTTTAACGACGAGAACAGCGTCTACTGGCCAATGGCCGATCGCAACTTCGACGCCGTGAACCCGTGGCCCGAGCGCATCAGCGCCAAGACGCCGGCCCACGCGCCCAACGACTACGCGCGCGAAAAAGAGTATGCAGAGCAGTGGTGCAAAAAAATGGCGGATAAAGGCCACAGCGCCGTCGCGGCGCGCTGGGGTGGCATCAACGAGCACAACGCCGTCGTCGAGGTAACGGAGCGCGGCTATTTCTCTGTTTGGTGCCACCAAGAAGATGCCGCGCGCTTTGTGCACGCCTGCTATGAGAGTTACTTAAACGGCTCGCTGCCCAGCGGCGCGCACTACTTTGTCATCTCCGACAACGACTACAATATTTTCGACATAGAGACCCCGCGCACAGAAATCGGATACCAACCCGTGCACAACTCCGAGGTCTTTTACAAATAGACGCTATTCAATCCACACCTTAAAGCGCTCGTCGTCCACGTTGCGCCCGCTGACGACGAGCGCAATGTCCCCCTCACCCTCTACGCGCACGCGACCCGTCAGAACCGCAGCCACGGCGATAGCACCTGACGGCTCGCAGCGCAGACCGTGCTGCTGATAGAGCCAGCGCATGGCCGCCTGCGTCTCTGCGTCAGGCACGGCCACCGCCTGCGGCACGTGGCGCTGTAGAATAGGCCAGTTGTACTCGCCCACGTCGTAGGAACACAGCCCATCACAGATGCTATGCGGGCGCTCGATGCGCACGCGTTGCTGGGCCTCTAACGACTGGCAAAAATCATCCGCTCCCGCAGGCTCTATGCCAACGATCTCGGCCTGCGGAAACGCGTCGGCAATGGCCAGCGCATGCCCGGCCATCAGACCTCCTCCGCTCACTTGGCAGAGAAAGTGCGATAGAGAGCGCCCCATGCGCTGCAATTCGTCGGCGATCTCCAAGCCGCCCACTCCGTTGCCAGCAATCACGTGTGGGTCGTCGTAGGGCGAGGCTTGCACGGCGTTTTCCTCTTCGGCGATCTGGCGCGTAAGTGCATCGCGCTGACCCGTCAGATGGTCGGTAGCAATGTCGTAGGTGCGAATCTCGGCGCCAAAGGAGCGCGTACGCTCAAACTTGATCTGCGGCGCGCTCTCGGGCATCACGATAATGACGCGCTTGCCGTAGCGCATCCCGGCAAAGGAAATGCCCGAAGCAAAGTTGCCCGACGAATGAGCCGCCACCGGCCGGTCGCCAATCCACTCACAGTGGTGATCCATCCAGTTGAGGGCACCCAGCAGCTTAAACGAGCCGACCGGCGTCCACCCGTAGTCCTTGAGCCACACGCGCCGATGCTCGGGCAGGCCCAGCTCTTTTTCTAGCGCGTGCGAGCGAACAAGGGGCGCTGGCGACAGGTGCTGTGCCATGACGTTGGCCGCCTGGCGCACGTCGTCTATCGTGGTAATGTGCATCCGTGTCCTCCTGGTGTGTGCTCCAATCTAAGCGGCGACCCCACGGCGGGCAATGCGACTTGCTGAAGGGGCGGTAAAGGCGTTTTATATGGGCAAATTATCACGTAAAAAGGCGCGTATGAAACCCAATATTATTCTCATTAACTGCGATGACCTCGGCTATGGCGACTTGGGATGCTACGGCTCCAATGCCAACCGAACGCCGGCGCTGGACCGCATGGCCGCCGAGGGTATGCGCTTTACCGACTTCTATATGGCCTCGCCCGTGTGCTCACCATCGCGGGGCGCCATGCTGACGGGCTGCTATCCTCCGCGCATAGGATTTGGCGCATTTGACGGACGTTGGGTGCTCTTTCCCGGTCAGGGTCTGGGACTCAACCCCAACGAGATCACCGTGGCCAGCCTGCTCAAAGAGCAGGGCTACGCCACGCAAATTGTCGGCAAGTGGCACTGCGGCGATCAGCCTGAATTTCTGCCCACGCGCCACGGCTTTGACCACTACTACGGCATTCCCTACAGCAACGATATGGGTCGGCAGCACGAGGATGATACCTACCCGCCGCTGCCGCTGCTGCGCGACGAGGCGGTCATCCAGGCCCAGCCCGATCAGCGCGGCATCACCGAGCGCTACGTCGAGGAGTGCGTGCGCTTTATACGCTCCAACAGAAAGACGCCGTTTTTCCTCTACCTTGCGCATATGCACGTGCATCTGCCGCACTACCCGCCCGAGCGCTTTGTGCGCGAGTCTGAAAACGGCGTATACGGGGCAGCCGTAGCCTGCATCGACTGGGCAACCGACGTGCTGCTGCACGAACTAAAAGCGCTCGGTCTCGACGATAATACGCTCGTCCTCTTTACCAGCGACAACGGCTCGCGCGCGCGCGACGAAGGGGGGAGCAATGGGCCGCTGCGCGCCACCAAGGGCACGACCTGGGAAGGCGGTCAGCGCGTGCCCCTTATTGCGCGCTGGCCGGGACGCATTCCGGCGGGGACAACGTGTTCGGAGTTAACCCTTTCGATGGACTTCTACCCGACGCTGGCAAAACTGGCCGGCGCCGCGCTGCCCGAAGACCGCATCATTGATGGCAAGGATATAGGGTCCCTGCTCTCGGGCCAGGAGAGCGCGTCGTCGGGGCACGAGGCCTTTTTCTACTACAAGCGCAACAGCATCGAGGCCGTGCGCGCTGGACGCTGGAAGCTGCACGTGCGCAAAGACGATGCGGCGCTGTGCGAACTCTACGATTTGGACACCGACGTCGGCGAGACGCAAGACGTGCACGCGGCTCATCCCGAAGTCGTGCGCGAATTGCAGATGCTCATTGACACGTGTGCGCGCGATATAGGCGACGAGGCGCGCGGCATTGCGGGCGAAAACACCCGCCCCATCGGGCGCGTCGATCGGCCCGACACGCTGACGCACTACGACCCGGAAGACCCGTATATGGTCGCGCTGTACGACTTGAAAGAGCGCGGCTAAACGATACAGCATGCCTTGAGCGTGCGCTCAGATGGACATAGTATAGGACCGTACAGGCTTTACCTACTCTTTCAGAGGAATAACGCGTGAAACAGCTATTTTTTATTCGCCACGGACAGTCCACCAACAACGCATTAGCAGATCCAACGCAGCGAGTGCAGGATCCCGAACTGACCGAACTCGGCCAGATACAAGCCGAACGCGTAGCCAAATACCTAGCAGCAAATCGCCACCTAAAAGGGTCTCTTTCCAACCCTGAGGGACCTCCGCTGGACCGACTCTACTGCAGCGCCATGGTCCGCGCCGTGCACACGGCTACGCCCATTGGCCAAGCGCTCGGTCTCAGTCCGGAAGTCTACGTCGATTTGCACGAAATTGGCGGCATCTACCTCGACTATCCAGACGGGCGCATCGAGTCCTTTCCCGGCCAAACGCGCAGCGAGCTAGCCGCGCGCTTTCCCGACTGCCTGCCCCCCGAGACGCTCGATGAAGCGGGCTGGTGGCGCGGCGGACGAGAGAGCGAAGAGGAAGCGCTGCAGCGAGCGAACAAGGTAGCCGACGAACTGCTCCAGCGCACCGACGACGAAAGCCGCATTGGCCTCGTTACCCACGGCGACTTTATGAGCTATTTGATCAAAGCACTGATCGGCGCTCCACAGGGGAAGACACCCTACCTGTACCACTGCAATACAGCCATTACGTGCGTTGAGCTTTCATCAGATAAAGGCCTGACAGTGCGCTATACGAATCGAACTGAACACATAGAAGAAAATCGTGTCACCTGAATCCAACGACGGAAAAAAACTGCGCGTCGGCGTTATCGGCTGCGGCGGCATCGGCATCCAACACGCCAGCGGGCTGGTTGGTTTAGACTGCGCCGAACTGGTGGCCGGCTGCGACCTCAGCGAGGAGACGCGCAGTGCGTTTGGCGCGCACTGGCAGGATACCCGACCGAACGTGAACCTATATGAGGACTATCGGCAGATGCTGGCGTCCGAGTCACTAGACGTCGTAACGATCGCCACGCCCGACAGCGTGCATGCCGACCCCGTCGTCGACGCCATCGAGGCGGGTGTACGCGCCCTTTTCTGCGAAAAGCCGATGGCCACTAGCTTAGCCGACGTCGATCGCATGCGAGCAGCCATTGAACAGAACGGCGTGCTCTTTTCAATTGATCACACGCGGCGCTGGAATCCGCTGTGGCACCACATCAAAGACGAAGTTATAGACGGTGGGCAGATCGGCGATGTTCAGTACGTCGTCGGCACGCTCAGCGGCAAGCGCGCCGCGCTCTTCCGCAACGGCACCCACTTGGTAGACGCCATGTGCTTTCTGGCCGGTTCGGACCCGCAGTGGGTCTTTGCCGAGCTAGAAGACGGATATGAGGACTACGCCGAGTACCGCGGCAACGGCGGAGGCGATCCCTCGCTCGAGCCCTCAGCCAGCGGCTATATACACTTTACCAACGGCGTGCGCGGCTTCTACACCGGCACTTCAAAGCGCACGTCCGGCTCCAAGTGGCGCTTCGAGGTCGTGGGGAGCAAGGGGAGCATTCTCATCGACAAAGACGCCCGCCTGCTGGTCGGCAACCAGGTGCACACCATCGAAGAGCCGCAGGCCGAGTGGAAAGGCATCCCCGCCGGCGTGCGCGAATTGGTCCAGACGCTGCACTCTGGAGGCACGCAGACGAGCGCCCCGCTGTCCTCTGCCTTAAACGTCGTAGAGGTGATCTTTGGCTTTCTCGCTTCACAGGCGCGCGGCAACGCGCGCGTCGACCTGCCTTTATCGCGCGAGTAAAACGCACTGGGAGAAAACGCATGAACGAAGACGAGCGCTACCTATTTGATCTGAACGGTTACCTGCTGCTGCGCGGCGTGCTCACGCTGGAAGAAGTAGCCGAACTCAACAGCGGTATCGACCACCACCGCGAAGCAATGATACCCACTGGCGAATCGCAAGCCGGCGGCTCTACAGCACTGAGCGGCACGTCACGGCGCAAGGACTTGAGCGGTATGCTGGCTTGGGAGCGCTCCTACTGCGAGCCCTTTCGCCGCCTGCTCGTGCACCCGGGCGTCAAACCCTATCTCGACGGCATTCTCGGCGCAGGCTACCGCCTCGACCACGGCCCCGGCCTCATCGCCATGGACGCCGGCTGCGAAGGCGGCACGCTGCACGGCGGCGGCATTGAACGGGCCGATATTTCCGAGGTCTACTTTTTTAAGAACAACCGCATCTTTACGGGACTAACCGTCGTCGAGTACCTGCTAGCTGACGAGGGCCCGGGCGACGGCGGCGTGGCGGTTATACCGGGCAGCCACAAGGCCAACCTACCGTGTCCAGACTCGATGAAGGCGTGGGAGAAGCACCAGGAGCACGTGCTCGAGCTCAACGGCCAAGCCGGCGACGTAGTGATCTTTACCGAGACGCTGACGCACGGCACGCTGCCGTGGAACGGCGCGCACGAACGCCGCGCGCTGCTCTACAAGTTTAGCCCGGGCAGCTTGGCCTATGGCAGCGGTGCGCATACCGTCGACTACCCGGACTACATAGAGGATATGAGCGAAGAAGAGCGCGCCGTCATGGAAGCGCCGCACCTACGCCGCTAGACGAGCCCCACCTCTACCAGCATGGCCCGAGCCTGCTGGCCGTAGGCCGAGTCGGGGTCGTTGGCGGCGGTGCGCTGCATGCGAAAGACCGCATGCTCATTGCCCCCGCGCGCCAGCTCAAGCGCTTCGGCAAAGCCCCGGTCGAAAAAGCTCATATCGCGCGGCACGACGGGATTGTCGTAGGACTTCCAATAGTGCTTGAGGTCGTCGGCCAACCAGTCGGGATAAATCTGATCCCAGCTCAGTCCGCTCGGACCGTGCGGTTCCAGCATGTGTTCAGCAATCGAGTCGCCCACGGCCTGGTAGCGATTGTCCAACGATAGGCGCAGCTGGTCTTGTGTGTAGTTGGGTAGCGCCTTGTGCACGGTGAGTGCGGGAAAAATAAGCGTGTCGCCCATTTCGTAATCCGTGCTGTGCCAGACCGGATCGATTTCCTCATGCGCCGTCTCGTCGACGACGAGTCCACCCGCACCCAGAGAGAAGTGGTGATCTAGCACGCGATCGACCTTGTGCGAGCCGGGTATCACCGCTAGCCCACCCAGCTCAACGGGACAGTCCCCAACGGGCGCCCAGCAGGTCAGAGTGTCAAAGCTGCCCTGAAAGTGCACAAAATCCTGATGAGTGGGCGTCGTGTGGTCTGTATACTGCGGAAACCAGATGCGGGCCACCTTCTGTGGATGCGGCATAATCGGCTTTCCTATAATCTTTTCAACCATGTCCATAATCTCGGGCCAATGCGCCGAGCGATGGAACAATTCTAGGCGATAGGCGCGCCCGTAGCCGTCGCTGTAGGACCGATCCCCTTCCGTGCACTGCTTGCCAACGTCTGCAATGCCATCGCTTGGATCCGTGCCGGCAACGAGCCAACCGGCCTCTTGGATAGCGCTCATCATTTCGCGGCGCAGGGCCCGCAGCTTGTCCGGATCCTGCAGTCGACGAAAAAACAGATAGCCCTCTTCGGCTATGCGCCGCTGTAGCTCAACCGCATCGTCCATCGCGTCGTTGGAAACGCGCAGTTCCTCGTGCTCTATCATATCGCTCATGTCATACCTACCCTCAGTCTATAAGCCGCAAATACGGCTTTCTCTTAGTTGCTAATTGTCCTCTACAATGTATCGGCACAGCTGCCGCGCGCGCGGCGACATGTGATCTAGGTGAACCCGCGGCACGCACGGACCCAGCCCGCCGCGAAACCACGGCGCGTAGTAGTGCGCGTTGGTCATCGCCCGCGGCCGGTCCGACCGGTTGGCCGTACCGCCGTGCCAGCAGCGCACGTCGCGGAAGAGCGCAGTGCCGGCCGGCGCACAGATGATGCTCTTTTTCATCCACGGTGGCTCTTCTTCCAGCGTCGGAATCGGCGCGCTTGAGCGATGCGTGCAGGGTACCTGGCGAATAGCGCCGTTCTCCTCCGTGAAGTCGATCATGGGAAAGTTGACACAGATCAGCGCCGGCGGCAGATCGCGCGTCGTCGTCTGTCCCAACGGATCGATAAAACCCAATTCGTTGCCGTCCGAGTGCAGCGGCTGTATCTCAGCCCCCGGCAGCGAGAAATCGCCGCCATTGCCCGAGCAAACGTAGTCTTCGCTGCCCCATATTGCCGAAAGAATAGGCAGCACGGCCGGCAGGTCCGTCAGCTGGCACCACTCCAAGTGACGCATCTGGTTGCCAAACGAATAGCGATGGTGGCCGCGATTGCCGATGCGCTCTGGGTCGGCGTCGACGATCTCTCCTATGACGCGATTAGCGGCTTCCTGCGTACGGCGCAGCTGCTCACCCGCGAGCACATTTTTTACGGCGACAAAACCGTCGCGCAAGAAAATCTTGGCCGCGCGTTCCACCTCTTCGGGTTCGAGCATTTCCACTTCGAGCATGTACGCATTCTCCTCGCCGTATCTCGACGGTAATCTATATACTAAAAACGAGTTCCGTATATTCTTCGTGGCGGTGAAATCCCGGCTGCGTCAAAGCCGCCGTAGACGAGAGTTCGGGCTCATCGCAGCTGCTAGCGTAGTTGTAACGGCAAACGGCGATTCGCCAAATATCTCCATCATCAGGTATGCCGGACAGACCAAAGGCTTTCCACGGTATGCACGCTTCCAAGGCCCAATAGCCGCCTCCAACTTGGACGCGCTTGCGGGTGTGACTCTCGGGCGCAACGACATCCTCCCAGCCAATCTCTCCGCCGGTGAATTCCTCGCGATTTGGAATATAAATATCCATGAGGAAGTCGTTGGGTGTTATATGGATTTCCCAGTAGTCCGTGCGATCACCACCGGGCTTGATAAAAAACTCAGCCACGTCACCCAACGTCCACATTTTCTGATTGTCGGCCGTAGCGCGCGAACCGATGTCGCTGTCCTGCAGGTAGACGTAAAAGCAGAGGCCCGACGCAGACGCGCCGACAAACGCATGAGCCTGCTCAGCCGGCAGCGCATCGGCCCCCTTCCAAAACTGCCCCAGCGTTAGCTGTGCTCCGGCGCTGTATTTTTCGGGCAGTTCGACGCCTAGTTCGGCTTCGCTATCTTTTACTCGCACGCAGGAAATAGATCGATCGTTCATAGTCGTCCTCGCAAACAGAGTCTATCTAGAGCACGCCCCAGCGCACCTGACCGCGCTCGCGCTGGCGTTCACTTTCCCACTTGTCCGAAAGAGGGAAGTCGCGCCCCAGCCACAGCACCTCGCGCTGCTCTTCCGAAAGCGCAGCTACGAGCTCTTCGGTCAGATAATCTTCAAAGCGAAAGCGATGGTCGGCCTCGTGGGCGGCACGAAAAAGCCAGTGGTGCATAAGGCGCCCCTCGTCCGAATCGTTGCGCCACGTCGCGTGAAAGATCTTTGAAGAACGCACCAAGAGCTGGTCGGGCCGCAGCGAGAGTGAAACTTCGCCGGGCAGCTCTACGTCGGACTTTGTGCGATCCACATCGGCGCTGCCGCGCTCGGTCTTCCGCCGGCGCTCTACGTCCGCCATCAGTTCGTCAACGGGGCCTACATGCGAACTTGGCACGACGCGCAGACAACCGTTTTTGGGAGATGAGCCAGAAAAGTAGTGCATAAACTCGACGTATTCCTCACCCGAGTCGCGGTGCCACACAAAAGACATACCCGGCGCCAGTTCGTTGATCCCGCCATTGCGAAAATAAATGTCTCGATCGTCGACCATCTGACGGGCCAACTCGACAATTTCGTCGTGTAGTTCCATCTGCAAAAAAGGCAACGAGTGATCGAGGGCGCACCAGTAGGAGTCCGGTATTTGCGGCGCCAAACGATAGTGGTTGCCCCGCGTGTCGGTGGTATTGTCCTCGAGCGCGATCAGCTGGCGCTGGATCGCTTGTAGCGCGCGCGCTGTAAGGTCGGCGGGAAAGGGACAGTCGACGATGACGTAGCCGGTCTCTCGATATACTTCCAATTGATCCGTATCAAACAGCATGGACATTTCCTCTATACGCGGTTGATGGAACGAGCATATATAACACAATGTGCGCATCGAACGCTGTACGCCCTACTACAGGCTCTAATCTCGCAACAGCTGTTCTACTTCATCTCTCGTGGGCATAGATGACGCCGCTCCGGGGCGCGTTACCGAGATCGCAGCAGTTGCGCACCCAAATCGCACGGCATCTACAGCGGACTTTCCTTCGGAAAGCGCAACGGCAAATGCTCCGTTGAAAGCGTCGCCAGCACCTGTCGTTTCAACTACCGGCCCTGCCTCATATGCACTGACCATACCATAGCCAAATAGAAAAGCGCCCTGTTCGCCCATGGTTACAATAGGCGTTTTTACGCCTAGGCCCGCCAAATATTGGGCGGCTGACTCAGCCTCTGCCTCATTTCTTACAGGCAAACCGGTTATGACCTCAGCCTCTGTTTCATTGGGCGTTATATAGTCGCAAACTTCGAATACTTCTTTGGGAAGATCCGCTGCGGGTGCCGGATTTAAAATGGTGATTTTACCGTTTCTCTTGGCAGTTATTAGGCCTTCATGCGCTACATCAATGGGTTGTTCAAGCTGCGTGAGAAACACATCGGCCGCTGCAATTAATTCAGCGTTTTCTCTTATATCTTCTACCGAAATATCCGCAGCCGCCCCCGGTGCAATAATAATAGCGTTGTCTCCGGTTTTATCATCGATAAAAATAAATGCGGCGCCCGTATATGCATCTGGGCTGTATTTTATCGCTCCCTTAACGTGTGCGTCCTTCCAGATCTGCACGGCCATCTGACCAAAGTCGTCTTCGCCCAACCGGCTGATGATGGTGACATCCGCTTCCAGTTTACCCGCTGCCACGGCTTGGTTAGAGCCTTTGCCACCAGGTCCCAACGCAAAGGTGTTTCCCAAAATTGTTTCGCCCATTTTGGGCATTCGAGCAGCGCGGTATGCCGTATCAGCAACAAAAACACCTAGGATAACAACCTTTCCCATTGGTCTATTCTCCGTTTTGGCAAGGGCGCAGGGGCCGTGAAAACGATGCGCACTCGTCAGAGCAGTTTTTCGATCTACAATATAAAAAGCCCTTCCTGAACAACAAAGATTGGGGCGACTCCTTCTAGCCGAGCACGCACCGCAGAGAGGAACAAAGCGAACTTATTGTCCAGACGCGCACCGCTAGCGATGTTTAGTACCGGTAGTGAGAGCCCTGCACCTCACCCTACAGAGAGATGATTCATGAAGTATACCAAAGACTACGCCGTGCGCGCCACGCACTGCTCACATGAAGCTTCGCTAGATGAAATCTATCATAAGCTAAAAGAAATCACGGCGCCTCTTTCGCGATCGTGGGAAAAAATCGAGCGTGCTAAAAGAGTCGGCATTAAAGTCAACATGCAGTTTCGCACGCAGAGCATCCGCTACATTGGCGGTCGACGACAGGAACTGGTCGACGACGACGTGCTGCGCGCCAGTTTGCGCCTACTGCGCGAACGCACCGACGCCGAACTCTTTGCGCTCGACACCAGTACCGCGCCGCCGGGACAGCGACCCGGCGAAGATTTCAATACCAAGCCCATTCTAGACGAGTACGGCGTGCACTACGTAGAGGCGGGTGATCCACCCCTGGAGCGCTACAAAGTTCCGGGCGGTGGCCTCATGTTTTCCGAGTACCAGCTGTCGGCTGCACTGGGTGAAACCGACGCGTTTGTCTCTATCGCCAAAATGAAAAATCACGGTTTTATGGGCATTACGCTGTGCCTGAAAAACCTCTTCGGCCTGCCCCCCATTCCACCGCATGGTCGCCTGCGCACCTACTTTCACCACGTCATTCGCCTCTCCTACGTGCTGCCCGATTTAGGCATGATTGCCCAACCCTGCCTAAATATCATCGACGGACTAACCGGTCAGGCGCGAATGGAGTGGAACGGCGAAGGACGCATCGCTGACTGCTTGGTGGCTGGCGACCACGTTATAGCCACCGACGCCTGTGGCTCTCATCTGATGGGCACCGATCCCGCGCTCGACTGGCCGCACCCTCCCTTCCGCCGCGACCGCAGTCCGGTCGCCGTGGCGGCTGAACACGGCTTCGGCACGACGAATCTGAACGAGATCGACTTTGCCATGGATGGGCTCGTGCTGCCCGTGGCCGAGTTTGACTCGGCCCAAACAGATCCACCGGAAGTCATTGATCAACTGCGGCGCACCGCTAGCGAACAGGCCCTTTTCTATCACGAAAACCGTGACGAGCTGCTATACGCACACGCCGGTCAGTATATCTTTCTACAGGACGGTGAGGTGATCTGGAGCGGCACCGATCCGCAGCAAGCCGGATCAGTGCAGGAAATAGCCGCGCACAAAGAGTACCAGGCCGTCTGGCTCAAGCTGGCCGATCCAGACGAGCACGAGGGCGAACACATGGAAGTCTACGAAAAAATTCTCGCCGCTTAGAACCGGCAGGAGGAACCGTATGGACACGCTTGATATCGAACACTACGAGCGCGAGGGTTGGGCCGTCGTAGAGGGCGTCTTTTCGGGCGCAGAGTGCGAAGAGCTCGTAGCGCATATGCTCGATCTGCACGCTGGCAAGAAGTCTTTAGAAGGCTTTGCGCCGCGCGAAGCCGACCAACTGCAGCGCACGCACAACCAGCACTGGTACGATCCAGTCGCGCGCGACTGGCTTATTGCACCGCCGCTCAAAGAACCGCTTACGCAGTGTCTGGACGACGAGCCAGATGGGATCCAAACAATGTACTTCTGGGTGGGATCAGAACAGGGTCGACATCAGGACCAGTACTATTTGCCCGGCTGCATGTCGGCGTGGATCGCACTAATGGACGTCGACGAGGACAACGGCGCTATGTGGGTACAGTCGGGTTCGCACAAGAGGCGCCTGCTGACAAGCAGCGACTTTTCTGAAGACGGCAAGTTTCACGGATGGGACTACAACGCCGCCGTCGATGAGCTTTGTACCCGCAACGCAATACCAGAGACGCCCGTATGCGTGCGACGAGGCGACGTCGTGTTCTTTGACGGCGTGCTCGTACACAGAGGCGGCCCCATCGGCAAGCCCGGATCGTACCGGCACTCGCTGGCCAACCACTACATCGGCCACAGCTTTAACCAGTGGACGCACTCCAGCTGGCCGCGCGTGTCCTTTGACGGCAGCCAGCGCCTTACGAGCTAGCGCTGTGTCAGTCGACCTAGATTTCTTTCGCGCCAACGGCTACGTCGTTGTGCCTAGCCAGATACCCGAAGCCCTGCTCGACGATGCAATAGATGCCATATGGAAGTTCGGAGAGCTGGATCCGGACGATCCACAAACCTGGTACCAAACGCCCGAACGGGCCAACGGCTTACCCGAGCTAAACGGCGCGGGCATGGTCGAACTCTACCACCACCCCGCGCTCTGGGCCACGCGACAGTGGCCCTACGTCCACGCAACGTTTTCCACTCTATGGCAGACGGAAGCGCTGTGGGTGAGCATCGATCGCTGCAACTTTAACCCACCCAATAGGGGCGACGCGACGTTTGAGGGCTTTATACACTGGGATATCGACACCTCCGTTAAGCCACTGCCCTTTGGCATGCAGGGCTTCCTGTCTCTGAGCGACTGTCCAGCCGGCTCGGGCGGCTTTCAGTGCGTGCCGGCTCTCTACGCCCAGCTCGACGAGTGGACCGCCTCTCAGCCGACTGATCGCGACCCCTTCCGCCCAGACTTAGCCGGCTTTAACGTAGTCGAGGTACCGACGCGCAAGGGAGATTTACTGGTCTGGAACAGCCTGCTGCCGCACGGAACCAGCGCCAATACGTCGTCTACGCCTCGATTGGCACAGTATCTGTCGATGGCTCCAGCATACCCCAAAGACACCGCTATGCGCGACTGGCGTATTGACGCATGGCTGCATCGCAAATCACCCGAAGGCGACGCCTTCCCCGGCGATCCACGGCGCTGGGAAAGGCTACACGGCACGACGGCCGCGCTCACGCCGCTGGGCAGAAAGCTGCTGGGTCTGGACCCGTGGCAGGGCGAGATGGCAGACGACAGAGCAGAACCCTACGACGAGAAAGAAGGGCGGCAACTCGGAGCACCCGGTTTTTCGCGCTAAGTTGGCGGCGCGCCCGTACGATTGGCTTGGGCACGCGGCGTCAGCTCGAAGTAGGGGTCGTGGCCGGCGAAAAATCGCTCGAGTTCATCGATCATAAGTGGGAAAAAGTGTGGGTGGTCCGTGCCGGTAATCCAACCAAAGTGCGGGCTGACAAACGCGTTGTCTAACTGCAATAATTCGCTGTCGGGGGGAATAGGCTCCGGATCAAATGCCTCGATGCCGGCGACAATATCTCCGATTTTGAGCCGGTCTATGAGAGCGGCTGAATCGACGACGGCCCCGCGCGACACGTTGACGAAAACGCTGCCGGCACGCAGCAAGCCCAGTTCCCGAGCGCCGATCATACCCCGAGTGCCCGGAGTAAGGGGCGCGACGCAAACAACAACATCGCACTGGGAAAACACATTTTCGAGCGTCGTCTGCACAAAGCCCACTGCTTCGGCTAGTTCGCGGGGCAAATACGGATCATACACCCAGACTTCTCCCTCAAACGGCTTGAGCAATTTGATGAGGTGCCGCCCCATATAGCCGCCGCCAATTAGCCCTACGCGCTTGCCCTGCAGCATGCCACCCATTAGGCGTACTACGTCCGGATCGCGCTGCGTATGGCCCGCGATCAAGCGACGAAAGTGCGCTCCGGCATTTCGTAGACAGGCCAGTATCATGCCCAGTGCCCACTCGGCGACTGGGTATGACGAACCGTTGGTCGTGTCTACGGTGCGCACGCCCCGATCCCACGCTGCATCCAAATCGATGCGCGCGGCAAAGCGATCTCCTTCAAGCTCGCCAATAATCTTTAAACGGGGCGCTTGTGACAGTATGTGCGCATCAATGCGCGGCGCCCCATGACAGACAATGAGTGCATCCTTATCAGCTAAGTGGGATCCGATTGCCTCGGCCTTTTGCGGATCTTCGGGAATCTCGTAGATACCCCCACCCGCGCACTCAAACCACTCCCAGTCAGCTAACCTCTCAAGGCGCTGTATCTCTTCGGAAGACAGATAGTTTTCGCGCACGTTTTTATCACAGGCGACCAGCACCTTGGGACGCGAATCGGACATATATACTCTCCTATGCGTAGGGTATGGGCGGCCGGTAAAATAAACAAAAGGAGCACCGGTATAAACCGATGCTCCTTTTAAATCTACCTGCTTCCTAGGCGCACTGCGCGCGGGCCAGGCCTACTGTGCCACGATCTTAGAAGGTGGGATGATAGATAAACTCGACGGTGATACTGGCATCTGCTTCATCGGCGCTGAGCAGATTGATCCGACACACCGCACCATCGGGACCACCCGTCAGCACGAGCCGGTCAAAAGCTTCCTTGCCCATCGACATATCAAAGAGCACCGTGCCGTCATCTTCGTTCACAATTTCAAACGCGATATTGTTGCCCTTGATAGCGGCAATGCGAAAACAGTCTGCTGCGCGCTCGCTCGGCAGGCTAATGGCGGCTGAGTTGTAGGGACCAACGTTACACACCGTGCGCTGTACCTGGTTACCTTCGCTCTCGCTCGTGCCGCATGACACGTTCGTTGCAACGGGCCCTAGTTCACTCTCGCTTAGATCTTCACCGCACTCCGCAGGATGGTGTAAGCCCTCTAGGCCTTCATCTCCTTCGGAAATACCGTGCACGCCATCACCGTCTTTGTCGAGAAACATCATGGCAAATTCGACAAACTTCTCGGGACCATCCTCCGGTGGCGGCGGCAAAGGCCAGCACGCTGCCGGCTAATACGAGTAACTTAAACATATCGGGCTCCTTCTGTGCGAGGTTTACCCTCGTTTACGAGCATTCCACTCGTCTGAAATTCAATATGAATAATGCGTATAGACCGCACGGAGCGTGAGCGCGATCACATTTCCACGCTTTTCTATGTGATCTGCGTCACACAAACGCATTCAGAAAGGGTTCCCACTGGGCTGGGCAACTCATCTCTATACCGATTTGTTGCCTAGAGAATGCTCCCATACGCCCCGCCTACACCTTGCCGTTTTCTGCGTCCTCGCCTACATTTTTTTTAGCGCATTACACACTGATAGACGAAACGCACAGCGAAAAACGCCGCGCAGAGTTGTCTCGTGCGGCGACCGGATCGATAAGAGGGGTTGCACCGCACACAGGCGCGGCGCAGTCCCTTTTTTAATGGAAGAGAAATGAGCCAACCTGACTACACCGACACAGAAACGGTGTCGCGCAGCGACATCCGCAACGTGGCTATTATCGCCCACGTAGATCACGGCAAGACTACGCTAGTCGACGGTATGCTAAAGCAGAGCAACGTCTTTCAAGCGCACCAAGAAGTCGTCGAGCGCGTGCTCGACTCCAACGACCTCGAGCGCGAACGCGGCATCACTATTCTGGCAAAAAACACGGGCGTAGTATACGGCGATATCACCATCAATATTGTCGACACGCCCGGGCACGCCGATTTTGGCGGCGAGGTGGAGCGCATCATGAATATGGTCGACGGCGTCGTGCTGCTAGTCGACGCCGTCGAGGGCCCCATGCCACAAACGCGCTTTGTCCTGCGCCAGGCGCTGCAGCGCGGTCATAAAGTTGTCGTTGTAGTCAACAAGATTGACCGACCCGCGGCCCGGTCCGATGAAGTCGTAAACGAAACCTTTGACCTCTTTGTCGATCTGGGCGCCAACGACGAACAGGCCGACTTTCCCGTCGTCTACGCGCGCGCTTTGGAAGGGCGCGCTGGGTTGGATCCCGATGCGCTGGCCGACGACCTGAAGCCGCTCTTTGACGCGATTGTCAACCACCTGCCACCGCCGCAGGTCGCCGTAAACGGTCCAGCACAGCTCTTGGTCACCACCTTAGAGCACAGCGCATATGTCGGAAAAATTGCCGTCGGGCGTTTGAGCAGCGGATCGCTGCGCACCGGACAGGCCATTGTCCACATCAACGCCGAGGGCGAGATGACGCCGGCCAGCGTCGATCAGGTGTACGTGTACCGCAACCTGAAGCGCGAATCGGTAGACAACGTGCAGGCCGGCAACATCGTCGCAATCTCGGGCGTAGAAGACGTGGGGATCGGTGATACGCTAGCCTGCTCCGAACAGCCCATCGCACTGCCGCCGATCAAAGTAGAAGAGCCCACCGTACGCATGGTCTTCAAGGTAAACGACAGCCCCTTTTCCGGGCGCGAAGGGCGTTTTGTAACGAGTAGAGAAATTCGCAAAAGGCTGTTTGATGAGTTAGAAAGCAACGTGGCAATGCGCGTCGAAGACACCGAGAGCTCGGGTGAATTTGTCGTCTCTGGACGCGGTGAACTGCATCTGGCCATTCTCATTGAGACGATGCGTCGGGAGGGATACGAGCTGGCCGTCAGCAAACCAGAAGTGATTTTTCGCCAGGACAAGGACGGCGTGCAGGAGCCCATTGAGCGCGTCTTTATCGAAGTGCTAAACGAGTACTTAGGGCCCGTAAGCGAAATGTTGGGCAAGCGAAGGGGGCGCCTACAGGACCTGCGCCACGGTGAGGATGGCACAGTCTACGCCGAGTTCTTGGTGCCCACGCGCGGAATTCTCGGCTTTCGCCAACCCTATCTAAACGCCACGCGCGGCACGGGCACCTTTAACACGCTCTTTGAAGGGCACGAGCCAATGGCCGGCCCCATTGAGATTCAGCAGTTTGGCTCGCTGATCTCGCACGAAACGGGCACGACCAGTGCCTATGCGTTGGAGCACCTGCAGCAGCGCGGCACCTTTTTTATTTCACCCGGTGACGAAGTCTACGCCGGACAGGTCGTTGGGCAAACCATTCGACCAGAAGACTTGGTCATCAACGTGTGCCGCACCAAGCATATGACGGGCCATCGCACCACGCCCAAGTCGATTATAGATTCGCTTTCGCCGCCGCGCATTCTCTCGCTAGACGATGCAATGGAGTACCTAAGCAATGACGAGCTTTTAGAAGTCACGCCCGAATCGCTGCGCGTCCGCAAACGCGAGCTGCACCACGGCCTGCGCTATCGGGCCGAGAAAAATGCCCGCAAAGAGAGCTGAGCATTGGGCAGGTATTATTCCGTGTAGCCGCTCTCGTCCATGGCGTCTCGGAAAAAGTCGAAGGTGTGCTGCTCTCCATCCGTTTTCCAGCGACCAATCGAGTCCGTACGCACGATAATGCGTCCCAGCGGAAAGCCGAGAAAGGCCTCGAGGCGTTGCAGCGTTTCTTCCTGCTTGAGCACGAAGTCCTCAAAGCGCACGTGTATGCAGTTTGCGGGCTTAGGCGTGGCTTTCATAAGATCGTACTGATACTTCCAGGAAATGGCGCGGCGCTCACGGATACTGTCCGTTCGCGGATAATCTATACCGAAGTCACTCAAGTCATCGGTCTTATGTCCGCGGATAATGCTGTCGCGCGGGTCGCGAACCCAGTGGATATACTTGACGTCGGGAAACATGCGTAAAATCCACGGATAGATCAGCGTCGTCTCCGGCAGCTTCCATCCCCTGTGTTCGGATCGATCCTCTAACACATCTTTTAAATACTCGTTAACCAGATCGATAAACTCCGGATCGATATCCATCGTATGCAGCGGCTCAAAGTCCCACTCCAAGCCCCCTTTCCACTCGACATACTGCGCCATTACTCGGCAGGCATCGTAAAGCTTTTGCGGTGGCATCTTATCGCCCGAGCGGTTTAGGGCATTTCCCATATAGACGCCGCTGGCGTATAGCGTATGCGAAATAGCGCGCGTTCCCGAATGGCCGCGGCCAATAACCGTAATAAGTGACATGGCGGTTTCTTACCGTTCCTTTGCTTTGGTATCTATCTCTTGCATAGTAAAATGCACGCTTGCAACGTAGGGCGCCTCGCCCTCGCTCCAGTGGCCGTACGTGGTGGTCACAATCGTGCCATCGAGCAGCAGCTCCAGTGCCGGATAGGCGCAGTCGGCATCCTTGAGATTGTCCATAAAGCGCACGCGGTACTGGCCTTCATTTCCGTTGACTAAGTCGTCGTAGGATCCCACCCAACCAACCCAATCACCCCACGTGGGCGTATCGTGAGCCATGTCACGAAAGGATATAACCAGCCGACCGTCGGGCGCGTAGATGGCCTGATGTCGATCACCCGTCAGCGCGCCGGGCAGCTGGCGCGGGTCTGACCAGCTCCTACCCTCGTCGTCAGAGAAGATGATCATGGCGTTAAACTGCCGACTGTTCTCGCGTAGCAGCATGCACAGCTGACGACCGTCCGGAGAACGCACGATGCCAGGTTCACAAAGATGCGCCTGCGGGTGCGTCGTTACGACCTCTGGCCCGCCCCAGCTGAGCCCCCCATCGTCCGAGTACGTCGCATACACTTCAAACACATTGGTCTGCTGGCCGCCGTTGCGTAAAAACCGACCGTCGTCGTGAAAAAGGGCCATGTAGCGCCCGTCCCGTAGACGCGCCACATCGGCCATCGCCACAATGCCGCCGTAGTCGCCGATGGGCTCAAGCGGGGACCACGTTTCCCCCTCGTCTTCGCTGTAGGCCATGCGTATGGGGTAGAGGCCGGAAAACATCAGGATGCGCTTCTTGCCGTGCGCATCCACTGTTCGGTAGAGCGTCGGCACCTCCTGCGAGGTGGACCAATTGTCCGGCACGTCTAAGCGTTCGCTCCACGTCTTACCACCATCGTAGCTCTTTTTCATCACAACCGCACCGCGGCCGTGGCCTTTGGGATAGACGATAATCATCGTCTGGCCGTCGTCGAGCAGCGCCGTTGTTGGGTGACCTAAATACTGACCCACTTCGCTATCGACCACCGTCTGGCGATGGGTTTCAGCGGCCAAATCAACCAACGGTATCGAAAAGTCTCTGCGCGCCATAGCCATGCGCTACCTCCTTGTAGTACGCGGTAAACAAACCGAGAGGCAGCCTAATACAGCGGCGGTCAGACGGCTGAGGATCTCTCTACACTATCGCCGCTCTTTTTGTTGGGTGCGTCTATAAGTCAGCGTCAAACGGGAACTGAGGCTTCCAGCCCAGGCGCTCTTCGGTGCGCGCCGTGTCCGTCGCCTCGTAGCCTCCGGAGGTGGCCATAACGTAGAAACACTCGTAGCCGATATCGTCTGCCTCCAGCGCGCACACTAGCGCCGAAGCGACGTCGCGTCGGTCAATGCTGCCAAAATAGAAGCCGGTGACGGACGCGCCATCTGTCGTCACCATGCGCTCTGAGTCGATGATGCCCCAGGGACGGATCGCGGCAACCGACAGGCCATGCTGCTCGTGCACATTGCGCGCTAGCTCCTCCTGCAGCACCTTGGACAGCGCATAGGGACCGACCGCTTTGAGCGGATAGAGGTCGTGGGTCAGACGGGTTTCCGGCGGCGAGGGATAACCCGTGTGGACCGCACCGCTCGAGGTGTGGACAAAGCGTTTAATTCCGTACGTGCGCGCCGCTTCTAGCAGGTTGTACATGCCGCTGACGTTAATGGTAAAACCAGGACCGTTATCGCCATACGATGCGTTGGGTGCCATGATGGTGTTAACGACTGCGTCACACCCTTCCATCGCTACGCTGACCGCTTCGTAGTCGAGCACATCCCCAACAATTGCATCGTCACATCCTTCAACCGGGCGAACGTCAAAAGGCGTCACTTGGTGACGCACGCGCAGGAGGTCCAGCGCAACGCGTCCGACAAAGCCCGCCGCACCCGTTAACAGAACGCGCATTGTTTAACTCTCCTCGCGATTCTCGTCGGCCTGCCCCATTAGCGAGCGCATCATATCGCCGATGTCGCGCGCACCACCTACAACGACTACGACTTCTACCAAGAAGAACAGAAAAACCGCTATACCGAAAATCCAGGTCCACGCCGTTTGCCAACCCGTCATCTCAATTACCTCCCGTGCCCACGGGCTTCAGCACCTTGGGCGGATGTGATTTCTGCGTCAGAAGTGAAGCCACCACTATAAAGACCACGCTGGCGACAAACGTGGCGATGCCAACAACTTTGTCTTCTATCATCCATTCATACGCTGGGGGTACGATACCCGAACCATCCAGAAAGATTGTAGTGAGCGGCAAGAGGCCGGCAACGCACAGCGATGCCAGCGTCCCGGGCGTGTTGGCTTTTTTCCAGTACAGCCCCATCGCCGTAGTCAGCAACACGCTGGCACTGTACATGGTCCCCGTAATAGCCATGAAGCGGAAAAAGGTCTCCGGCGGAGAATACAGGTAGCCCCAGCCCAGCACAAATAGGCCGCAACCGACAACCGAAAGGCGGGTCAACAAAATTTTCTGACGATCTTTGAGCTCGGGTCTCAGCGGCAAAACAATATCGTTTACCAAGATAGAAGACCAGCACAGTAAATAGCTATCGAACGTCGACATGAGCGCGGCCAGCGCCGCCGCTACCACCAAACCGCGCAGACCGTTGGGCAAGATTTGCGAGAGGTATACGGGCATAGCCGCAGCCGTATCCGGCGCGCCGTCCACCATGGGCAGAGGCACCGCATGGGCGCCGGCAAAGTAGGCAAACGCACAAATGCCCCACATCATCGGCATGAGCGCTCGGCCGAGAAAAGACAGGCCGATAAAGCCGTATAGTTTGCGCGACGTTTCGCCGTCGACCGTCGATAGCGCACGAGACAGGGCCGGCGGCCACATACCCGTAAACGGCAGACCAAATACGAGCCAAACTATAAAGAGCCAGCCGAGATCGTCGCTGAGAAAGGGATCGAAACCGCCGGCACCGCGTTCGATCTGCACGGCGGCAATTACCGCGTCGTATCCCACGTGCGTTATGGCGAAGTAGGTCGTCAACACGACGCTGGTGAAGAGGATGATAAACTGCACGTAGTCGGTCAGCACCACCGACACCATACCGCCCACAACGGTGTAGAGCAGCACGAGCAGTAACAAACCGACCATCAAGTAGGGGAGCGCCTCCGGCGGCAAACCGACCATGTAGAGCAAAAACTTAGCGCCTAGCACTAGGAAGAGGCCCATGTTCATCAAGCCGGCCGCAAACGTAATGATCGCCGCGACGATCTGCGTGCTGCGACTGTAGCGCAGGCCGAAAAATTCGGCGATCGTATGCATGCGCAGATCGCGCAGGCCTTTTATTATGAAGCCCGTTTTTCCGACAAAGACGAAGCCTAACAGGGAAATCACGCCGATGGCAAAGGCGGAAAAACCGCTCTTGTAGCCCTGCTCAGAAAAATACATCAACGTGACCAGACCCAACTCCGTTGCGCCCATTGTCGCCATGCCCAAGTAGAGTTTGAGGCTGCGCCCGGCCAGCAAAAATGAATCGTAGTTGCTGATCAGACGCCGCGTCATAAAGGCGATGCCAGTGGTCAACAGCAAAAAGGCGACGATCATCGCCCAATCTAACCATATAAAGTTCAAGGCCATCCCTCCTGACTTAGCTTGTGGTCTTTCCCAGTCTAGTGCAGGCAAACAACTGTGAGGGCGTTAACTTATCGTCCGGCCCGCACAAAGTCAAAATACGTCGTTTCTCTGTGAATCGACCCGTTGATGGGCTTTTCTATGGGCGCGCCGGTATAACGACGATAGTATTTGATACGCCCGTTAGATACGTGCCGTCCTCTAGCATACAGCGGCCCGCAATATACAGGTCCCTCTCACCGGCCAAAGCCCCGAGGACGCGCGTGCTGCCCCGTCCGTTTTCGATCTGCACGCGCTCGTTGGCCAGATGCATGCGCTCTTCGCCGAGTCGCAGCCGAACGGACTGAGTGCCAGCGAGCGAACGGCCCTGGCCGTCAGCCAGCACGATCTCCACTAAAAACGTGCTTCCCTCATACACCGTGTCTGGAGCGGCCAGCCACATATGTGCGAGCGCAGGTACGTCGGTAACGGATGCGGAGGGAGCGGACGTCTGCACCTGTGGCGGAGCAGGCCCCGACGCAGGCATCCCCGCACAGGCCAATAAGAGTCCACCCAGCAGGGCCAACACAGACGACCGCAGCTGATAGGTAGGCACACTACTGAGCATTTTCGACCGCATACCAATTTACGCCGCACGCCGGCACGCGCAGCTCGAGTTCGATCTCGTAGGCCCGGTTCAGCGCGTACGCTTTCTCTGAGCCACCCCGCTCGCGCACGTGCGCACGCGCTTCTATCCCCGCGTAGTACAGAGGGATTTTCCACGTGCGCACCGCCTCCACTTCGAGGGGATTAAACACCATAATCAGCGCGCGCGTGGGCAGCTGCGGATTGACGTGCACAATTCCATCTACGTCGCACCCGTCTGCGCGCCGGAGGTGTATCACGTCGGATTCTAGTATCGCGCGATGCGCTTTATAAAAATCTACCCACGTTTTCACCACGGCCTTGGTCTCCTCCGTATCGTACAGTCGAGGACCTCGATAGCAGGCCTGCACACCCCAGCCAAAATTCTGTGCCAGATGCGCACCGTAGGCGTCCAAGTGCTCGCTCAGCGGCTCTAGCGTAGCGGCTTCACCCCCGCCGTGGTATTCTACCAGCGGCACAAACATCCAGCCCATGCTAGGCGTCTTTTCCCACGTGCCGTCATACATGTTTTGTCGCGCCAGCAGGATTTGCCGCTGGCGGGGCAGAGACCAATTCACCTCGCGGTAGCCCATCCCATTTTTGTTAGAGCCGTTTAAAAAATACCAATCCGGCACGTTGAGATAGACGCCCCGCTCGCGGCACCAGCGGTAAAAGCGCACGATGCGCCGCCACTGCTGCCACTGCGAATCGCCCAAGTCCCGATGACCGGGGTGCTCCTCAGACACACAGACGTCGCCCGGATAGGAGCCGTCGTGCTCTAGTATATCCAGACCCGCTTCTGCGTAGAGTGCCTCCAAGCGCTGAAAGTACTGCTGACCCCAAGCGCTGCCCAAGCACGGCGAATGGCCAAAGATAGCCCCACCGGGTTCGCCCGTATCGGGATGGATCGCATCGTCTGCATCGCTAATTCGCCGACTCGCCAAGAGCGAATAGCCCCCTAGCTCAACGCCCTTGGTGTGCGCATAGTCAGCCAACTCTCTGAGACCCGCTATATACTGAGGATCGTCTGACTCGGCGTTAAACCCGCTGCCAAACGTCATAATGACCATCTCAAATCCCACCTCGGCACACTGGTCAATGGCCGTCTTGACCGCTTCGGGATCGGAGTGGCGCACGTGCATCAAGATTGGATTTTCTGCGCTCCACGGGGCGATCGTCTGGTACATGCGACGCAGCGCTAGGCCGCGGCGCTCGCGCTCTTGGCTGTCGGGCAGCAGCAAAAACGTGCGAAAGCTATCAAACTGAGCGCCGTCTTCTATATCGATCTCCGGCCCCAAAGGGGGTCGACTTTCCAACAGGCAGGGCGTTTTGTACAAGTAATTGACCTGCGTCTGATACTGCGGGTCCTCGCACCAAAACGTCGTTGCATTGGCGCTTTTGGGCGTCATGCCGTGAAAGGCGTAGTCGCTCTCTACGTGGATATCTGGATAGGTCCACTGCGACGGTGAATCGACGGAGACCTCTCCTTCCACCGCGGCCAGAATTTCGCCAACGAACGTGTTGAGACGCACGCTCCGACCGCTGTGGTTGTGCACTTTCAACCATTTACACAGCAGGGGTATGCCGTCGTATAGCTCGTAATAAACGGCGACCCCAAGACCCGCCAGCGACGATTTTGCCGGCGCGGCAAAGTGCAGCGATAAGCGCACCCCGGGAGCCGGCCACGGCAGGTCCGGCGCGTGGCGAACCCGCTTCCAGGCAAAAGGAGCCTGCGTGGCACCGTGCTCATAGTGGGTGTACTGAAAGGCCGCCGGATCGCATGCCAGCGAATCGATCCACTCGCGGCGCAGATAGGCATACTCTTCTTGGCCAATCAGTCCGCCAATATCGTAGGACGTCCCATCTATTTGTATCCGCGCTTCCGGCTTGACGCCGCGCAGCATAGACGCGCCTGTGATGCCGCTGTCTAGACCTACCGTAGCCGCATTGGGCGCGAGTCGAAAGGTGCGGCTTAGCAGGCCATTGGAGAGCACGAGTTCGTCGGGGCGCTCGCCGTCAAATAGGTTGGCTCGGTACGCGCTAGCTTCTAGGAGCCAATCCCCGTCGTAAGGAGGGAGAACAGAAAGCGGAGGGAAAGCAGTGTCCATATACATTCCTTTTCATCGGTGCACCTGTCAGGATACCGTCCGGCCCAACGGCTGTCAATTGACCCCATATCAAGACGGCATGCAGCCTTTTTTCTGACGCATCTCACCCCGTCGATTTTGCCAAGTTCTACTCGGTACGTATAATGCTTTTATCCCATCTAACCCAAACTCGGAATAGACATGACTATACGCTCCACAGGAGGCGTACGAGTGACGTATGCGCTGCTGCTTGTAGCAAGCCTGACGCTTACCGCTTCACTGGCTGCCAAAGTGAAAACTTGGCGCGTTGGCGATGTTGGCCATCCGTGGAATATAGCTCCCGTAAGCGGACTGACGACTTGGGGCCAAGGATGGGCCGTAGAAGTTGTGGCAGACGACGATGGAGATGGACTGATCGATGAAGATCCATTCGAGTTTGTCGACAACGACGGAGACGGGCTATTGGGCGAAGACCCCGTCAACAGACGCGACTACGACGGAGACGGGTTGGTCGACGAGGATGCACCTCCCCCTGTGGACTGACCCGGCGTTTCGGGCACAGCGCTGCGACCCGTGCGTCTGGACAGCACGCGCAACCTGTCCTCGCTCATTCACGCGCGCTATCTGTACGGCACATACGGCGGCGTGCCCGGCACCAACCTCACCAATCCCACGCTGAACGTGCCCAGCGAAGGGGGCATGCGCCGCGAGCGGGCCAAGCCTACCAATCAGGAGCAGATTATTGATGGAGACCTGAGCACCGTCAGCATTTTGTGCTCGCTTGGTATTAACCTGAAAGGATTCTACTGCATCGATCGCCTGCTCTTTCGCCCACGGCCCATTCTACCGGAAGCCACGGTCGCGGATTACCTAATACGGCACGGCGATCCCAGCAGTATCAGAGACAACGTGCTGAGGCTGCGCAGCAACCCGCTCGTGCCCCAAACCTTCGGACAGTATGAGCCCGTGGTAAAAAACGTTCGCTTTGATCCCCCCGTGCTCATGGGCTCCGTATTGCTGAGTATCTTGACCCCGTCTGGCAGCTACTCTGAAACCACTGAGCTGTCCATTTTCGGCCGTGGTTTCGCCAGTGACGGGAGCTATGTGTCCGAAATAATCGACGTCGGTACCGCCACGCCACGCCACGCATGCACCGCTATAGCCGTCAGTGAGACCTGTTTTCCAACGCGGATCGCCAGCAGACCGTAGAGGAATTTCCCGACGTCGAGGGCGGAGTAGTCAACTGGGGACGGGGGCGTTGGCGCGGACATAAGCTGGGCGAAGGCCAAGTGCGCATTCAGTTTCGCGCGGGTAACTAACTCATTGTATAAGCGCGACGAACGCGGTCGGATACTGGACGCCTTCACCTGGGCAAAATTACTCGACAAGCGCATTGAGGAAGAGAGTTTGCAGTACAATATGCTGGGCGCTGACCTAGGCTCGGACGACGAAGCTGAATGGAGCTTCTGGTCGGCACCTCTCCGCCTTGAGGACGGACTAGTGACGGACGAAATGTCGCCGGCGCAACGTCAGCAAACCGGCTTAGCTCTGGACTACATAGAATTCGACTACGATGAACCACTCATGCGCCACGGCGCCGTTGTCGAAATATACCCCGAACGAGTGGCCATAGGCGAAGACGTGCTCTTTACCTACGTGCTCAAACCCATATTCTCGCGTGAGGACACGAGCCATTTCAGCAATATAGAAATTGACGTGCCCAGCGCCCAAGCGCGCGTGGAATACTTTTCTATCGACGGCGTGTCTTGGCGAGATGTCGGCGACGCTGCGGCCGGACAGGCGCTCGAGAACGGCCGATTTACGCAGTCATCTTTCGTCGACTCAACGAGCGGTCAGGCGCGCCTACCCATCAGAATACCACCGCTGACAGAAGCGGATTTCCGCTTTGATGAAACCGTTACTATTCGTTTTCGCACGCGCCTCTTCGGCGCCTCGCAGCAGTTTACTGCACGCCTGTGCGACAGCAGCCTTTTTTCCGTAGCCCAACCCGTTATCGACGGAGACGCCAGCGCAGACATTGCCACCAATTCCGCACAGGTAGTGGCGACCAATTTCTCCCACATGCTCGGCAATCTACGCGTCACGCATCTGACCTTTACGCCCAACGGCGATGGCCTAAACGACACCGCTCAAATCGACTTTGACCTGCTCTTAGTGACAGACAGCGTGGGCATTGCATTCGATATATATGCGCTGTCTGGACAGCGCGTGCGCCGCATTGTCCCCTCAGTGTAGCGCGCCGGTCCCGTGCGGGTAGAGTGGGATGGCCGCGATGAACGAGGGCTGCTGCCGCCCGGACTTTACCTGTACCAGCTCCGCGTAGACGGCGACACGAGCACGCAGGCGCAAACCAGCCTACTCGGTATAGCTTACCGAACGCACGGAGCGCTCTGTCTAGCGGGCGAAGATTTCGCCCAGTCGCTTGGCGACCAACTCTGCTTCGCCTTCTTCCATCATATAGGGATTGACCGTCAGACTGTCGTCGCCGACGGGCATCTCAATGCGGGGCTCCCCCTCCTCTAGCTGCTGACGCAGCTGGGTCCCGTTCACGCCGAGCTGCTCGGCGTCCCACGTAATGGACAGGTGCGGAGCGACGTTGGAGCGCCCGGGTTGACGCGTGCTGGCCTCCACCGTGTCAAAGGCGCTCATCGCCTCGGTTATAACGCTCAGGCGGCACTCCCATTCTTTCCACTCGGCTTGGTGGTCGCGCACTACCCACTGCTCAACGGCGGCCAGCAGGCCCATGATTTCTTCTTTTCCCACTTTCATTGGACGCCCGATAGACCCGTGTGGACAGCCATTGAGAAAGGCCGCCTTCAACAGGTCTTCGCGGCCCAAAATCAAGCCGGAGGCCTGCGGACCGCGCAGACACTTACCGCCCGAATAGGCGACGACATCCACCCCTTGTTCGAGGTACCAATTGGGTGCGTCAGGGCGCTCGGCAGCCGCATCGACAAAGGAGGGCACGCCGTGCGCGTGGCCGCTAGCGGCCATGTCTTTAACCGAAATCGAACCACGGTCGGCCGCATCTCCAAAAATGAAAATCATCGCCGTGCGCTCGCTGTAGGCCGCCTCCAGCTCCTCCATGGTTTCCACTTCGATAAAGCGCGTTCCAACGGCCGTTACCGCGCGGTCGTATCCGACGCGGTGGGACTTCTGCACGATGACTTCGTTCTTCATGCCCTCCGTATCGGGCAGGCGCGCCACCTTGCCAGGATCGGTGCCCGCCACGCAGGCGGCCGTCACCTGGCTCAGCGCTGCAGCACATCCGGCCGTCACCAAGGCGTATTCGCATCCCATCAGTTCGGCAATACGCCGACCGACGGCGTCCATCAACTCAGCGATCTTGACGTAGCCGGTGGACGCTTGGCTCATGGCTTGGCGAACTTCAGGCAGCGCCAGCGACCCGCTGAGTGTCGTGATCGTGCCAACGCAGTTGATAAAGGGACGAACGCCGAGATTGGCGTAGGTAGGTACTCCGTTTTGTGTGCTCATCGCTCGTTCTCCAGTGGCAGTGTTGGGCGGCAGGCAGAGCCGCTACAGACAAAAGACCGTATCCAATGGTCGAATATAAGCTTCAGATGGGGCGCGGTCTAAAATAGGACGCGCTAGTCCGTCAGCGCCAGACCAATAAGCTCTGGTGGACGCCTCCCCTGGCCTATGGGCACTACGATATACTGGCGGCCATCAACCATATAGCTCATCAGGTTGCCGTGCGGATTGTCGGGTAGCAGCACCTGACCTACTGGCTCTCCCGTACGCGGGCTGAAGGCGCGCAGCAGAGGTTCGGCTTCAATCCACGCGTTGTCTCGCCGCTTTCGACCGTAGCGCCCACCGTCTTCGCGCGGGTCCTGTGAGGCGGCCATCAGCAGCGTGGGAGTCGCCAGCACAAAAGAGCGCACGCCCCACCCCAAGTCGGGCAGGTCGAGCCCTTGCAGAGCCGGATGATTTACCGGGCCACTGCCCAGCGCACGCATCCACAAATGGTCGCCCGTGCGCATGTCGATAGCCGTAATACGGCCGTAGGGTGGCTTGGTCAGCGGCAGGCCCTGCGGTCCACGAATGCGCTCATCGGTATAGGCCGCATAGCGCGAATGGCGACCGCGCGGCGGTCCCAGTCGGGCGAGAGAGGGCAGCGTATGCGAAGGCACATATAGCACACTCCGTTCGGGATCGGCCGCCGCTCCGGCCCAATCGGCGCCACCAATCAGACCGGGGACCATGAGGGTTCCGCGCTCGCTTGGAGGCGTATACAGGGGTCCGTAGGTATAGTTCGACAGGATTTCGAGCGCCTCTGCCTTGAGCGCTGGCGTGAAATCAATCACATCCTCTTCGGACAGGCCCTGCACGTCAAAGGGGGCCGGCTTGCTCGGAAAAGGCTGCGTGGGAGAGGCCCGTTCACCCACCGCGCTGGAAGCCGGCACGGGGCGCTCTACCATGGGCCAAATAGGCTCGCCCGTAACGCGATCAAATACGTAGCAAAAAGCCTGTTTTGTGACGAGGGCGACAATCCTGCGCTGCCGACTGTCGATCTTCACATCCATCAGTATCGGAGCCGCTGGCGGATCGTAGTCCCACAAACCGTGATGGATCAACTGGTAGTGCCAGACGCGTTCACCCGTCGACGCCTTCAGGCAAACTAGGCTGTCACCAAATAGATTATCCCCAAGCCGCTCGCCGCCGTAAAAATCGTGACTGGGCGTGCTAACGGGCAGGTATACGTAGCCTAGTTCGTCGTCCGCACTCATCGCAGCCCATACGTTGGCAGCCCCAAAGTGCTCGTTGGCTCCGTCCGTCCACGTCTCGGCACCGTACTCGCCCGCGCGGGGTATCGTGTGAAAAATCCAGCGCATTTTTCCCGTGCGCGCATCAAAGCCGCGCACGTCACCCGGTGGCGTATACGCAGGAGGCGAACGGAAACGCCAGTCGTTCATTGCCGAACCGACAACCACGACGCCGTCACAAACAATGGGCGGAGACGTGACGCCGGTCATATCCGGATTGACCGGACGGTCGGATCCCTGCAGCAGCTCGACGTAGCCTCCCTCGCCAAAGTCCGGATCGGGTTGCCCCGTGCGCGCATCGACGCTGAAGAGCTTGTCGGAGGCCGTACCAAAAAAGATGCGTTCAACCTCCCCATCGCTCCAATAGGCAATCCCGCGCAAGTTGCCCACAAAACCGACGCCCTCTCGCCACACGCCCGGGTCAAACGTCCACAGTTCCCGGCCACTCTGCGCATCGACTGCACACAGAATGTTGTAGGGCGATCCGTAGTAAAGCACGTTGCCCACTTTAATAGGCGTGCCGCGATTGGTGTCGTAGCCGCGCCCGTTCGATTCGGCAATCGCCTTGTCGGGCGGCGTGTACCGCCAGACCACGGACAGTGCGCCGACGTTTGTTGAGTCAATCTGACGCAGCGAAGTATAGCGACTGCTGAAGGCATCGCCGGCGTAATAGGGCCATTCCGTGCTCTGTGCGCCGATAGACGTAGCGCATAGAGCGAAGAGTAACACCGCGAAGGTACGATGTGTATAGCGCAATAAAAAGGCCTCTGAAAGAGAGAAAAATTATCCAATTTAAAAACTAATGGAGAAGGATCATTGTAAAGAGGTCTTACGCATGCAGGCGCGCAGCAAGCGCCAGGCCGGGTGCGTGACCTTTCAGACAGGTTGAACCGGCAAGCAAATCGGTGACCATGCGAAAGAGCAAAGCACGCACCAACAGCTGTGGAAAGTGGGCGACCTGACCCACGCGTTTAATCACCGCGTCCGGATCCACTCCATGCCAACACACCAAGTCTGCGACTAGGATCGCCGTGGCATAGTTCATCGGGCGCCAGTAGGGAGATACGTCGATGATGGCCGGAGGCTTTTGCGCGGTAAAGAGCACGTTGCCCGCTAGGTCACCGTGGATCAGCTGCGCCGGCAGATCGAGGGGCCGACGCAGGTCTAACAGCACCTGCAGCTGCGGGCTGTCCGGCAGAGTCCTCTCGCCCCAAGCCATACGATCGGCGCGCGACCAGCGGTCTTCGCGCAGCGCCAAGTGCTTCGGCTCCGGCAGCGCGGAGAGCGCATCGTGCAGATGCGCATCGACGGCCAACAGATCCGGCCACTGCTCCGCCTCCCGGTGACGGCCCTCTACCCACTGCTGCGCGCACCAGCCGTCGACGACCCAGCGACCGTCAGTCGACATCAGGAGAAGAGGCAGACGAAAAACCCCTGTCACAACGCGGGGTAGGTGCACGGCTAGCCAGCGCCACTCCACCGCGCTGTGACAGGGCTTGAACACGCTCTTACCTGCGCGCCAGCTATTGCCCGTTCCGCCGCGCAAGCGCTGTGGACGGTCCTCGACACCGAAGGCACAAAGCACCTGGTATGGCGGCGGCTCATTCATTGGGCATTCTCCTCCTTAGCGCGTTTAAGGTAGACCGGTCCTCACCCGTTCACAACAGAGCATAGACGCCGGCGGCGAGTTGACGCTCGACCTTCCCTTCCTTAAATCTGACTGACTCTTCCACTGGAGTACACTGTACCCAAGACGAAACCATTGCCATGCCCTCTGAAAAACCGCACGTCCTGTTGATTTCCACCGACCATTGGCCTGCAGCTCTGCTCGGCGAGGCGGGCCATTCGGCCATTATTACTCCCACACTAGACGAATTGGCACGCAGCGGCACGCGCTTCAGCAATGCCTACAGCGAATGTCCGGTGTGTATCCCCGCACGCCGCACGCTCATGACGGGCACGCCACCCAAGACGCACGGCGACCGTGTGTTTAAAACGCTTGAGCCCATGCCCGCGCTACCGACCCTGGCGCAGACGTTTCGCAGCAGCGGCTATCAGGCCTATGCCGTCGGAAAATTGCACGTCTATCCGCAGCGCAACCGCATCGGTTTCAACGACGTCATCTTGGCCGAAGAGGGGCGCCCGCATCTGGGCGCCGTCGATGACCACGACCTCTATCTGTCTGATCACGGCTTCGCTGGACAGGGTTTTGCACACGGGATGAGCAATAACGAATACTCGTACCGTCCCTGGCATCTGCCCGAGCACGCACACGTGACCAACTGGGCCGCACGCGAGATGTGCCGTCTTATAAAGCGCCGTGATCCGCAGCGACCGGGCTTCTGGTATCTCTCGTTTTGCCACCCCCACCCGCCATTAGTACCGCTGCAAAGCTACTTAGACCTCTATATGGATGTCGATATAGACCGACCCTACGACGGCGAGTGGTCACACGACGTGGCGAACCTCCCCTTCGCGCTCAAGCAAATTCAAGGCAAGCACGCGCATCTAAAGGATGCTGAAATTCGCCGTATTCGCCGCGCCTTTTACGCGCTGTGCACGCATATAGACCACCAGCTCCGCGTGGTAATTGGCACCCTGCGCGAAGAGGGCCTGCTCGACGACACCATCATTCTCTTTACTTCGGACCACGGAGACATGCTTGGCAACCACGGGTTGTGGGCCAAACGCCTCTACTACGAGCGCTCTGCTAACGTGCCCATGATTCTCGTGGGCGGAAGCGACGGACGCGTGCCGCACCACGCCGTTGACGACCGACTGGTCGGCTGGCAGGACGTCATGCCGACGCTGCTCGACCTAGCCGGAGTCGAAATACCCGACAGCGTGGAGGGTTTGTCGATGGTCGGCCAACCCCGCCGCTCTGCGCTTTACGGAGAGTGTGGAGAAGACGCGAGCGCCAGCCGCATGCTGAGAGACGAGCGCTACAAGCTCATCTACTATCCCGTTGGCAACCGAAGCCAGCTATTTGATTTGCAAGAAGATCCCGATGAACGCGTTGACCTGTCCTCGTCAGAAGCCCATACCAGCGTATGCGCCAACCTGAAAGAGCAGCTAATTTCTCAGCTATATGGAAGCGACCTGCATTGGCTGCACAAAGATCAATTAGTCGGCTTGTCCGATCGCACCTACACGCCTGGATCCAACAAAGGGCTCTCCGGCGTGCGCGGTCTGCACTTTCCCTCGCCACCGCCGGACGACTCCGGCCAGGTCGTGGGAATCCCCTAGTCGGCAGATAATACAGAGACATAGCAACAGCTCGGAGAGCAAAGAAGACCGGACGGGTACAGCGACGGCCCAAACCGGAGTCTCCGCTGATAAAACGAGTATGCCCTGCCAAAGAGAGCAGGAGAGGCGACGATGCAAGCCAAAAACTTTCTTTTTATTCTATCTGATCAACACCACCGGCTCTTTAGCGGAACCTACGGGCATCCCACCGTACAAACACCTCATTTAGACGCACTAGCCGCGCGCGGCACGCGTTTTCAAAATGCCTATACCAACTGTCCGATCTGCGTTCCCGAACGCGCGTCGCTAGCTACGGGCCGCTACGTGCATCAAATAGGCTTCTGGGACAACGGACACCCGTATGACGGCTCCGTGCCCTCGTGGCATCACCATCTGCGCGGACAGGGCTACACCTGCGATTCTATTGGCAAACTGCACTTTAAGGGACGGGAAAGCGATCACGGCTTCTGTCGAGAAGTCGAGCCCCTGCACGTATACGATGGCACCGGAGACGTGCTGGGCTGCATACGCGACAATCCGCCCTTTCGCGACAAAATCGGCGAACTGAGCAGAGCCGGCGGCGGCGACTCGACCTACTTACAGTACGACGCGCGCTGCGCCGAGCACGCGCTGCGCTGGCTGGCCGACCACCAAAACGACGACAAGCCGTGGGCCGTCTTTCTCAACTTTGTCTGTCCACACCCACCCTACATCGCACCGCCAGATCTCTACAAGCGCTACGAGACAGCCGACGTAGCGCTGCCGCCGCAGTGCACAAGGGATACTTGGCCGAAACATCCCGTTCTAGACTACTTTCGCCGCTTCTTTAGCATGGAAGATGGGCATGACGAGGAAACCCTGCGCCGCGTGGCGGCCGCCTATATGGGCACGACGACGTATTTGGACCAGCAAATCGGCGCCGTGCTCGACGCACTGGACGGGCTGGGCCTCAGCGACAGCACGCGGGTAATCTACTCATCCGACCACGGCGAATGCCTAGGCGCACGCGGTCTGTTCGGCAAATTTACGATGTACGACGAAGCCGCCGCAGTGCCGCTGATTGCGGCCGGCCCCGACGTGCCCGAGGGACACGTAGTCGAAACCCCTGTTTCCCTTGTCGACATATTTCCCACCGCGCTCGAATGCGTAGGCGCCGACGCCCCTGAAGCGGAACTGCCCGGACGTTCCCTGTGGCTGACGGCCAATGAGGACAATGCCGAACGCACGGTGCTGAGCGAATATCACGCATTGGGCACCGAGCACGCCTGCTTTATGCTGCGCAGACGCCGCTACAAGTACGCGTACTATGTAGGTGCCCCACCGCAGCTGTTTGACTTGGGAGAGGATCCCGACGAACTCAATGACCTGTCCACCGCGCCAGCACACCGCACCCTCGTAGCTGATTTTGAACGCGAACTACGCTCTATACTAGACCCAGAAGCAGTAGACGCGCAGGCATGCGCCGACCAACGAGCCATGGTTGAGCGCTGTGGAGGAGAAGAAGCCGTGCGAGCTAAGGGCGCATTTGACCACTCCCCGACGCCGGGCGAGCAACCGGCATTTCGCACGCATCCCTGATCGTTTAGACCAGCTGTGAATCCGGTATGCGATTCCACTCGGTCGGCTCACAGTTACCCTCATAGTGAGCGGTAAGCCCGGCGTCCTCAACGCGCTGCCAGGCGCTTTCAGACCAGTTTCCAGGCACGCGCGGACGACCGATCGCCGCACGCAGTCCCTCGGGCAATAGATCGTAGAACGGATGATACCAGAGCGTAATCACCGTGCGGCGCGCATCCGATTTATTCGCATGCGCCGAGTGCAAGATACGAGAATCTCCAATGACTAAGTCACCAGCGCGCACCGGCACGTCCACCTCTTCTGCAATGGACTGATAGGCCGGATGGTCCGGATCGACCATACGACGCAGTTCGTCCGTATGGGCATCGGGCACAGTGTCATGCATCTGATGACGCTTTAAGTGTGATCCGCGTAGCAGGCGAAGACAGCCATTGTTCGGTGACGTATCGACCAGATAGTACATGAGAAATAGCTGCTGGGGTATCGGCATATAGCTGCTAATATCGTTCCATCCCCACCAATCCTGATGCCAAAAAAGAGCGGGGCTGTCGGGCGGCTTGGATATGACAAATCCTGAGGACCAGCGCGGATGAACAAAACCCAACTGAGCTAGCGCGTCCAGCGCGCGCGGATAGGCGACCAACTCGGCAAACAGCGCATCTTCGGTAACGCTTATCATGCTGCCCGTCGAGCGTTGAGCAGCGCTCTGATCTTCGTTCTGATCGCTGAGAAGGCAATCAGTTACGGTGCGCAAACGACCGAGCATATCGCGTTCTAGCACGCTACCCAATCGACAGTAACCGTCCTGAATCAGCTGGTCGTACAGGCCCATCCGCGCGCGGCGCGGTAGGCCGTCGTCTCGGTAGACAACGTCGGTAAGATCCATATCGCATTCCTCTTGCGGCATCTGGCACCGCGCGGTTGTGGGATCGCACTTGATGAGGATCATCAATATATGCACTGCGCCAATAGCGTTCAAAGACTTACCATAATATTTCACTCGATGAGTTTTTGCGTTCATCGAAGCTGCACGCCATCTTTTACGGCATGCCCTCAGAAAAAAGTGCTGGACCATCTGATCCCAATTCGTCTGAAGCTCACCGTTACAAAAGCCGTGCTCGCTTAGTGTGGATTGCCGTTAGCGGTTCGACCAATGGCGCCTTGCTCACGTCGATCATTCCCCTCTTTATGCTTTCTCTGGGCGCATCACCTTTTATGATCGGGCTAGTAGCAACCAGCACGCATGTGCAAAAAATAGGCCGCGTCGCCGGACTCCACTATATGCATCGAGTCGGTAAAGCTGGCCTATTTCTTTGGGGTCGCATGGGTTCGGCCCCGTTTGGACTGGGTCTAGCTGCTCTGGCCTACGGAAGCGAGCACATCAGATGGGCCGCTATTTTAGGTCTGCTGCTGTTCAGCGTGCGCGGCGCGATGCAGCAAGTGGGTAACACAGCTTGGTGGCCCCTCGTGCAAGACCACACCGAAAGCAGGTCTATCGGATCATACTTGGCGCACATGCGCCTGCGCCAGCGACTGCTCGAGCTTGTGCTGCCCATTGGCGTAGGATGGTATCTAGGCGCGCAGCCCGCTAGCCGGGACTTTGCGTTGCCCTTCGTGCTCGCCTTTTTCTCCACCCTGTTGGGTGCTGCGTTGGTGCGTGGTATTGAAGAAAACGCACAGGTTATGCCCCAAGAGGGTCTGGTCAGACGACTGCGGCAGGTCGTGCGAACACGCGCCATGCGCAGCTACTGCCTTTTTGCTATCACCCGCATGGGCGTCCTTTCCGCGACGCAGCCGCTGTGGGTTGTCGCCTTGACGGGCGCCGGTTTACCCGCTAGCTATTTTGTCTGGATGACGCCCGTTACGGCGCTGGGCTATATGGCAGGCCTACATGCTTGGGGTCGTCTAGTAGACGCGCACGGCCCGCGCGCACTCCTAAGCATTACGCTAACACTGCAACCTACCATGGCTCTGGTATGGCTCTTTCTGCCCTCTACTGAATGGTCTATCGTCTTATGGTCTACGGCCGTCTATTTGCTTTGGGGTGCGCTAGAAGGAGGTCAGCAAATGGGACAGTCACGCGTCATGCTCGACACGGTAGACCAATCCTTTCAAGGAGAAGGTTTTGCTCTAGCGATTTACGCATCGGCCATAGGCGGCATAGCCGGCGGTATACTAGGGGGCGCCCTGTTTGAATGGATGCAAGGCCCCGGCTGGGAACGCTACTACTTGGCCGCAGCCCAAGCTGCGCTGGTTATTCCGTGGCTGTTGCGCACGCGTTTAGCGGGCTATGCCGAGCAAACGCCTGCACGGCACCTACTACGCCTGAGCCGCAAGGCATCTGAGGACCGCCAATGAGCGCACGGAGTAGCCGCTTGCTGTGGCGATAGGCCTAGCTTATTTTTTCGTGTCTTCTCTACGCGTTCACAAACCGCAAATTTAACTCGTATGATAGATACGCAACAGGCATTGCTAGCGTTTTGCCAGCGCGCTCAAAAAGTCAGATGCTTGGCGCTGGATACCGAATTCGTTTGGAACCGAACCTACTACCCCCAATTGGGTGTAATACAGGTCGGTCTATCAGCCGAAGACTGTCATCTCATCGATGCACCGGCCATAGACGACCTCACGCCGCTCGGTCAAATCATATCCAACCCCAAAATCGTCAAAATATTACACGACGCCCAGCAAGACCTCACCATCTTGAAACGAGCCACAGGCGCCCATCCACACAACGTATTTGATACGCGGTGCGCCGCCGGATTAGCCGGCATGAGTTCTACCTCTTCTCTGGCCGAACTGCTGGAAAACGTCATTGGCGTTTCTCTTGAAAAGAGCGAGACGCGCACCGACTGGCTTCAGCGACCACTGTCTGAAGAACAGGTAGCCTATGCCATCGAGGACGTGTGCTATCTGCACGAGACGCGTGAAAAGCTGATTGAACGCATTGGGGAAATGGGACGCCAGGAGTGGCTGCGAGAAGAAATGGATGCATACGAAGACCCCGCCCTATACGACGAGCGAGATGAACGTGCGCAATATGAACGCGTTAAGGGCGCAGGACGCGCTACACCACGCGAACGGGCCATTATCCGTGAATTGGCAGCATGGCGCGAAACAGAGGCACGCCGTCGCGATCGCCCGCGCAGTCACGTAATCAGCGATGAGGCCATTACACTACTAGCCCGTCGTAAGCCCCATACGCCAAGAGACATAAAAGACATCCGCGGCCTGCCACGACGCGACACTGATCGCGTATTGGCGCTTGTCCGGAGTGGATTGAGCCTGCCCGACAGCCAGTGCCCACGGCGACCACGACGGCCACGACGCATGGACGACGACGCCATGGAAGAGCTGCTGGCACGCGCCATGGAGTATTTGCGCAAAACAAGCGAGGAAAACGCGCTAGATGCCCCCTTTGTCGCCCCGCGTGCCGAAGTGCGCGCCCTGGTAAGCGAAGGTGTGCAGAGTAGCAGCGAAACTTTTCGCGTACTGCGCGGCTGGCGAAAAACGATAGTGGGTGAAGGCCTTATTCGCTTGGTTAGCGAAGAGCCGAAATAAAATAAGCTACCGAGCCATAAGATTATGATGAAGAGAAAGCTCATACTTCGCAAAACGCTGCTTACCTAGTAACCTACTCCGACCATGCTAGAATCAATCGTTATAATTCGCGATCAAGTGACATCTTGGGGAATTGCCCCCGAATGGGCCAATTTACTAGTACGCCTATTGGCCATAGCGTTTATCGCACTCATAGCGTTTATCGCACATGCGCTGGCGCGCGGCCCCGTTCTCAAAGCCATTTTCGCCGTTATACGTCGGACGAATACGTCGTGGGACGACGCACTGATTGAAGAGCGCGTCCTACACAGGCTCGCCCATTTGGTCCCCGGCTTGGTCATCTATCGTATCGCACCTGCCCTACTGAGCGACAGTTCTCGCCTAACGTCTCTGGCCTATACAGGCGCTACAATCTACCTCCTGTTAGTCGGCGCGCTGGTTATGGACGCACTGCTCAGCGTACTGCTCTCTATCTATCGCCGCACCGATACCTCGCGCGAAATTTCGATCAAAAGCTTGGTCCAGTTCATTAAAGTCATTCTCTACTTTGTAGTTGGACTTTTTGCTCTTTCCGTATTGCTCGGCAAATCGCCCACCGTACTGCTAGGTGGACTGACGGCCATAACCGCCGTTCTCTTGCTGATTTTTCGAGATGCTATTTTGGGACTAGTGGCCGGCATACAGCTGACAGTTAACCGCATGGTCGCACGCGGCAACTGGATTGAAATGCCTAAGTACGGAGCCGACGGCGATGTAATCGACGTTTCACTCACTACGGTCAAGGTACAAAATTGGGATAAAACGATCACGACGATTCCCACCTATGCGCTTATCAGCGAGTCCTTCAAAAACTGGCGCGGCATGCAGGAGTCGGGCGGGCGTCGCATCAAACGCGCCGTACACATCGATTTAAACACCGTTCGTTTCTGCAACGAGGACATGCTACAGCGCTTCGAGCGCATTCAGTATATCACGGGCCACATCGAGCGTAGAAAAGAAGAGATAGCACGCCACAACGAGGATCTTGGCAAACAACAGGTCGACCTTTCACACCTAGTTAACGGACGTCGCATGACCAACTTAGGCACATTCCGAGCCTACGTGGAGGCTTATCTGAGAAATCACCCACAGGTCAATGGAGACATGACCTTTCTCGTGCGCCAGCTCGCGCCTTCCGAAAAGGGTATTCCCATCGAGATCTACGTATTCTGCAAAGATATTGTCTGGGCCAATTACGAATCGATTCAAGCAGACATATTCGATCACATACTAGCTATTGTTCCAGAGTTTGATCTGCGCGTCTTTCAAGAGCCTACGGGCGCCGACTTCCACGCATTAACGCGTTTGTAGAAAAACGCACACCGGCCAAGAGAAAGATTAACGAACCAGCCGATTAACCCAGAGGGCACCACGTTTCAGCTCGAAGTCTGGGCTGCTCTTGAAGAAATTGCCTATGGAGAAACGATATCCTACACTGAGAGAGCTCAACGCGTGGGCAAACTGAACGCCGTGCACGCAACCGTTTTGGCCAACGGAAAAAATCCGCTCACTCAAGAAGGCGTGCCCGTACGCGAGCGCATGCGGCAGCTCTCTCTGTTCTGATTATGACGACTTACCGCGTAGCACTCATTGGAACGGGCCGCGTAGGCTACCAGTTCAACTTCAGCGACCTGCCCGACAATCACGCCGAAGCCCTATACGCTCATCCGCGTTGTAAAATAGTTGCAGGCGTGAACCGAGGGCGTGATAAGCTAACTGAATTTGGCCAGCGCTTTAACGTCAGTGCACTCTATCACGACTACCGAGAGATGCTGCGCGAGGTGAGGCCTGACATCTGCATCATCACAACGCATCCGCAGCACCACGCTGAGATGGTGACTATCTGCGCGGCCGAACCAACGACCCGAGCCATTATATGCGAAAAGCCCATGGCCCTGAGCACGGAAGAGTGCGATTCGATGATCGACGCCTGCCAGCGCGCAGATGTGCTCCTGCAGATAAACCACAATCGGCGCTGGCACCCCGAATGGAACCTGGCCAAGCATCTGCTCAACGAGGGCGCGATAGGCCGGCTCAATCATATCTATTGCTACATGGATGGGGTCAAGCCCGCACCTTGGTGGACCAGCGAATTCGAGGGCCCCTTGCTGCACGACGCCACACACTATATGGACTTGCTCGACTACTTTGCCGGTCCAGTAGACTGGCTCTGTGGTCTAGCCGAGCAGCGCCAGCGTCCCTGGGCTGTCGAAGACTTTGCCTTCGCCTTTATAAAGTGTAAAAGCGGCGTCAGCGCACTTTTACACTCGAGCGAGCTGACAGAATATACCGACCACTCCTTTGAACTGCGAGGCGAGAAGGGTATACTCCGCATTCAGGGAGAGCGGGTCCAATTGCTTCAATCGCAGCTAGCGCTTTCCGAACCCAACAGTGGCTTTGAGTGGAATCATCTACAGGAACAGCCCGTCGATCACCCACCCACTGCGTCTACCTACGTAGAAGCACTCGGAGAACTAATCAATACGCTCGAGGGCAAAGCCTCCTTGCGAAGCGACGGACACGTAGGACGCCGTTCGCTAGAAATGGTCCAGGCCATCTACCAATCGCAGTTGGATGGCAATCGCCCCGTGCATTTCCCCGCAGACCTAAAAACTTCAGGTGTAGATGCGCTGCGCCAGTCTGGTCACTTTATCGAACGAAACGTATAGACACAAAGAGGCCCGCTCCACACGAGGTAAGCGGGCCCCTTCGCCTATTAGTGTTTTCGAGCGAATGCCTAGAAAGTGTAGAGAGTGGAACCTTCTATGCTTTCGATCACGATCATAACTTGATCCAGTGAAGAATATAATTTTCGCAATGGACTGATGTCAAAAAATAATTCGCGTGTCAGGTATGCTTCGCAGGCATCGTCCCGTCCATTGTGCACTAACCGCAAGCGATGTTGCGGCGGAATGGAGCGTGTAGCAACTCCCGTATCTAACAGCGTAAAGCTGTGCTTAGCGCAGCCCCCACTGTAACGCACTTCCACAATTAACACATCGCCGACTATGCGCACGGACCCGACGTCGAACGGATCGCTCTGCGAGTCAGCTCCAACTCCGTCAATCAAAGCAAGCGTATCGCTCTGCGTAAGTCCCAAGCCCACATCAGCTGCGACGCACTGACCGTCTCGCGAGCTAAGCGTTGGTTCAATGACCAACATACAGTCTGATATACTGCCATGACGCAGATTGACATCTGCTTCTCTGGCGTTGTACTCGACCACTTTTTCTACCAATTGGACCGAATTCGTTTGGGATGCAGAGTAAACCAAATACTGCCAAGGACCCCCGCACGGCTTAGAGCCAAGTGCGACAGACCTACAGGTCGATAGCGGACCATTTACATCAACCATAGATTCAATTTCAGCGCGCAGCGAAGCAAGCTGCTCTCGCTCTTGCATTTCTGAGAAAGGCTCTTGACTGGCCCCGTTTTCGCCGCTGCTGCAAGCGATCACCAGCGGCATACATGCGACCAACAACCTCCTAATAAACAATTATAAGCTCTCCTGTTGTGCATCGTGTAGTATCATAGACCGCGGCGCGACACCCAAGTTCCTACCCATTTATAAATCGAAGCGGGCTGTTCAACCATCTAGCACAACGGTTCCTTGTGGTAAGTAGCGCCGTGCGCTATTTTCCCGCCACTCGCCCCTATTTGGCAACGGAGACCAAAATATGGCTAAAAAGACCACGACGAAAAAGAAGCCGGCAGCCAAGCGCAGAAAATTTAAGAAGAACGTTCGCATTGCCTTGATCGGAGCAGGAGGCCGCTCTTTGAGCACGCACTACCCCGCGTTGAGCGACTTACCCGAAGCCAACGTAGTCGCTGCGTGTGACTTAGACGATAATCGCTTGCAGACTGCCTGTGATCGCTTTGGCATTTCCGGCCGCTACAGCGACTACCGCCAGATGATTGAACGCGAGAAACCTGATGCCGTGTACGCCATCATGCCCCCACACCACCTGTATGACGTGTCGGCCGACATTATCGAACGTGGCTGCCATCTCTTTGTGGAAAAACCGCCGGCCGTCACTACCGAACAAACGCGCCAACTAGCTTTGCTAGCAGAAAAGCACGGTGTGCTCACCGGCGTAACATTTCAGCGGCGCTTCTCTCCCTTGATTCGCCGCGGCAAACAGCAGTGTGAAAAGCGCGGTGCAGTACATACGGCACACGCTAGCTTTTACAAAAACTGGGTTGGTGCCGACGCCTATTACAAGGGTGGCATGGATATGCTAACAGCCGATGGGATACACGCCGTCGATACGCTGCGCTACCTGTGCGGTGGAAAAGTCGAAAGCGTCGCGGCTGATTCGCGCCGACTCGGCGCAGAGCATTGGAATATTCACTTAGCGCTCATCACGTTCAGCTCGGGTGCTACGGGTTTGTTACTCAACAACTTTATGGCAGGCCGGCGCATTTTCTCCGTAGAAATCCACGCGCCTGGTATGTCTTTCTTTGGCGACCCGGAAGAGCGGGGCACGCTGTATGCCGACAATAAGCTTGATCCCATAGAGGAGCTCGATCCCTTTGCCATGGCCAACAGCCAAGCAGACTACCGCGCCTTTGGTGCCTATGAGATGAATCGCCACTTCGTCGACTGTATGTTAACAGGTACGCAACCCGAAACCTGCTTTGAAGATGCGCTCAAGACCATGGAGCTGGTCGACGCAATTTATCAATCACAGCTGTAGAGCATGAAGAGAAGGTGCGATATAAGCGAATTAAAACCAGCCAACCGCTTTCAGGAGACATTCGGACTGCCCGTGCCCGGCGCGCGTAATAAATTGTGCGACCATATGGAAGAACGCGTAGTGGACTTTATTCGCTCTTCGCCCTTTGCCGTGCTGGCCACCAGCGATCACAAAGGAGTCACTGCGAGCCTCACTGCACGGCGGCACATCCGGCTTTGTGCGCTTGATCGACAAACGACGTCTAATGCTACCCGACTTAGCGGGCAAACGCGCCTCTTTCAAAGCTATGGCAATGTCGACGACAACGGCCACATTGAGCTGCTCTTTTTATTCCCAGCAGAAATCACACCGTATTTCCGGGACTGACCACCATCGGAGATCCGAAGCCTTGGCATCCTCCACTCTGAGCACCCCGCTCCTGCATACAACCTGCTCCACGATGAATAATCGCGGCTATCAGCCGTTATCCCACATTATTATGGCGTAGCATGTCACGCAGGAAATCCACGAATTCGATTCCATATAGCGTCTGCAGTTGAGCAGCGCGCTGATGCGTGCGCGGATCGTTTAGGGCCGGCGTTGGAACATTGAACGCCAATGCGACTGTATTGCTCTTACCCGCTACGGGCAACAGCAATACGCGTTCACCAAATGCCTCGGCCAATCGCGTTCGAATGCGATCGAGAAAATCCGCTCTATTACCCGTCCACAAGTTTACGGAGAGCACCGCGCGTTCACTCAGCAACTGGCGACAGCGCAAAAAGAGGTCGGGCTCGTCGAGCACGGATGCCATGCCATCGCGATTGTATAGATCCACTAGCAGCCAGTCGTAAGTACCGGTGTCCGTGCGAGACAGAAAGTGCTCGGCCTTTTGCACGTGTAATGCAAGGCGCTCGTCTTCCGGCAGGGCAAAATAGCGGCGAGCAACAGCGACTACGCGCGCGCGCATCTCCACCACGTCAATGCGACACTTGGCAAAGTTATGCAGTAAAAACTTGGGCAATGAACCCCCACCCAAACCCAGTATAAGCGCCGAGCACGGCGGCGGCGCCAAAAGTAGCCCGCCCACCATGCAGCGCGTATAGGACAGCGCCAAGCGCGTGGGATCGGCCATCAACATAGTGCTCTGACGTGCCGTCGAGCCAAAGTGCAGCGTGCGCGACGTCGCCTCTTGCACCACGGTCAAATCGCCGTGGTCGTCCTGCACCGAGTAAATTATATCGCCTCTGTAAACAGGCGTGCTGCTGTTAGCCATTCAGCCCCAAATCTGAGAACGGACGCAGGCTAGCCACGGCAAACGCGCTCCATCTCTTCGGCACGTGCTTTCCAGCTCTTGTAATTAGGGGAAAGGGCAAGAGCACCGTCGGGCTGTGCTACGAGCGCACCGTTTTGACCGCGCGGATCTCCGCGTTCTTCATTAATCTGCGCCAAACGTTTGCGCCACCGATCGATCCGGTCCTGTTGACTTGGATCGACAGCGAGGTCGTAGCATTCACCCGGATCACTTACTAAATCAAAAAACTGTTCTCTTCCCGTATGGTGAAACCAGATGTATTTCTCCCGGCCGTCTGTCACATACTGCATGCCATGTTCGCGAGTGTAGCACGAAGTGTGCTCACCCTGAACAAAAGTGCGCCAGTTTTCGCGCTGACCGCGCACCAGCGGCAGTAGACTCTGTCCGTCCACCGAATCGGGAATATCGACTCCGGCTGCATCGAGCATCGTAGGCATGATATCGCGTAGTTCTACCGGCGCCTCTACGGTCTTTCCACGCGGCATATCCCACGACGTTGGGTAACGCACGATAAAGGGAATGCGTGCAGACCCCTCGTATGCATACGTTTTGCGCCAGTGATGGTGGTCGCCCATCATATCACCGTGGTCGGATGTAAAAACGATGAGCGTGTCGCGCAGCGCCTGCAGATCTCGCTTGTTGAATTCGTAGAGCAGTCGACCGATTTGATGATCGATAAACGTGATATTGCCATAATAACCCGCTCGGCCACGGCGCGTTTCGTGCGCACTACGCCGCGTCCGCGGCGCATTTGTATCGGCAACCGGCTTATCAAACTCCGCAGCCCACTGGCCAATATAGGGATCGGGAATCCCCGGATGATCATCGTACATATCCCAGTAGGCCTGAGGCGGATCATACGGAGAGTGAGGCCGCGCAAAAGAGAGCCAGAGAAAAAAGGGCTTGGTCGGGTCGCGGCGCTCGATAAAGTCGATGCCTTCGCTAGCCGTCCAGTAGGTCGGATGCAGGTGCTCTGGTAGGTGCGAAGGGCGCGCCATCCAACTGTTCCAGTCAATGCTGTGATCGCGATAGCCATACGCGCCTTCTTTATTGCGGTCAAAATAGCGATGATAATCACTGTAAAAACCCGGATCGCGTCGACCGCTCTCGTCGAGCACCATGTGGTGAAAGCCATACAGTCGGCGCTGTGGCGCATGGTGCGCCTTGCCGATCAACTGCGTGTGATAGCCAGCGTTGGCCAACTCTCCAGGAAGCGTGGCCGGATATTCTAGCGCGTCGTTACCCGTCATCGTCAGCCGCCCGTGGTTCCACTGGTCCATCCCCGTTATAATGCCAGCACGCGCCGGCGTACACGAGGGCACGGACGTGTAGGCGTGGGGCAAATAAGTTCCCGCTTCTGCCAGTTCGTCCAGATAAGGCGTTTCTAGAGCGGGATGACCGGCGCAACCCAGACAGTCGCCGCGCTGTTGATCGGTGGTAATAAGCAAGAGGTTGGGACGTTTCTGAGGCATGCAATATCTCCGAAGAAACAGGGTACGAACGACTGCGGCAGTGCAAGGTAGGACGCATCCCAGCACGGAGCTGGCTACCGCTAGTTTCATCAGTCGACTCGGTTACCCCAGCGCGTAGCGATAAATGCGTCCAAGAAAATCTGACCAAAGTGAAAAGTGATACAGGGAATGGCGATCAGACCTTTGGTCTCTTCCGGCACAGGCAAAAAAGCCAGAACAGTCATGGCCACCGGCAGCGTCTTTTGACTAGACAATAGCACGACCGCTTTGCCCTCGGCCAACCCGACGGACAGTAACTTAACCGCACCCATATTGAGAGCTAAATAGAGAAGGTGGATAGCTAAACCGCCCGCGACTAACAGGAGTAGTTCAAGCGGAGCTACTTGAGTCAGTCGCTCTGAAGATTGACTAAACTTCATCCACGGCACGCTGATCAGCGCAACGTTGCTAACTATACTCAAACGCGAACGCCAAGCCGTTATCCACGCTTCGAAAAAGCGGCGCAGATATTTACCCACAGCTAAGGGTAGGAGAATAGACAGGCAGAGCTTTAGCAGCAGATCAGCGGCTGACAGCTCGACCGGACCGACCGCTCGCACAACGGGGTTGAGCAGTAGAGCGAGCGCAAACGGCACAGTAAATATGCCGCCGACGTTCGTCAACACAGTTAGCAACAAAGCCAGCGCTACGTTTCCACGCGCCTGTCCCGTTAGAGCAATTCCAGATGAAAGCGTAGTCGGCATACAGCAGAAAAGAGCTAGACCGATTTGAAACGCCGGTTCTAACGGCAAACGCACGGCGATCAGCACTCCAATAACCGGTGTTAACAGCAAGATAGACGCGCATCCCCACAGCGTTGCAGGCCAAGCCGAAACGGCTGCGAGAATTTCATCGGTGCGCAACAGCAAGCCCGAAAGAAAAAAAATGATACTCACCGCCATATACTGCGTCGGCAGCGACGCCATAAAGACGCCCGGAGACGGCGCGGACAGCCCAACGATCGCTACGCATACCAGACCGACAGGCAGAAACTGCTTTTGTAAAAACGATATCATAAATATCGAACTAAAAAAACGGGTCAGAAAAATCTGACCCGTAGATGTCCCAATGGAATCACGTTTAATAATTTACCAAAACCACCTAACTATAATCAGCACAACAGATGTCGTTGCAACGCTGAAATACACTTATTTCTCATCGACTTCAGAGTGTACGGTTTTTTCAAAAACTGACATGAATTCGCGTGCCTCAGACCTATCAGAAAAAAGTACGTTAAGAAACTGTACGAGCCTTGACCGCGCTTCCGAGCTAATCAGGTGTTCTACTTTGCAAGCATCAATCATAGCATCATCTTCATCCATACCCAGTGCATTGCAGAGAAATTTCTGCACTACGAGCCGTGTCGCCTCGGTCTCTCTGACAACTTTAAGACCTTTTTCTGTCAGCTCGAGAAACTTGTTGTGGTCTTCCTGTACATAACCGCGCTCCTTAAGGAGCTTCATCGCAGTAGAAACGCTACCTTTTGTAATGCTAAGATGTTTGGCTATGTCGGAGACACGTGCATACCCACTCTGACGACGTAGCTCGTGAATCGACAGCAGGTGATGCGCCGCGCTGTGGCTCAGCTCGTTCTCTTCGTATGCCCTCCAAACCTCTTCAAACATCTATTTTCTCCTGTAAGGCCAGACCGATAACTCGATTTAGCTGAGTACCTTATCGCCGGCGTTTATAGCGATTCAAAGACCCATCATGTCGCAAGTCGTTACATCGACTACCCCATCGCGGTGTGTTGCGCGCAATCCCGCCCGGGCTCATATATAACTACCACCCCGCACCACCAGATCCTATCTACTTTCTGGTCCCTTGGGGAATGCGTAGACCTTTCAGCACGTGGATGTCAACCATCTCTACCCGCCAATGGCGAGAGGCTTTTTGAGAATGCATACCACAGGCCGCTCATTGGCTTCCGGAAACGACCCTTGGCACTTTTCTTATAGCGCCTTCATCTCACTTGCGAGGCGATGCCGTTTTTAGCTGTATATCTGCTCCCGCAGCTTCTTAGAGAGCCTATTAAACTCCAGCAGCAGCGGAAACCACGAAATACAGGTCAGCAGCCACCGCCACCATTTTTCCATCGACCCAGCTCTTATTTATGGTTGCAGAAAGAGCCGTCTCCAATTGCTCTTTCACGAACGACTGTAGCACACGAAAAAACTTTAGCCCAAGCGCTTGAGCAGATCAACGCAGCGGTTGGAATATCCCCATTCATTGTCGTACCAACCCAAGATCTTAACCATGTTACCCTCGACTACGTTGGTCGAGAGGGCGTCAAAAATGCAAGAGTGTGCATTGCCGATAATGTCGGCTAGCACGAGCGGATCCTCGGAATATTCCAATACGCCCTGTAGTGAACCTTCAGCCGCAGACTGAAAAGCGGCATTGATCTCTTCAACGGTGGCGTCTCTATCGAGAACAGCAGTAAAGTCCGTCAGCGAACCGTCGGGGGTCGGCACGCGAATAGACAAACCATCGAGCTTACCCGCCAACTCGGGCAGAACCTTACCCACGGCCACGGCAGCTCCCGTCGTCGTCGGGATCATAGAAACAGCAGCCGAACGAGCACGGCGCAGATCCTTGTGCGGCAAGTCGAGGATGCGCTGGTCGTTCGTGTAGGAATGGATGGTATTCATCATGCCCTTGACGATACCGAAGTTCTCCTGCAGTACTTTAGCCATCGGAGCTAAACAGTTAGTCGTACACGAAGCGTTAGACAGAATAGTGTGCTCGGGCTTGAGCTGGTCGTCATTGACGCCGAGAACAACGGTGAGGTCTTCGCCCTTAGCCGGCTGCGATATAACGACTTTTTTCGCACCAGCCTTGATGTGCGCTTCGGCCTGTTCGCGTTCAGAAAACAGACCCGTCGATTCGAGAACGGCTTCGGCGCCTATTTCACCCCAAGGCAACTTGTCCGGATCGCGCTCGGCAATAATGCGAATGGGCTTCCCGTTGACTACCAAGCTGTCGCCGTCCGCCTCAACCTCTCCGCCAAAGCGGCCGTGCGTAGAATCATATTTCAGCAGATGCGCCAGCGTCTTGGCATCTGTCAGATCATTGATCGCCTTAATGTCGATTCCGCCCTGAGCCACCGCCGCACGAAAAACCAGCCGACCAATCCGACCGAACCCATTGATACCAACAGGTAAATCTCCCATCACCTATCCTCTCCTGAACAATAACGTGACAAATGAAAAAAGAGCCCTACGGGGCATTTATTCGAAGCTTTACAGCCCGCTATGAAATCCTATATTGCTTTGTGAAAAGCGGGGGTGCAATATGAGCGGGTGGATTCATACAACTTATACTGTAGGTAAAACATAGCAAAAAAGAGCCTCAATGGCAAGAGTCATGCCCACTATAACATCTATTTGACAATTGTCATAAAGCTATAATTTACAATGTCTAAAGGCTTATTAACAACTGAAAGAACCAGAGCTTAAACCCCATGCAAGACCTACTCAGAAACATAGATAACAGCGTCGGCGAATGCATCGAGCAACTGGCCGAATTCGTCCGCATTCCCAGCATAAGTGCAGGGGCTAACGTCGACAGCAGCCAGGCCATACAGGAGGCGGCTAACTTTCTCGTCAGCCAGTTTACCCGCATGAACTTCGCGGTGCAAAAGGCGCAGATTGGCGCCAACACTAATCCTCTAGTGATCGCACGCAGTCCCGGATTTTCCAGCGCGCGCCCCACCGTCATGATCTATGGGCATTACGATGTGCAGGGGGTCGACAACCCGCGCGCAGCTTGGACAGTTGATCCGTTTGCCGCCGAACAACGCGACGGTTATATGATTGCGCGCGGAGCCAGCGATAACAAAGGTCCGACGTTTGCCCATATCAAAGCGGTGGAAACCATGCTACAAGCAGGTAGACCGTTGCCCGTCGACCTACTCTTTGTCATTGAGGGAGAAGAAGAATGCGGCAGTCAAGCTCTGGAAACCTTTGTGCAAAACGGCGGATTAGACGAATACGCTCCCTTTCTGTGCACCGTCATCTCCGACACAAGCATGTATGGCCCCGATCGTCCTTCACTGACTCTGGGCCTGCGCGGAATATCCTATTTCGAAATCAGCGTACGGGGACCCAAGCAGGACGTCCATTCAGGCCTTTTTGGCGGCATTGTGCACAACCCCAATGCCGTGCTCGTACAGGCTCTAGCCGGTCTGTACAATGCCGATGGACAGATTGCCGTGCCGGGCTTTTACAACGGCATTGAGCCACTGTCTGCGAGAGAGAAACGTCACTACGAAGCCCTTCACGCACCCGAGCAGGATTATATGCAAGAACTGGGCGTGCCGGCTCTCCGACGTGAAGTTGGCTATTCACTACTAGAGCAGCGCTGGACGCGCCCTACACTGGAGATCAACTATCTGAGCGGGGGTAGCCCGCGCACGGTCATTCCCTCCATGGCGCACGCAGCCATCTCAGCTCGCCTAGTCCCAGGCCAAAATCCAGCGTGCATAGAGTCGCTGCTACAAGAGTGTATTAGCGCACGCATACCGCAGGGCGCGCGTGTCGAATTTAGCCGTCCACACAGTTCCCCCGCCTATCATTTAGACATCGATCACCCGCTTGTAGCCCCGACGCTCAGCGCCATCAAGCAAGGCTTTAACTGCGAGGCATTAGTCACGCGAGAAGGTGGTTCAATTCCCATTGTCGTCGACATTGCTGCGCGCACCGCGGCGCCCGTTCTTTTGGTAGGCTTGGGTCAAATTACCGACAACTGGCATGGTCCCAACGAGCGCTTTGCGCTTCGAAACTTTCACCGCGGCATGCGCACCTCAGCAGCTCTCTTGCACGAACTGGGAGCAGTGTCTTAGCATTGGCTATCAACGTTCGATCTGATCTCCGCCCATTCACTTATCCGGAGCTACAAACCGCATGACGCTAAACGACCAGCATACCGCGCAGTTTCAACGGGAAGGCTACACGTCGGTTCCACACTTCTTTGACGCACGCGAAGTAGAGGCGCTTCAAAGTGAGGTAAATCGCTTTAAGCGCAAAGGCCTCGTGCGCAACGTGTCCACCGACGGCGATGGTCAGACACCCTCTACAGAACGAGTGAACCTGCAGCTGATCCCACTGTACGACAAAAGTAACCTTATCCGCGCTCTGCCCTTTGTTGCGCGCGTTCGCGAAGCGATCGCTCAGCTAATTGGCACACCAGCCATACTGCACTTAGACCAGATGTTTCTAAAACCTGGCCGCCACGGAACGGGCACAGACTGGCACCAAGACAACGCCTATTTCAAAATCGCAGACCCACTTAAGGGCACCGCCATGTGGGTGGCAATTCACGACGCGACAATCGCCAACGGCACGATACACGTCGTACCAGGCTCGCATCGCGAACAGTACGAACACAGCCGAGATCCCAACTCCGACCACCACATTCACTGCCGGGTGACCGAAGAAAACGCTGTACCGATCGAACTAGCCGCCGGCGGCGTCGCTTTCTTTTGTTACGGAACCGCCCACTGCACCAAGGCCAACCTAACCAAACACGAGCGCGCCGGCATGGCCTTTCATTTTCTACACTGCGACTATGTGCCACAAGCAAACATGGCAGATGAAAAGCCGCTCATCTCCGGACCGAACGCCACTGGCGGTCTACGCGAGTACGGCGTGCAGGTGGACGGCGCATGGGACGTGGAAGTAGCGCGCACGTTGGCAACGTCCTAAAAAAACACAATCCCCCGATTAGATTACCGATGCACAAAGTAGACGCCGACGAAATGCGCCGTAACACCAGTCACGTAGGCCGCGTTGGAGCCTATCCGCTGCAGGTTGCACGCGCTGGACTCGTAGGCGTCGTATTCTGCGATGCGGGCCATCTGGGCCGGCAGATTGCACCTTACAGTGGGGCCTTGACGGCAAGCTCAGCACAAATCCCATCGCTTTTGCCGCTGGGCGGCCCGGTCGCTTACAAGGGCTAATGTCTGAACTTTATCGTGGAAATCTTGAGAGAAGTCCTCAGCGGCCAGGGGTGCGCAGCAGCCGGATTGGTCCGATACGTGGGAGAAATCTTACTGCCCGGCGACCCCGAGTATCGCTCAGCCGAGGAACGCAAGCGGGCGGGTATTCCCATCGACTACACGACCTGGGGACGCATTCAACAGGCCGGTATCAATCTCGGACTGGACGCACAAGACTGGGAAACACTAGACTGAATGCCCCGGGAGCACCGGGATCATTTTGTCATAAAATATTGTTTATATGATGATTATGTTACTTCCACGCGTCACACCCCTCGAACGCCATG
>CAXGPR010000020.1:0-51354 GCA_964011675.1 uncultured bacterium
AGTGCATCTATTTCGTGATGGCGTTCGTTGGTTAAGTCATTATTGTTCATCGCTGCACTACTCTGATTTTTTATTTGCTATGCCAAAGAGCGAGTTTAATACGGGTACTCGACTCAGTATGAACTCGTAGATCGCCACAGACAAAAACAGTATGCCAATATTGAGGAGGATCAGTTTGAGTGTAGCAGGTAGCACTAATGGAAAGAGCATGTAGGAGAGAATGCATTGAATTGGAAAATGCAATATATAAACAGGAAAAACCGCAGCACGAGCATATTGAAAAAAAGGCATGGTTTTGTTTAGATGTGCCGTTGCCAAGCCCAGAACGGCACCTATGCTAAGCAGACTTTGTATGCCCATCAATATACTGGGCACCCTTTCGCTGTAGAGAGACTCATGAATAAAGGATCCTAGCCAAAAAGTGAACGCTAATGCAAGAAAAATATAGCGAAATCGTAGCACAAACTTCCTAAAACTGGAGCCTCCAATGGCACAACACAGTCCCAAAAAAAAGCACAAGAAGCCGATTAGCCAACTGTGGATGCCGTAGAAATATGCAGGATAATCTTTCGGATCTACCAACAGGCTTTCGGCAGAAAATAGTAATAAGGCGGCAAGAGGTATATAGCCTTTACTCCAACCCGTTTTTATACTCTGACGCACGGACTGACCTCTATCGCTTGCGACGCGTGCCGCTAAGGGAGTCAGCAAAGCCATGTAAACAAGTATGTTTTTAAGGAACCAGAAGTACAACTCAGCCGGCTCATACTGATACGGTTCTGAATAGAATAAACTGCCCGTGTAATGGCATAGAGGAGCCATCACAAACCAGCCCAATATCAAAGGACCTGCAATACGGCGTAGTCTATGTGTCAATACTTCTCTAGTGGACATATGCATCAGTGAAAACCAAATTGCCATGCCCGAAATCACATAGAAGATTGGCATACGCAGGAGATTGAAAAGCGACACCGGTATCTTTTGCCATGTTAGAAATACGTCGTTTTGCGGAATTCCAATCCACTTTGCTGCTGGACCAAAACCGACGGTCGAGTGCATAGTTATGAGTGCTAACAAAGCGAGCACGCGTAGAGCATCAATTTCGTGACGGCGTTCGGTTGATAGTTCATTATCGTTCATAGCATATCATTCCGGATTTACTTTGTTCGTTAGGCTGTATGCAAAAGATAAGAGTCAATAGGAATGGATCTGCGTTCAATCGGTGAGAATTTATTTGAAAGTGGATAAAAATAGGCTAGAATGGTCGAATATCTATCCTCCTTTTGGGTATTTTGGGGAGCATAAATGAAGGACGTCTCTATTAACCTAAAAGGAGTAGCAAGACAATGGGATTCAAAGTTCGACTATCTCATCTTATTGTGCCGGGTAAATATGAAGAAATGGCGGAGTGGTTTCGCATTCAGGACAAGCAGAGAAGCGAGAACGATTCAAATTATCGTCCTCCAAAGAGATATATCAATCAGTTCGGCGAATCATTTCGTGTAGAGTGCGAGTTTATGTTTGATGAATTGCCAAGCGACCCGCTGGTGTATGGAGTGACCAATCAGCAAGATTTTTTTACTTTTATAGTGCCTGGTAGCACTACAATGGACGTTTGGAAAGAAATCGACTGATTATACGTCTGCGGGTGACTTAAGGAAGTGGTGTGAATAGGGAATGCGGTTAATGCACTCCCTATTCTTGTATGCGTTTCGTTCAGCGCATACACTGTGATTGGGATATGTTATCGAGAAGATGTGGCGATGTATTTCATGAACACGATTTTTATAAATTCTGATCGTGTTTATATCCGTCCTTCTTCAATGTCGTAAACATCAAACCAACAGTATACACGTCGATTAGCTGGAATTACGCGGGGGACGTATTCTTCCAGAAACATTTGTGATTTATCTGGCAGTTCGCTCAAGCGTTTGTCGCGCATCTGGTTGTTCCACCTTATGATCTCAATGGACTCTTTGTTAGACGTCTGCTTCTTAAGCCAAATAGCCATTTCGTCGTCGGATGCGCCCGTGGATATCTGTTCGCGAAACTGATCGAGTGTTAGGCCAATAAAGTCGAGGAGGTACATATCTAGCAAACCGCCAAAATTATACTCACCGTTTTGTTCTAAAAGAAATGCCCGTCCCTTATCGAGTGTACGTGCTGCAATGACTAGACCTCCCAGCATTTCCCGAGGACCACGCGGACTAGATTGTGTCAAGTCTAGTGCGTGTAAGGCTAATTTTTGTTCCGGTGTCATTTTTTTGAACCTTTCGAAATGGTGTTATAATTCAAGAAATTTTCCTGCTCTGGTAGCATCATTCTCTCGTTGTTGTTGGTAATGCAGATTCGGGGAAAATATAGAAATAAGTGAAGAAACGCATAAAGAATTAGTAAAAAATAGAAAATTGAGTATGCAATAACACGTGTAAAATACCTAATTTTTTAATGTTAGTATAAAAATAGTGACGTATGCTTCACTTCACCGATGATCTAAACTTGTGTGTTTAACGAACAGATGCTATGCTAGTGGATGAGTTGGAAAAAGATAAAAAATATTTAGTGAGGAAACATATATGTCCCGACATACAATTCACGTTATTTCGCACACACATTGGGATCGTGAATGGTACATGCCTTTTGAACGGCATCGCCGTCGCCTCGTGACACTCTTTGATAACCTACTTGACTTGATGGATGCTGACCCCGATTTCCGACATTTTCACGCCGACGGTCAGATTATTCCGTTGGATGACTATCTGGAGATTCGCCCGCAAGCCCTACCGCGCGTACGAAAGGCCGCTGCCGAGGGGCGTCTATCGATCGGTCCCTGGTATGTGCTGCAGGACGAGTTTCTGACCAGCGGCGAAGCAAATGTTCGTAATATGGCGTTGGGACTGAAGCGCTCTCGCCTATTTGGCACGCCGTGCCTGCTAGGTTATCTGCCTGACAGTTTCGGAAATATTGGGCAGATGCCACAGATCCTGCGGGGCTTTGGCATCGATAATGCCGTATTCGGCCGCGGGATTAACAGCTACAATCCTGACGTCGATAACGATGACCCAGCAGCGATTGGCTACAAGTCGGAATTCACTTGGCGAGCGCCCGATGGTTCAGAAGTATTGGGCGTTTTTATGGCCAATTGGTATGCCAATGCCATGACAATTCCCTCGGATGAAGGGGAGGTTAAAGCCTATGTGGATAAAACGCGTGATGCCTGTCTTAAGTTTGCTACGACATCCCAGCTTCTCTTTATGAATGGCTGCGATCATACGCCCTCTCAGCCCGATATCAGCACGGCGCTACGTTTGGCTAATGCCGAAGTTGAAGACGCCGAGCTCGTGCATTCTAGCTTTGATGCATATTTGGAAGCGCTGCGTGGAGAAGTCAAAAATCTGCAGGTCAAAGAGGGGGAAATGCGCAGCGAGTATACCGACGGCTGGGGCACGCTGACCAACGTTTTGAGCAGTCGCCTGTATCAGAAACGAGCCAACTGGGAGTGCCAGATATTACTTGAAAAAGGCGTGGAGCCGCTGGGTGCCTTCGCCGCACACTACGGCGGTGACTACGATGAAGACATGGTGTGGTACGCTTGGAAGACGCTGATGCAGAATCATCCGCACGACAGCATATGCGGCTGTTCCTGTGATGAGGTGCACCGCGAAATGGACACCCGTTTTGAGAAGTGTGCTATTCTGGCCAAGCAGCTGTGCAGTGAGCATATGGAGTACTTGGCAGATCAGGTAGACACGTCCGTTTTCTCCGGTGCGCTAACGGCAGTCGTAGGATTCAATCCGCTGGCTACGACGCGCATTGAGCGAATAGAGGTCGATATAGATCTACCCGAAGGCGATGCGACTTCCGGGTTTGTTCTGCGCGATGTCTCGGGTAACGAGCTGCCAACGTACGTGATAGAAGACTATGGTGTGGTGTGGGACTACGACTTGCCCGATGTTGGCTTTCGCCAGCCCTATGATCGACGTCGCGTGCGGCTGGTCTTTGAAGCGGAATTACCTGCCGGTGGTTTGAGCGCTTACGGTGTGTTTTCTGCAGAGGCCGGCGTTGTCGCACGGACGAAGACGTTTGAAAACGAATTTCTGCGCGTTGAGCTAAAGCCAGACGGTCGATTTGACTTAGTCGACAAGGTGAGTGGGCGTCGCTTCTGCGATCAGCATAGGATCGAAGACGGCTTGGATTGTGGGGACGAGTACAACTATCGAATTCCAGAAGACGATGAGATCGTTCACGCGAAAGCTGAACAAACACAGATTGGCCCGGTTGTGGACAACGGAGTTTATACAATGTGCCAAATTGAGACCGTGCTTCAGGTGCGGGGACAGTCTTTGCCGATAGCTTATGAGTTACTTCTTGGAAAGCAAAGCCGCCGATTAGGAGTACGTCTGTCGCTTGAAAATATGTCAGAAAATCATCGGCTGCGCATACTCTTTCCCACTGATATAGAGAGTGAGACTGCCGTGGCCGACGGTCAGTTTGATCAGGTGGCGCGCGCGATCGTACCGAGCGAAGTTTGGCAGAATCCGTCCAACTGTCATCCGCAGCAGGCTTTTGTTGCAGTTGACGACGAAAACGTCGGTCTGTTGGTTGCCAACCGAGGACTGCCGGAGTATGAAATATTGCAGGATGGTCGTAATACAATTGCACTTACGGCTTTACGCGCAGTAGACCGGCTTGGCGATTGGGGCGTCTTTCCTACGCCTGAAGCGCAGTGTAAAGGGGCTTTTTCCTGTGAGTATGCTCTAGTTCCGTACGGGAGTGAGCGCGCTACTGCTGCCGCTGAAGCTTATGCGTTTAACACACCGGCGCAGGTGGCGCAGACGGCACTACACGGGGGGGTAATTGCAACGACGGCGGCCCTCGTTGATCTCCAGCCTGCGCCGCTGGTCCTATCGGCTTGTAAAAAAGTCGATGGGCGCGATGGTATAATTGTGCGGTTTTTTAACCCTACCGATGAGAGCCTGCGGGCTCGTCTAACGTTGGGAATCGAATTCGACCAGGTGTTTGTATGTGATCTGGCAGAAAATCGCCTGCGTGAGCTGGACAGCACTGGAGACGGAGATGATACTGTCGAGATCGAGACCGGAGCGAAAGAGATCGTTACGTTGGAGTTTGTAACCGTCATAGGAGACGCGTAGACTTTATTACATACATGTTGAGCATGAAATCTCGCTTTTTGATCAGGCCGATTGGTCGATCGTAGGGCGAGATTTCATGGTTTCGCCCCAGAATTCTTGGTCTTTTAACTGATGAGCCCAGCGCTCCGTTATGGCTATATTGTACTTTTCTATTTGGTTTATCAGGTTAAATACAGCGCTTTGGTGACAATGCGTGCGGCGGTATCGTCGTCCACGCAGGGCATTATATCTATCTGCAATTTGTCGTTCCAATGTTGCATCCACTGCACGAGCAACTCGATATCATCCGTTTCCCAGATGCTCGTTCCCCGCAGTGCACTTACGTCGTGCCAGCGACCGATCATGACGAGGCCATCAGGCAGTTGGTAAACGGGGTTTTCACTACTTTCGAGAAATCGAGAGAAAATGTCGTCTCGATAAATATTGTTGGGCATATGCCAATCGACTCTATACAGCATCAAAGGTCTCCTACTCTATCTCTGTGTCGTTGCATGTCAAGTTCAGTAAGGTCGTTGCTGTATCGCATTGTTAATTGGTCCATAATGAGTATCTCGTCTTACTAATCCTCTAACACATCTACCTTGTATAACTGATACACCAGGATACCTGTGTCAGGATTAAACTTTCCCGCGCCAATGGCCTGTACTTTATTGAGCCACAGGTATCGTTCGTCTCCAGTTTGAAAAGTTGGAGTGGATACAATTAAATTGGTTCGCATATCAGCACGCCCTCCATACTCGACGTAAATAAAGGCGCCGTCGTCTGTCTTGAGAGTGAAACGCACGTCGAGCGTGCCCAACTGATCGTCAGGACCGCTCAGTGTGAGCCAATCAGCTGCATCATTTATGGCTAGCGATGCGCTGAGGTCGTCTCCTTTCAGTGTTATTTCAGGTACATCTACGGAAATCCGTTTTCCCTTTGGACCATCGCCAACCTCAATCATATCACCTATTTGGGCGGTAAGAGTACCCATTGGAACGAGTGTTGCGCTTGTCATATTTATTCCTCTCATTTGTGTATGGAGCGATGAATTACGCCCTAAACCTAAAGCCTCAGAGAGTGTGAAGTGCGGCTATTTCATTGAGTTTTTATTGAAAAATGAAGAAAAATATATACATCTAGAGCTATCGTTACTGTTGTATATCGAGTCCGACAAATCAATAACAAGAGTTAAAATGGCTGATTGTATTCAGTTTGGAATGACCGATTTAACAATCAATCGCCACGGTTTTGGCGCTGCGCGTATAGGAGAAGGGATTGGAGTGGATGGGGTTCGTTCCTTGTTTAATGTGTTACGCGAAGAGGGAATAAATTTTGTCGATACAGCGGATTGCTATGTAGATAGCGAGACTTTGATTGGTCAGTGTATTAAAGATGGTGAGGATGACTTTATCATTGCGAGCAAGTGCGGTTGCCTATGCGATGGAGAAGAGGGCATTGCTTACACGCCGGAGATTATTGAGCGGAGTATTGATCGTTCGCTGCAGAGAATGGGACTCGAATGCGTAGATCTAGTCTATTTGCACACCTGCTCGGCTGACGTGCTGCGTGCCGGGCAGGCCGTCGAAGCTTTATTGAAGGCAAAAGAGAGCGGAAAAGTTCGTTACGTCGGATACAGCGGGGACGGCGACGATGCGCTGTGTGCGATTGAACTAGGCGTATTTGACGCTCTGCAAGTCACTTTTAACATTGTTGATCAGTCTGCTATTCGAGCCGTGCTTCCCCAAGCTGCGCACGCTGGTATGGGCATTGTGGCGAAGCGACCTATTGCCAATGCGCGCATGCTATTGCCCGAGATGCCTCATACGCACGATGGTCCCTATTGGGAACCGGTGCACGCCCTATTGGCAGAGGAAGGACTGGTAGAAGATCCACTCGAATGGGCATTGCGGTTTACTCTTTCGCATTCATTTGTTCATTCGGCTATTGTCGGGACGACAAACCCAGATCATGTGCGCGAAAATGCGCGACGCGTAGCGGGTGGTCCCCTGTCCGAACGCGTGCTGGGGGCACTCTACCGTTTAAATACTCACGACGCCTAAAAAATCTGTTGATTGCAACAAGAACGTTTATTTTGCGCCACTACTTGCTTTTCCTCTTTTCTTGGACATGTTATTATGGTATTACCCTACCTAATTTCTACAAAGAAAAAGCAACTACTATATGCCAGACAGAGAAAATGAGCTCGCCCAAAGACAGAAGATTGTAGAGGCAGCAATCGACTTGTACGTCGATGATCGCGCAAACTTTACTACGTCCAACTTGGCGAAAAAGACACGTATAAAAAAGGTGGAGATACTCCGCCTCTTTCCTTCGCGTGGTGCCATATTGAAGTATTTTTATCCCCTGTGCGTCATGCGCTACAAAATGATGGCTGCTGAGATAGACGGCTATGCCGATTGGCCAGTCGACGAAAAGATGTCCAACTTCGCCTATGTTATGTTCGATTTGCTCCAAGAACAACGCGAGTTTGTCGAGGAGCATTTTGTCGAAGAAATCTTTCGCGCTTCCGGGACTTCTGCCTTTCAGCGTGAAGTGGAATCGTTGTTTGCCGAGATTTTAGCAGGCACCTGTGGATCTGAGCAACTGGCCGCATTTTTTGCTAAAGAATACATGCATGTGATTCGTTTTTGGATTGCAGACGATAGCATCGGCAGCGAGCGGACTATGGCTCTCGTCGACAAAATCGCCGCCTTTATCGGTCAGGCGATGCGCTCAAACGAACTTTTTTATACAGGCGGGGATCTACTCAAATATTTGGTTGCCAACAACGTGATTAAGGTTCCGTTCGGCAAGGCATTTCTCACCCGAACTATGGAATGGATGCGGTGAGCGATTTTCCTTCAGGTAAGCTCGAACGCGGTAAGATTTTGGCCAGCACCGGGCTCAAGGTGGGGACAAATTACGCACGCTACTACGCAAAGCGTTCGGTGAGTGGCAACAGCGGAGGCGAAGCGCGTAGCAAGCTTAACTACGACAATGCCTCTCAAGTGTTTAAGGATTTTACCCGTCTGCGAGGGACGGCGCTTAAACTAGCCCAGTCGTTGAGCATGGATACGGGCGTGCTGCCTGACGAGTTTATCGAGGTGATGGCTGATGCACAGTATCGCGTGCCTCCTATGAATCGAGCGCTGGTTCGTAGTCAGATTCGTCGTGAGTTAAAAGGCGCACCAGAATTGCTTTTTAGCCGCTTTGACGATCAGGCCGTTGCTGCTGCTTCAATTGGTCAAGTACACAGAGCTGAGAGCTTGAATGGTCAGCAGTTGGCAGTAAAACTACAATATCCCAACGTGCGTGAGACGATTAACTCGGATTTGATTATAGCACGCACCCTTTTTCGCCCGTTATTCAAGGGCCAAGATATCGACGTCTATTTTACGGAAATCCGCGATAAGTTATTGGAAGAGACGGATTATCTGAACGAAGGACGTCAAATAGAGTCATTCACTGAGCTGTACAGTGACGACGAGCGGATTGTTATGCCTGAATGGGTTCAAGACCTGAGCAGTGAACGTGTTTTGACCATGACATACGTGGATGGCATGCATTTAGGAGATTTTCTCGATAGCAACCCTGATCAAGACAGCATCAATCACTTTGGACAATTGCTGTGGGATTTTTTACATGTTCAGGTTGAACGGTGCGTCTATGCATTCCACGCTGACATTCATCCAGGTAATTTTCTCTTTCGCGAAGATGGCCGATTAGGAATAATCGACTTCGGTTGTGTGAAAGAGTTTCCACGTGATTTTCTTGATACCTGTGTTTACTTACTTGCTGCGCACATCAGGGGCGACATCGAAAACATACGTGCATGTTACAACGAAATGGGCATCCTCGATGAGCGTTCTTCTGGTCCACAGGATGAGCTTTTTGCTTTCCTGCGCGAGTTTGGCTGCTTCGTTCTCAAGCCCTATATGAGTGACAGCTTTGACTTCGGAGATACGGACTTTCGCCGCCAACTCACTGAGTATATACGTGCTACGATGCAATGGCGTGACATTCGCGCTTCGGAACATTTTCTATTTGTCAACCGCCTCCTTTTTGGTCTCTATGCTCTGTTGATGCAGTTAAAACCTACCATTAACACGCAGCGTGGTCGCGACATCTTACTCGAAGCCTCTTACCGACGCGCAAGCTGAGCGCTCTTTCGCCACACTCCAATTATACGAACCTGGGTCAAAATATCGCACCTTCTTGCGTGGACATAGCTGCGATATATCCCTAGCTTTGTTTCTAAATACATATCTGTTCCCACTGTAGAGGAGACCCACACCGTGAAATACGACAATAGAGAAGACATTCTGCAATTGACACCTCATTGGGAGGGTGATCGCGATGATAATGGTCGCCCGCGCGTTTCCGACAATATACTCAAGCGTATGCAGCACGTGGCCCTCGAGGAGGCCTGGGGCGTACTAGCGGGACATGGTTATAATCACCAATTTCAAGATGAATGGAAAGTTATCCCGGAAGATAAGGTGCTCGTTGGTCGGGCGGTGACAGGCGTTATGGTACCGAAGCGTCCCGATCTGCACGACACGTTACTGGAGTATGGACAAAAGGAAGAGGGCCGTGCCGGTTTCTTTAATTCTTGGGTTATCGAGACGCTAAAGACGGGCGACGTCATGGTAATCGATATGTTCGACAAGATATTTCAGGGCACCTACTCAGGCGGGAATCTGTCTAACGCGATCGCTGCGCGCGGTGGCAAGGGACAGGTACTGTGGTGCGGTATTCGCGACGTGCAGCAGATAAAAGATATCAATGATCTAGTGACGTTTTATCGCGGCAATGATCCAACGGGCATCGGCGATGTCACTCTTACGGGAATCAATGTGCCCTGTCGAATAGGGAAAGCGATTTGCATGCCGGGCGATGTGGTGTTGGGTACAATTGCCGGCATCCTGTTTATACCGCCGCACCTGGCCGAAGAGTGCTGCATTCGTGCTGAGCGCGTGCAGTTACGCGAGACGTTTCAGTTTCAGCGCATTCACGAAGGAGTTTATAATTCGCATCAGATGGACAGCAAGTGGAGTGACGAAATTGAAGCCGATTTCCATTCGTGGCGCCAGGACAACACGCCGGAAGAATACCAGCACTTAGAATGGGAAAAAGATGACAATGACCAACAGACGTCTGAAGGAGCTGACACCGTTCTTTGATAGTCCATAGAGGATCGAAAACGGAAGCAATAACGGATAATTGATGGGAGCCTATCGTGCACGATGAACGACCTGTAGGGATGGATGATCCGCACGGATTGTGGAAACCTCACGCAGCTCAAATGCATATCGGTACGCAGCGCTTTACTAACTCGGACGAAGATCTCGGTTTTCTTAATCGCCAGGGGGTAGCCAATATGGCGATTAATAAAATGCCCATTGATCGGGAGATTGGGTGGGATGTGGAATGGCTAGCTGATCAGAAAGCTAAATGTGCTGAGTACGAAATCGAGTTGGAAATGGTCGCCTTGCCGGTGCAGACGCTGAATACGGACGGGTCGCGTATACCTGCCTTCATGCGGGGAGACTTTAAGCAGGGCGAGCTAGAGGTAGAAACGGTGTGTAAGATGGTGCGCGCGGCTGGAGACGCGGGCATTCCCGCGATCAAATACTTTCTGTGCGAAATGGAAAACCAGCGCACAGAGAGTGTGCCCTTGGGACGTGGAGATGTTAGCTACTCGACGTTTAATTTGGAGAAAGCCGATGCCGCTACACCGCGCTATGAGGATCCTGTTAGCGCTGAGCAAAACTGGGAGCGCATCACATTTTTCTTAGAGCGCGTCATTCCAGTGGCAGAAAAGGCTCAGGTACGGATGGCCTGTCATCCTTGTGACCCTTGGTTGCCACCTGGTTTTAAGGGCGTCGACCGCGTGCTAGGAGGCGCCGAGGGGTTCAAGCATTTTATAGAAATTTGTCCTAGTCCTTACCATGGTTTGAACCTATGCCTGGGCTGTATGGCCGAGAGTGTTGAAAATCCCGCTATTGATGTACCGGAAATCATTCGCTATTTCGGAGAGCGCAAAAAAATACACCTAATACATTTTCGCAATATTTTTGGTGGTAGAGGTAATTTCCAAGAGGTTTATCCAGATGAGGGCGTAATGGATATGTATGTGCTTATGAAGACGCTCTGGGAAGTTGGATATCCGCATATGGTAGTGCCCGATCATGCGCCTGGGCATAACGCGCCTGGGCATAAAGATCAAGCTTTTGCGTTTCAATTCGGTTATATCAAGGCGATCATGCAGGCGGTCCATTCGGTAGCCGCTGGTCGGTGAGTGTGTATACAGGTTGGCTGCGATAGAGCACGGCCTGGTTGTAAGCACACATGCATAGATTCTTACAAATAGGTAAAAAACCAGGCGGTTTACTTCTAGAGTAAACGGTCTACGCAAAAGGGCGGGGCTAAAAAGGGAATGGCATAAAAGAAATAGGGCAGAGGAAAAGTGCATCGCTGCCCTATTTCTTTTTACTACGCCGCGCTTGCGCCGCTCGGAGTAGTGTTTATTCTGCTTGATCTTTCTTGATACGGCCCCAGCTATTGTTTTCCACTGCTGTTGGTAGAGCACTGCCGTCGAACCACTGTAGAGACGATTCGCTCATCTGGCTGCTCGCGTCAGCGTCTACGCCCGCGTCCTGTCCTGCTCTGCCACGCCGTGGCCCTCGCTTTGAATTCGCGCTGCGAAAGGTTTCAAGAGCGGCGACTTGCTCATCGGTCAGTATGGCTGTAAATGCTTCTTTATGCTCTTGTCTTAGTGCGCTGTAGTTTTCTTTATAGGCAAACTTTAGGCTTTTTAACGCGTCGCGCTGTTCTTGGCTGAGTTCTAAGTCGGCTTTACCTCTGCGAGATCCCTTTTCGCTTTTACGGGTATCCAAAGCGTCTAGCTGATTTTGGCTGAGCAGGGCTTTCCTATCTGCCTTGTGCGCGACGTGGAGCTCCTTCATGCGCGCTGCAAAATCGCTGTGTACTGCTTCTACTCTGCTTTGCTGGTCCTGGCTTAGGCCCAGTTGCTCAACGAGAGCAGCGCGTCGTCTCCCTTTGAAATGCATAGAGGATTTACCGCCTTGATAGCGTTCTTTGCGGCCTGCATGAACCCCACTTTTCCGCCCTTTTATCTGTTCAAATTGCTCGGGCGTAAGTATCTGTTTCATCTGCTCGCGGTGAGCGGAAAAGAGTTCTTTCATCTGTTCGCGGTTCGGGCGTTCGCCGCTTGCGCGCAGTGACTTGATTGCGTCGCGGTGTGCTTTGCGCAGGGATTTCATCTGCGTCTTTTGTTCGTCGCTTAGTCCCAACTCATCTGCCACCGTAGCGTTGCGTATCTTACCCAACGTACCGCGCTGTGCATCTACTGCTGCCACTGTTGCTATGCTCAGTGTAGCGATTACGATATGGGTCCATTTTATTTTCATTTTCCCAAGGTCTCCTGTGTTTTTTTCAGTGTGCGAACAGGCCGTGTTCTTGTGAGGTTAGACAGAACCAATGTCGAATACATTCCCAGAAAAAATGTATGTCGATGTGCCGTCCTCGTGTGCTGTAGACAACTCAGTGTGTTTTGAGTTCCGGATCTTGATTTTTCTTGATCTGTGCTGTGTCAGCTGCACGCATGTTTTATATTTGCTGCGACCCATAAAGGTGCGACCTATTGTTTGGTGTTATGACCAGCCGTGGTCTCTTATATCTTTACTTCTCAGAAAAGGGGAAAATTCATGACGACACGCGATTCAGAGGGGCCGCCCTCTTTTGGCTCGCCGGCGCTGCGTTTGCCCGACGCGCTTCGAGGCCCTTTAAAGGCACATATGGCAGAGTTAAAAGAGCAATATTTACAGCTGGGATGGGGTACGCGAGGAGGATTTGGTTCGCGTCCGGCTCTGATTGTCATTGATCTTGCGCTGTGGTGGACACGTCCGGGCCAGCCGCCTATGGGGAGCAATGTTGATTCCGTTGTAAAGGGCACCTGTCAGATGTTGGGCGCCGCGCGCGCCGCTGGTATCCCGATTATTTTTACGACGTATGACTACGACCCGGCTGATCCGCCTACGCCGCACGACGGTAAGTGTGCCGACAATATACACCCGGAAGACCGGCCGTTTTTCGAGCTGGATCCGCGTGTCCAACGGCGGGAAGACGAGCGCATTGTGCGCAAGAAGTATGCGTCGGCCTTTAAGGGGACAAATTTGCTTGATATGCTAGCGGCGATGGACGTAGATACGCTGATTGTCACCGGAGTGAGCACCAGTCACTGCGTCTACGCGACCTGCCGCGATGCGGCACACACATTTCGCGTAGTGGTCCCGCGCCAGGCCGTTGGAGAGCGCTGTGAACTGCTACACGAGGTCAATATGCTTGATATTGATATCGACTTAGGCGACGTGCTTGATATCGCAGAGGTCGAAGCCTATCTGCGCAGCTTATAGCAAAGATACATCGCCGCGATCGATTGCGTCTCCAGCATAGCGGACGTAGGCATAATAGGGCGCCATGCAGCGCTCTTTGGTGTCGTAGAAAGCCGCAAAAAGCTGCGCTGGTCCCGCTGCCAGTTCTAAGGTGAAATGGGCTTGCTCATCGTCGCTCGCAACTTCGCATTGTTGCGCCGTGCCATCGATCTCGATTTGTGCCCACTGCACGGTAATGGCTTTGCCTGATTCGTAGTAGTGGGCATCGCTGGGCTTTATGCTGTCGCGCCGCCAGTTACTGTCATCGCCGTCAATGCCCGCTTGCAGAGCATATCCCGTTTCTTCTGGCCAGCGTCTGAGTTCGATTTCGTAGCAGCCCGGTCGCTTGATGTCTACCGCCCAATACCCGCTGCACACCTGTCCGGCGCGTACTTGGCCCTGGTTCCACGCCACGCTGCAGCTTTCGTTGCGCAGGTCGTGCGTCGTTATTTTTACTGCCTCGTCGTCTGAACCCAGCGCAATAGGCTTGTCGCGATCAAACTGGGCTGAGATGAGCTGCCACCAGTCTTCGTAGGCTGCGCGAAGTTCGACTACGCGATCCGGATAGAGTGTAGCGACGTCGTTGCACTGACCGGGATCGCTACTCAAGTCATATAGTTCGCAACCGTCTATCAGCCGCCAGCGATCTCGCATCACCGCGCTGCGGCGCCACTTCACGGGACGAGCCACCCGCTGCGTATCGCAAAACGTCGTGCGCTCTGCCCAGTGCGCGTTTTGCGTCCCGCGCAGCAGGGGAGTCAAACTCTCCCCGTGAAAAGAGCGTTCGCCGGAGGCCTTGACGCCACACAGATCCAACAGGGTTGGCATAAAATCAACGTAGGACGTCAACGCATCGATATCGCGTCCGTGCTCAAAGCCGCCGTTGGCATAGCGCAGTAGGAAAGGCACCCGGTGTCCGCCTTCGTAAGGCGATCCCTTTTTGCCGCGCATTCCCGCGTTATAAGAGCCTGGACCCTCAAGTGGGAACTGCGTTGCGTCCAACTCGACGCCGGTCGCGGTGCCGTTGTCGGTCATAAAGATCACAATTGTATTGTCGGCGATGCCCAGCGCTTCGAGTTGGTTTTCGAGGCGGCCAAAATTCTCGTCTATGTTGGTGATCATGCCGTAAAAGCGCGCGCGGTCTTCGTGGGGCGTCGATTCGAGGTAGGGCTTAACGTAGCGCGGCTCTATGTTGAGGGGGCCGTGCGGAGCGTTCGTCGCAATATAGCAAAAGAAGGGTTCGTCCTTAGCCTCGTCTATAAAGCGCATGCCCTCGCGGAAAAATACGTCTGTGCAGTAGCCGCTAAAGGACGTGGGGGCGCCGTTTTTAAAGTAGGTATCGTCAAAGTAGTCATTCCCCCAAGCATCGCCCGTATTACCTATGCCGCCTCCGGCGTGGTAAACCGTCCTGTCGAAACCGCGATCATGCGGGCGGTATGGTGCGTTGTCCCCCAAGTGCCACTTGCCAAAATGACCGGTTCGATAGCCCGCTTCGCTAAGCGCATTTGCTAAGGTCCACTCGTCGGCTCGTAGCAGTGAATGACCTCCAATCGTATGCCAAACTCCAGCACTATTGCAATAGTGTCCGGTCAGCAGGCCGGCGCGAGTTGGGGCACAGGTGCTGCCTACGTGATAGTTGCTAAAGCGCACAGAGCGGCTGTGGAAGCGATCGATGTGAGGTGTTTCAATCGCGCTGTTGCCGTGGCATCTGAGGTCGCCATAGCCTTGGTCATCGGTGAGGACAAAGACAATATTGGGTCGAGGGTCCGCTGTCATGGTTTGCTCTCTGGAAAATGGGGAAAATGCGCTTCTGGCAAATAGGGCAGAGAATAATTAGGAGTCGTTGCTTTACCTGCTGGACGGTTCGATCAGTTTATTTTTCAGATCTTTTTGTGCGCTTTTTCTTCTTTGGGGGAGTAGGTTTGTCGTCGTTTATCTGCTCTTTCTTCCACGCTTCATACTCGACGCGCGCAGCGGCACTCAACGGATAGTATTTACGCAGGTGTCCCCCTTCAGCTAAGCGCATTTTACTGAAGACTTCCCACTCGGCATGGGCTTGTGCTGCGGTGACCAACTGCGGCGCTAGTTTGGCTGGGACGAGCACTGCACCGTCGTCGTCGGCAATGATGATATCGCCAGGCATGACAAACTGGCCGCCGCAGGCAATGGGCACGTTGACTGCAAAGGGGAAGATATTGGTCTGCGTATGGAAGTTGGGCGTCGTTCCCTTTATCCATAAGCCGATGTCAAGGTCTGTTACGACCTGCGGAAAATCGCGTATACAGCCGTCTATGACGATACCAGCACCGCCGGCTCCAGCGAAATAAGTGAGCATCATTTCGCCAAATATGCCACTTTGCATATCGCCCCGCGCGTCTACGCACACGATGTCACCGGGTTGGGTATGATACAGCGCGTGGCGATGGAGTTGGAGTTCGGGGTCGGTGTATTCGCCCACGGTGTAGACGTCTTCTCGGATGGGCATAAACTGTAAAGTGATGGCCGGTCCAATAACCTTCTTGCCTGGCGTGCGCGGCACGGGGCCAACAAAGCTCGGGTCGCGAATACCTAATTTTCTCAACTCGCCGGCAGCCGTTGCAGCGCTGATGCCCTGCAGTGCTTTGATCAGTTTCTTAGCAGGACGCTTTACATCGGGGGTAGTTATTTTTTTAGGCATAGTAACTCCTATTGCCTTAGACAAGTGGGGATATATGCTGCATGGTAAAGTAGTAAATAGCGTTTCAATCATCCAATCGAACGAAGACGCATCGCTTGCAGGCCGGCGGTGAGAGCCATACTTTCTTATCTCAGGATTGGCTCGGGCTAAACTACATTAGGAAGAGCATACGTGTCTACAGATAGGGCCGCCAGATTTTACACAGAAAACGGCTACTGGCTGCACAAAAAGCCGCTTTTTACCGATGAGAAGTTTGCTCAGCTGTGTACTCTTTTTGAAGAGATACTAGCCGATCAAGACAAAGGTCGGCGTGCTGATCAACTTGACTTACCGCATTTTAGGTATCCGGCCCTCTTTGAATTTTTGCTCGCTGACCAAGTGCTTGATCTGGTCGAGCCTTTTATAGGTCCGAATATCGGTCTGTGGAGCAGTCACTTTATTTGTAAAGAGCCTCAGATTGGTCGCGCAACGCCTTGGCATGGAGATTCGGCCTATTGGAACGGGCGTTTGGACCGCATGGATCAGATCATAACTGTTTGGCTGGCGATTGACCCCTCTACGCGTGCCAACGGCTGTATGCGTGTTATTCCGGGAACGCACGTCAACGGTTTTTCTCAATACGAAGAAGTAGATCAGGCGCATAACACTTTTTCCCGTCAAATCGTTGCTGAACAACGCGATGAGACCAAGGCCGTGTACTTTGAGTTAGAGCCAAACGAATGTTCTTTGCACGATGCGCGTATCATACACGGAGCGACTGCCAACGAGAGTGTCGTGCGCCGTTGCGGGTATACTATGCGGTACTTCTCTTTGACTTCAAAGGTACTTCCTGAACGGAATCCAACGCATAGGGTTTGGCACGGTCGGGGCGAAAACATAGCGGGTAGTGCACTGACCGAGTTGCCCGCGTTCTGAAACGAAATTCACTCAGTTAGTTTAGCATGGAGCAAGTCGATGAAAAGCAATAAGAGTTATTCATACGAGGCTGGTGAACGTCATGCTCATGGGTGGGGCTATGCCGATACGCGTTTTGAGTTTGTAGATGAGCGGAGTGTCCGGGTTACGGGCGATCGGTATCCAATTTGTGGCTATACCATGCCCTATCTGATTCCTTTTGCAGAAAAAATATTCGGTTTGTCATTTCGTCCACAAGACATGCTATCCGAGAAAGAACCAGAAAAACTGCCTGATTCTCGCATTAATACCAAATTTGAATATGCGTTAAAGGAGACAATAACTGACGAACAGATTAAGGTGTCTGATTCCGAAAGACTTCGTCACAGCCACGGTCAACTTAGTGTAAACGAAGTGTATCGTGTTCTATACGGTGAGGCTTTAGAGCGTTATGTCGATATGGTCATATATCCACAAAGCGAAGACGACGTGCATCGTATTGTGGAGTTGGCTAACGAGCATGGAGTGTGCTTAATACCCTACGGTGGGGGGACAAATGTTAGCGGATCGCTGTCATTGCTCAAATCTGAAGAGCGTCCCATTGCCTCTGTGGATATGAGTCGGATGAACCAGATTCTGTCGCTCGATGAAAACAATTTAGTGGCCTGTGTAGAAGCTGGTATTTGTGGACGTGAGTTACAGCGCGAACTAACGGCACGTGGGTATACTTCGGGTCATGAACCCGACAGCATTGAGTTGTCCACCTTGGGCGGATGGATCTCGACTAATGCTAGTGGTATGAAGAAAAATAAATATGGAAATATTGAGGATATTGTCCTTGAAGCGACATTAATTACCCCAACGGGCGTCGTTGAGACGCTATCTGCAACGCCCCGTAATTCCACCAGTGTTCAGCCACGCGGTCTTCTTTTTGGCAGCGAAGGTAATATTGGCCTTATAACCAAAGCTAAGATCAAAGTGTACCCGTTGCCTACAGTGCAGAAGTTTGGCTCTTTGGTGTTTCCAGATTTTGCCACCGGTGTTGCTTTCCTAAAGGAGCTGCGTCACGAGGAAGGCGTATTGCCGGCTAGTATTCGACTGGTTAACAACAACGAATATCGCTTTGGGCAAGCTCTTAAACCGGAGGCTGAAGGGCTCAAGAAGATAGAGAAGCGCATTCAGCAATTCTTTCTTTCTAAAGTGAAAAATTTTGATATAAGTGAATTGGCTGCCTGTACTATTGCCATGGAGGGTACGGCCAACGAAGTGGCCCATCAGGAAAAAACTATCTTTTCAATAGCTAAGAAATACGGTGCTATATCGGGTGGTGCAAGTGCGGGACAGGGTGGATATATGTTGACCTTTGGAATCGCCTATATACGCGATTTCTTTAACCAATTTGGTATCCTTGGTGAAACTTTTGAAACATCTGTTCCGTGGGATCGTATCTTGCAAGTTACATCAGCCGTGCGTGAGCGTCTGTGGCAAGAGTGCAAAGAACGTCAGGTTGCAGGAACGCCTTATTTAGCTTTTCGCGTAACGCAGACTTATCACACAGGGGTTTGTATTTATTTTACCATGGCTTTTTCCTGCGTTGGCTTGGACGATCCCGAACACACATATCACGACATAGAGAGTGCGTTGCGCCAGGTTATTCTCGATCACGGTGGGTCGCTGTCTCATCATCACGGCGTCGGTAAAGTGCGTAAGGAATTCTTACCGCAGGTGCACAGTGCTAATAGCATGCATGTGCTGCGTCAAGCCAAGCACGCTATGGATCCCAATAATATCTTTTCTGCCGGAAATGGCGTATTTGGCGATTCTCCATGATGAAAGACAAGCGAGTGGTGTTAACGGGCGCTTCGTCGGGCCTTGGGGCCGCTTTGGCCCATACGCTTGCCGAACAGGGCGCTAAAATCGCGCTTTTTGCCACCAATCCCGAGCGCTTAGAAACTGTAGCACAAGAGTGTAGAGCGAGCGGAGCAGAGGTATTGGTCGATACGGGAGATGTGGCTCAGGCCAACGACGTGCAGGCAGCCGTGTGGCGTGCTGCGGAAGCGTGGGGTGGGATCGACTTTGTGATTGCCAATGCCGGCATTAGTATGTGGGTGCGCTTTGACGAGGTGGAAGATCCAGCCGTATTTCGTCGTCTGATTGACGTCAATTACATGGGGGTGGTGCACGCAGCCTATGCGGCTTTGCCCTTTCTGAAGCTTAGTCGCGGACTTTTTGTTGCCGTCTCTTCTGTACAGGGCAAGGTCCCCGTACCTTTGCATAGCGGTTACGTGGCCTCGAAGCATGCGGTGCAGGGTTTTTGCGATACGCTTCGCTTAGAGTTGATAGGAACGGGCGTTGATGTAATGGTCGTATTGCCGCACTGGTTGCGTGGGACGAATTTGCGGCAGAGTGCGCTTGGAAAAGATGGTCAAGCGCTGGGAGCTACTTCGCGCCGTCATAGCAGCGAATCCATTACGATTGAGGAGGCTAGTCGGCAGATCACGCAGGGGATGCTTGACCGACCCCGTCAGTTGGTCATGCCTTGGAAACTCAAGCTGTTGACAGCTGTATATGCTCTGCGTCCACAGTGGGCTGAGGCTGTCATTCGTCGAGCTATGAACAAACAGGATCACAGCCGCTAGCGCGTATTAGTAGTGCAAAGGGCACTCGAATCATTTCTTCAGATAACAGGGGGATAGTATGGGACAAAGGTATACGGCTGCCATCGTCGGCTGTGGTGATATTGCACATCATCATGTGCGCGGTTATCAGCTGGCCGGCGTGGATGTAGTTGCCGTAGTTGATCCGTTAGATGTTGCTCGCGAACAGTTTCAGAAGGAGTATGGGGTTGCGCAGGCCTATGGCAAGATTGAGGACATGCTCGATGCAATCGTGCCAGATATGGTGAGCGTTTGCACTTGGCACTTGTTACATCCAGGTCCTACGCTAGCTGCCGCGGAATCGGGGGTGAAGGGCGTTATATGTGAGAAACCGATGGCAGTTGGGTTGGGATTGGCCGATGAGATGGTAGATGCGTGTCAACAGCGCGGTACGAAGCTCGTCGTGAGTCATCAGCGGCGCTTTACGCCAGGGTGGGAGAAGGCGCGTGAGTTGGTGCAGGGAGGAGCTATTGGTCAACTGATACGTGCTGATGCCAAAGTAGCAGCAGGACTGCTAAACTGCGGCACGCACGCGATAGACGGTATGCGCTTTGTCATGGGAGATCCGACGGCTGAATGGGTTATGGGGGCGGTTGAGCGTCAGAGTGAGCGTTTTGAGCGCGATACGCCGATAGAAGACGGCTGCATGGGACTGGTGCATATGACAGACGGTACGCAAATCTTTATGCAGTGTGACTTGGATATGCAGGATGCTTCCTGTGCGCGATTCGTATTTCGCGGCACAGAAGGCATGGTTGAGACGACGGAGACTTGGACGCGGCTCTTTAACGCGGAGAGTGGAGGATGGCAAACGCAGGACTTAGGCCTTGCACCTGACCAGATCGATACAATCGGTGGGATGGCCAACGCGCGCCAAACAAAAGAGCTTATCGCTTGGATCGAAGGAGCGGAGGAACACCGCGGTTCTGGAGAGCGTGCGCGAGCTACGATAGAAATTCTAATGGCGCTGTTGGAGTCTGCGCGTCGGCACCAGATGGTTCGCCTACCTTTACAGGAAAAGGGCTATCCGCTTGAACTAATGTTGGCTGAAGGACTGCTCGAACCGACGCAAAAGGGATCGTACGATATTCGCGGTTATCTCAACCGCGAAAACGTCGACGAGGCGCGCTATGCCGAACTGCGTGCCCAAGGAATGAGCCACCATCCAATTATGCGCGTGCTGCACGAAGAAAAGGTGGAGCGAGAGCGCCATGAAGGCTGAGAAGAGACGCCGATATGAGTAGACCTCGCAGAGCGAATAAAATTCGTATACGCAATATATTTTAAGAGGTGGAGATATGACAGTTAAACAGACGGTCGATATAGAACAGGTTGTCGAAAAGCGCACGCTGGTGGGAGAGGGATCGCTGTGGGATGCCGAAAAGGGTGTGCTCTACTGGGTCGACATATTGAGTCATGAGGTTTATTTATACGACCCCGAGCGCGGCGTGAATCGTACCATAGACACGTGTCAGGCGGTGGGCACGGTCGTGCCGAGGCAGAGCGGTGGGCTCGTCGTAGCGCTCCACAATGGCTTTGCCCACGTTGACCTGGAAAGTGAAAAACTCACGCCGCTGGGCCGCGACCCCGAGCGCGGCGTGCCGGCCAACCGATTTAACGACGGTAAATGCGACCCTGCCGGCCGCCTTTGGGCCGGTACGATGGAGTTTGGCGGCGCGACGGGGGCCGGTGCGCTCTACTGCTTGAACTGCGATCTCAGCGTGAGTAAGAAGATCGATTCGGTGTCGATCTCCAACGGCATTGTTTGGTCAGCCGACGGCAAGACCATGTACTTTATCGACTCGCCGCTCAATACGGTGCGTGCCTACGACTACGACGTCGATACGGGAGATATTAGCAATGAGCGCGCAGTGTGTCAGAATGAAGGTGCAGGCGTCTATGATGGAATGGCTATTGATGGTGAAGGAACGCTGTGGATTGCCGTTTATGGCGGGTGGGCTGTCAAGCGCTACGATCCACAGAGTGGAGAGCTGCTGGCCGAATACGAAATGCCGTTCTCCAACGTGACATCCTGCGCATTTGGCGGAAAGAATATGGACGAGCTCTACATTACGTCGGCATGTCAGCAGATGGATGACGCCACGCTGGTAGAACAGCCCCTGGCCGGTTCGTTGGTGAAGATCAATCCGCAGTGCAGTGGCGTGCCGTCTCCGGCATTCGCCGGATAGAACGCTAAACTTGGTTAGGAGCAGCGCGTCCGTATGCTTCAACGACGCGCTGCAGCAATACCTCGGGTTCTTTAGTGCCGTCGACCACTAAGTCGGCGCAGGCCAGATAGATGGGCTCGCGCTGGGCGAGCATATGAACGACCTCTTCCATACCGCCTCCGGCTAGGTTGGGGCGCGTCTGGTCGCTGCTGGGATCGAACTGGATGCGCTGCCACAACTCGGCTACGGGGACTTGCAGGTAGACTACGAGCGAATTCTCTGTTGCCGCCTGTTGGTTGCGCTCGCGCGTTAGCGAGCCGGCTCCAAAGGCGATAACCGCACGGTTGCTACTGCACATCTCGACTACCACATCGGTTTCTATCGGGCGAAATCCCTCTTCGCCAACTTCGCTGTAAAACTCTGTTAGTGTCTGCTTGCCTATGCGCTGCTCGATGCCGCGATCAATGTCTAAGAAAGGTATATTGAGCGCGTTGGAAAGCAGCCATCCCAGGGTTGATTTGCCGGCAGCGCGATAGCCGACGAGAACAATGTTCATTGAATTCCCTTAAGAGTGGTCGTCAGGTCGATAATATGACATATTAATATATGGGCTGCGTTAGAGAGACGACACAGCCATTGGCGGTCTATTGCTCTTCATGTACAACGGGAAGTCTTATGAAAGGTATCATACTAGCGGGGGGTCAGGGCACTAGACTCTATCCGTTGACGGTTTCACTTTCAAAGCAGATTCTACCGGTCTTTGACAAGCCGATGATTTACTATCCGCTGTCTGTGCTCATGCTCGCTGGAATCCGTGAAGTACTCGTTATCTCTTCGCCTGAACACATCGACTTGTATCGCCAGCTCCTTGGCGATGGATCGCATATTGGGCTCGATATACAGTATGCGGTTCAGCCGCGACCGGAAGGGCTAGCCCAGTCGTACACGATTGGCGCAGACTTTGTCGATGGGCAGCCCAGCGCGCTTGTGCTGGGCGATAACTTTCTCTACGGACATGGCCTGTCCAATAGGCTGCAGCGTGCAGGACAGATTCAAGAAGGGGGCTTGGTATTTGCCTACTACGTGCAAGATCCCGAGCGTTATGGCGTCGTTGAATTTGATGTCGATAAAAAGGCGATCGGGATTGAGGAAAAACCGCAGAATCCCCGCTCGAACTATGCGGTCATTGGTCTTTATTTCTACGATGGAGAGGCAGTTGAGATTGCTCGCAGCTTAAATCCTTCTGCCCGCGGAGAACTAGAAATTACGGACCTCAACAAGGTCTATTTAGAGCGCGACCAGCTGAACGTCGAGGTCTTGGGACGCGGCTTTGCATGGTTAGATACGGGCACGCACGAGAGCCTGCTGGAGGCGAGCAACTTCGTGCAGACTATTGAGCACCGCCAGGGGTTGAAGGTTGGATGCATTGAAGAGATCGCCTACGCGAGGGGCTATATAGATGCCGAACAGATGCTGGCGATCGCCGGTATGGCCAAGGGCAATGCCTACTGCGACTATTTACGCAACCTCGTTGATCGTCCGCGAACTATCATTGCATCAGAGGACTAAAACACCATGGTAAAGGAACAGATCGATCGTGTTTGGTGGCGTTTGCAAGCGCGCGTTTGAGCGCATAGACATATTTACGACCGAAACTGCCATTGGTGTTTCTTACTCTTTTAACAGCTAGCATGGGCGTGGGTGTTTGCGTCAAGGGGTAGAGCTTCTCTGTGTATCGAATTTTCAAGCATGAAGGTGTGTGGTTGGAAGCGCCTTAGGCATCGCGCAGGGCCTGGGACCAGTCGCGCCACATATCGGGCTGGGGACCTTCTTTTTGCGTCTCTTTTAAATCGTTTTTTACGTAGTCGTACAGCACCGCTTGGCGAATTTGTCCTGAGGCGTTGGGTGCGGCCATATGGCCTAGTCGGTGGTGCCAAAAAACGATGTCGCCGGCTCGCCCGTAGCAGTCGACGGGCTTTTTCTCGTTAAATTCTTGGCGGACAGTGTCGTACGCGTCGGTTGTTTCGGTTAAGTACTGTGACTTGAAGGAGTGATAGAACGGGGCGTGACTGCCCGGCCATACGGCAAAGCCCCCGCCGTTGGGCGGCACGTCGTCTATATAGCCCACTACGCCTAAGTGAAAAGGGTGCCCATCGCAGTGACACTGGAGCGGAGGTAGAGGCGCCTCTCCATAGGGCATCGTGCAGTAGATGCCGCGAATGCGCTGCGGCTCTACCAGTGTTCCCTCGCCTACCATCTGCTCGGCCATAGACCATATAACTGGATTTTTGGCCAATAGGTCGACCATCCAGTCCTCGCTGCCAGGTTCGCGGTACTGCCAGCGAAAGCCGCGGCGATGGTTGGGCTTTTCCACGTCCTCTTCTTCTGGCAGGAAAGGGCCTACCCAGGTCGCTGGCTCGGCGCGAGAGCGCCCCGGCGGAGCGTATTCCCACAGCCGTGTGCGTGCTCGCTCCATTAGATCTGCATCGAGCACGTTGCGCACGATGAGATATCCATTTTCCTTGAAAAAACGCAGTTGGTCTACCGTTAGGTGCATAGGTCGTCTCCTCGGTTTCAGCATACGAAAATTACGCGGGTATGTCTATAGGTCTCGACCGGAACCAAGCGCAGAAATAGCGGTCCTCTCGATTTGATGGCGGCGCTGAAATCCGTCAGATTATGTGGAGCCAGATCGCATCGCAGAAAAGAGAGATTGGTCATGGCAAAAATGGAATCGGTTTTTACCGACCGCGCTTGGCGTGCGGAAGATAAAGAAGAAATGGACCGCGATGGTCATATTGTCTTGCCTGGATTTTTAACTGCTGATGCCCGAATGCGTTTAGTCGAGGCACTCAGTCACATCCAATCGCTCATGCCGGGTGATGAAGACTATAAACCGAGCCACTACGCGGCCGAGTATAACGACTATCTGGCTAGTCTAATTGGCCATCCGCAGATGCGCGGTTTGGTGCACGAGATCCTAGGTCAAGATATTCGCTACGATCACTGCGTGTCGCTCAATCGACCCGGCGGAAACGGAGGTGCGCACTGGCACAGTCACGAATACGGTGAGACGAAGCCCGAATTGGGATTCGTGCGCATTTTTTTCTACGTCAACGGCTTTGCGCCGGGCGATGGCGCGCTGAAGGTCGTGCGCGGCAGCCACCTCTTCCGAGACGCTAGCATTGATTTTCAGTCGGACGGCGCACTGCGCGACGGCTGGATCCAGGACAAGGTGCACCCGGTTACCGGACAGCCACTCGAGATTGAAGAACTTTCGGCCCCCGAGGGCTCGGTCGTGCTGATGTGGACGCACGCCGCCCATGCCGTTACGCCCCGCCAGGCGGGCAGCGATACGCGCTGGACGGTGGTCTACGCCTATCGCAATCCGGGGCAGCCTTCGCGCGCGCGCTGGCTGAGCGAGGCGTTTGAAGAGCGCGGCGTGCTGGGCGCCGAAGGGCTGTTGGGCCTGTATTAAACTCAGTCCTATGGGGGGAGAAACCGAATGAAGATAACAGAAGTACGCAGCTTTCTGGTCGATCGCTATCTGCTGATACGCGTCTATACGGATGCCGGTATCGTCGGAAACGGCGAGGCGGGGCTATGGGCCCACCACGGCGTGGTCAAAGCCGCCCTTGACGAGCTTTCCGCTTATTATGTGGGAAAGGACCCGCGCCGGATTGAACATCATTTCCAAGTTGTCTCTCGTCAGACGCACTTTGCCGGTGCGGTGCTGAGCGCGGCGCTGAGCGCTATCGATATCGCCTTGTGGGATATCCTCGGTAAGTCGGTCAATCTGCCGGTATACCAGCTGCTGGGGGGGCAGTGCCGAGACCGAGTAAAGGTGTTTGAGAACGTTGTTGGCGAGACGCTGCCCGAGCGCGTGGCCAGCGCGCGCGGGCACGTCACCGAAGGATATACGTCGCTGCGCATGACGCCGTTTTACAGCGGCTTTGAGCAAAAGCCGGCCAGTCAGGTCATCGACGAAGCGCTGGCCATGGTCGCCGGCGTGCGCGAGGGGATCGGTTATGGCATCGATTTAGGGCTGGAGATCCACCGCAATTTGCGCATCGAAGAGGCGATTACGCTGGCGCGCGAACTGGAACCCTATCGGATCCTTTACTACGAAGATCCGCTAGCCCCAGAGAGCGTTGAGGGACTGGAGATCATGGCGCGCAGCGTGCGCCTGCCGGTGGCGACGGGCGAGCGATTCTACAGCATTCAGCAGTTTAAAGATCTGATCGACAGCAAGTTGGTCTGTTTGATTCGCCCGGACGTTTCACTGGCGGGTGGATTTACGCAAATAAAGAAGATTGCCGCCATTGCCGAGTCAGCCTTTGTTGGCATCTTTCCCCATCTGATGGGCAGCGCCGTCAACAACGCCGTCTTTACTCACTTTGCTGCGGCCATTCCCAACTACGTGCTGATGGAGAGCAACGCTGTGGGTGCGGCCGTAGTCGACGAGCCAATGCCCATTCGAGAGGGCTATCGAATCGTCTCCGACCGACCGGGTATCGGCGTTGAGATCGATGAAGAGCTGATTGCTCAGTATGTCTATAAGCCGGTGCCGATCACCGGTCATTTTCACTCCGATGGATCTGTCGCACACTGAGTCTATGTGCATTGCGCATGTCGATGGAATGACCCAGAAGAGTAAAACGGGACCCCGATGGAGCACGATTGAATAGAACCATTCCCAGTGCTTATACGGAGCATCTGGATGAGCGCAGTGATGGCCAGACGCTAGGCCAGGGGGCTTCCATCAGCTGGCGGGGCTTTTGGACCGGCGTGTTTCTCAGCTTCTTTTTGGCTATTGGCGCGCCCTACGCTAATACTGCGATGCACGCGACCTTCATGGCATGGGACTTTAATACGCCCGGAGCCATCTTCCTTTTCTTGGTGCTGATCGGTCTACTCAACGCGCTGTTTAAAGTGGCCTCGCGGTCTCGCGTTACGGCTATAGGCTTGGCCGTCGTTGCGCCCGTTCTATTTGTCACCTATTACGGGTTGAATGAGGTGGACACGCTCAGGCCAGGATTGTGGTTGGCCTCTTTTCTTCTGGCGTCCGCTCTGCTAAACGTGCCGCTGGCCTTTCGCGGAATGACCCTAGCCCTCAACCGCGCAGATTTGGTTCTCGTGTATGTCATGCTGTTGGTGGTCTCAGCGCTGTGTACGATGGGGATGAGCCAGCAGCTTCTGCCGATTATTTCGGCTTTAGCCTATTATGCGACGCCGGAGAATAAATGGGCGGAGAAACTCGTGCCGCTTATGCCCAATCAGCGCATTCTATTAGATGACGGGTCCGACAACCAGTCGTTCTATGAGGGCTTGGGGTCCCACGCTAGCGTGCCGTGGGAAGCGTGGATGGAGCCGCTGTTCTGGTGGAGTATCTTGCTCATATCGCTCTATGTGGCGATGATCTCAGCCGCGGTAATCTTACGCAGGCAGTGGATGGAGCGAGAGCGTTTGGCCTATCCGCTGACGCAGGTCGGGTTGGCCATGGTGCGAGGAGAGAAAGAAAAAGGGTTAGTTAACGGATTCTTTCGGAGCCGAGCCATGTGGTGCGGCGCAGCCATACCGCTCTTTTTCGGTGCGCTCAAAGGCTTGCACAGTTACGATCCGAGCTATCCCTTAATCAACCTGTCTTGGGTGGCTTCTTACATTGGAACGCAAACGCTGCAGCTGCGCGTGGTGTTTTCCATAATCGGTTTTTCCTATCTGATCAACACCCATATTTCTGCCGGGCTGTGGTTTTTCCACCTCTTGGCTAAGGCCGAATCAGAGGCGCTCGCGCTGGCCGGCATGCGCTCGACGCAAACCTTTGTGTACGGTATAGCCGAACAGCCCTATTTAGCTTATCAAGCGGGCGGTGCACTGATCGCCATGGTGCTCATGGGCTTATGGGTTGGGCGTCAGCACCTAAGAGACGTGTTGCGCAAAGCGCTCACCGGCGCAGATGACGTTGACGATAGCGACGAGGTCGCTTCCTATCGCGGAGCGCTGTGTGGCCTCGTCGGTGGCAGCGCCGTCGTCGTGGGATGGCTGTGGCTCATGGGGACCAAGCTGTGGGTTGCCCTGCTCTTTGTTGTTCTGTCGTTGCTCATCTTTATAGGCATCAGTCGGATTGTTGCAGAGGCAGGTTTGGCTGCTGTGCGCGCTCCGATGATCGCGCCGGATCTCGTAATGCAGGGGCTCGGATCTACGCTGGTGGGATCTGGGAGCGTGTTCAATATGTCACTAGCCTATATATGGGCCAGCGATATTCGCATATTTATCTTGGCGCTGATGGCCAACGGGCTCAAGCTAATTGAAGAGATGGATCGCCGCAGTCGGCGTCTCGTGCTTTATGGGGCTTATTTGGCCGTGTGCATTGGGGCGTTTGGCTCGTGTTGGATGGTGCTCAATATGGCATATCGACACGGCGGCATCAATTTGGTGGGCTGGTTTTTTAAGGGGGGACCAGCCGTTGTCTACGATACGGCCGTCCGCAACCTAGAGCCGGCCAGCATCGCGTGGAACGAGTTGGGATTCTTTACTTTGGGTGGGGGCGTTATGGTGCTCTTGACCTGGGCGCGCCAGCACCTGCTGTGGTGGCCGCTCCATCCGCTGGGTTTTGCCGTTGCCGCCAACCATCTAATGAACAAAATATGGTTCAGCATTTTTATCGCTTGGGTATTAAAATGCGCTGTAATGCTCTATGGAGGCCCCGCTTTTTACCTGCGCAGTCAGCGCTTTTTCCTCGGCCTTATAGCGGGCGAGGCGCTGATTAACGGTCTGTGGATTGTCGTTGACTATATAACGGGTCACACGCGGAATATTATTTTTATCCTAGGATAGCTAACCCGACAGGAGAGATATAATGACTGAACCGATACTAACGCATGACCAAGTCGCATCCTATATCGAAGACGGATACTTGCTCGTCTCTGGATTGATTCCCCGTGACGTGGTTCAGCGTGCAGAGGCGGCGATGTGGCGCTGCATGGGATTAGACCGCAACGATTCGGCCTCTTGGAGTGAGCGCACGGCCGACCACGGCCATTATGAAGACGCCGAGCTGACGGCCGTCTATACCAACAAACTGCTGACGGCTGCCTGGCAGCTGAGCGAAGGGGGCTTAGAGCGAGAAGACTTTTGTCCACCTAAGGGCGGTTTTGCGATTAACAGCTTCCCAACGGATAGCGCATGGGCACCGCACGGCCCGCACATAGATCACTCTATCAAAGAGCACGGCCACGAGAGTTTTCCCGCGGCTTTTCGCGTGGCAACGATGACTTTTTTAAACGACGTCGAGCCGAACGGTGGAGGAACGGTAGTGTGGCCTGGATCACATCGCAAAATTGCCGCGCTCGCGCGCAGTAATCCCGACTACTATCGTCCGATGTGGGTGCTAGGGGGAGATCTAGATAAGGCAGATATCGGCGAGTGCGTGGAGATTGTTCCGCAGGGGGGAGACGTGCTGTTCTATCACGTGTTCTGCGCCCATTCGGGCAGTCTCAACGCGACTGACTATCCGCGCTTGGCCATGAATATGAAGTGGTGATAAGACTAGTGTAGCTGCAGGCGTTCCATATGGCTTCGTATTGCTTCTGCTCGTTCTGGTCGCAGCCGTACTGCCGACGTGAAGTGGACTTTGGCGGTTTCTGGTTCGCCGGTTTGATACAGCGCCATGGCCAAGTTAAAATGGGCGTCTGCGTAATCTGGGCGGTGGGCCACGGCTTGGCGCAGCTGCTCTATCACTTTGTCGGTCTGCCCGGCGGCGCTGAGCGCAATTGCGTAGTTCACGCGTGCTTCTGCATAGTCCGGGCGCAGGTTCAGGCAGGCCTCGAAATGGGTGCGCGCCCGGCTGATCTGCCGCACGCGGAGATAGAGCATGGCCAGCGTGTGGTGATGCTCTGCGTGATTAGGCGTTTCTAAGAGCATGGTCTCATAGCCCTGGATTTCCTGGGTAATCCACTTGCGCGCGTAGTGCTGCTGTAGGGTCTTGAGATCTGCGTTATTTCTCGGTACGACCTGCAGCGTCATGTCTCCCATCTCATTGCTTGAATGCAGTCCGTAAAAAATGCGCTGGGGCGGATCGTGCGGATTAAACGGATTATCCGCTGAGTTATCATACACGTATTTCATGACGATCTTGGCGCCTCGCGGTAGGTATACGGGCTGGGCATAGCGATAGTCGTCTTGCCAGTTAAAATCCCATTCGTCAATGCGAATAAGCCACTCGCGGTGTCCGTTGGGTAAATCGGCATAGACCGCCATCTGCTTACCCAGATAATGCGCATGTGGATAGATGCCGGCCACGTGCACATCTACGGGTAGCGTAAACTCGTCGCGCAGGGTGTAGTGGTCTTCCCCAGCGGGTATGTCAATGTCTTTGCGTCCAAGGCGAAGCAGGGCGGGGGTGCGCTCGGGAGGACCTTCGGCGTAGTAGAACCCGACCCGAACAGAGACATTTTCAGGGCGGCCGGACGGGAGCATGTGCAGCTGCACGACTAGGTCCGTTCCGGGGGCTAGCTGCCAGGCCAATGACGGATCGCGATAGGGCTGTTTGCCGGGTGTCCAGCCTAGAAAGTGTCCGTCGGGACCCTGCGCTTCGCCGAATACCATGCCGTCAAATCCGGGTCCGGCTTCGCGTGCGTCGTGTTTGCGGGCTGCACCGCTGCGGTCAAACATCAGCACTGCGTGATGGATAACGTTGGCTCGATCAGTTCTAAATTCGACGGCTTCAATATACCGAGCTGAATTGATTGGTACGGGCAGCACAAAGTTGCGAAACTGATCGGTGCCTTCAGCCGGCAGAATATAGGGCTCGTCCATTTCAACGACTAAGTCGGGTGTGCCCAGTTGCCACCCTTGGGTAAACTGAGGCAGCGAAGGCAACTGGGTTAGATCGCCCGCGGGTGCATTGTGCTGGGCCCACTGTTGGATTAGGGCGATCTGATACTCGGTCAGGCGGCGTTCACCGATAAACGATCCGTAGCCGGCCGTCGGTTGCCAGGGAGGCATATAGTGACTCGCCGTTACCTCGGCGATCTGACGCGCGCGATTGGAGACTGCATTATATGTCGTAAGCGGAAAGGGACCGGGTCCACCCGCCCGGTGACAGGGGACGCAGTTGGAAAAAACAATCGGCGCGATATCTTCGCTAAACGTTGGTGCGGCGTCTTGCTGTGCGGCTTTCTGACAGGCGGAAAGAGCTAGTAAGAAGGTGAAGAATAGTATGCGCATAGGGTGAGTTTGCACTAAATGCCTCACTCTTTCAAGTCGGCGATATAGCAGCCAATGGATCGGGTGCGAGATACGGAAGGAGCGCGACCGGCTAGCACTGCCTGCAGGGCTGCCTCCAGATCGTGCGTGCGCGCTGCTGGTCGCTGTTTGCCGAAATCTATGTAGCGGTCATCTATTCTACCGCTATAGACGAGCGTGCCCACCCGATCAAAAAGAGCTGCGTGCGGCGTGGTGACGGCTTCTGCACGCGCGACGAGGGTGTGCTGAGGGTCGCGCAGCGCCGGTAGGTCATAAGAGAAAGCGCGCAGGTGCTGTTGAATAGACTTGCTGTCCAGATTGGGATCTACGTAGATCAGATAGAATAAGGTCTCATCGCTTCCATAACTCTCTGCTAGTCTGCGTATTTCGGGGGCATAGCGGTTTGAAATCGGACAGTCGGGGCCGACAAAGAGTAACACCGTAGCGCGGGTACGGGTCGCCAGTGGATTAAATGGCCGTCCAGCTAAATCGTAGGTAGTCGCACCATCGCGAAGAAGCAGCAGTGCGGCTGCCGCTAGCAGCAGAAGCGTTGCTATGTAGAGGCGAATTGCCATGGAAGAGCGCTTGCGTGCCGTAGGAAGAGGGGGTGTGGATGAGAGGTCTACGAGACTAAAGGGTAAGTTAGCGTTAGACGGTCGTCTGTCAACATGCCGACTCTGCGGTTGGATGGCGCGATATTGTGAGGCTATATTGAATGTGTGCGATCACATAATAGAGGCGTTGGGGCAGTGAGCCCGTTCAGCGTAGAATAGAATCGTATGACAACGCCGTGTGTCGCGGTATGAGGAGGGGACCTATGACAGACCGACCCAACGTAGTGTGGATATTTGGCGATCAGCACCGAGCCCAGGCGCTCGGATGCATGGGTGACTCCAATGTGCATACGCCCAATATCGATGCGCTCGCAGCCGATGGCGTGACCTTCTCTCGCGCCGTTTCCGGCTGTCCACTGTGCTGTCCCTACCGCGGATCGCTGCTGTCGGGACGCTATCCGCATCGCGCTGCGCCTGGGCATCAGATGCGGCTTCCGCCGGAGTTTTTAACGGTGGCACAGCCTTTTCGCGCCGCTGGTTATTACACGGCATACTTTGGCAAGTGGCACCTAGATGGCTACCAGGAGCGCGACGGTCGAGCCGTTTTTCACCACGTTCCGCGCGGGCGCCGCGGGGGATTCGATACATGGCTGGGCTATGAGAACAATAATGCGCAGTATGATACTTGGCTGCACGGACATACGGGACAAGAAGAAGTTGAACAACATCGGCTTGAGCACTATGAGACCGATGCACTGACCGACCTGCTACTGAGTCACGTGGAAGAACGCGCGGAAAATGAAGCGCCGTTTTTTGCAGTCCTCAGCGCGCAGCCTCCTCACAACCCCTACATTGCTCCGGCCGAATGGATGGGTCGCCACACGCCCGAAGGTGTGCAACTGAGGCCCAACGTTCCGCAAGTGGATTGGGTACGCGAACGAGCCCGCCGCGAGCTGGCCGGTTACTATGGCATGATAGAAAACCTCGATTGGAATGTGGGACGCCTAATGAAAGCATTGCGCGCGCGAGGTCTCTACGATCAGACGCATATTGTTTTCTTTTCCGATCATGGCGATATGCACGGTTCGCATGGACAGTTTCTCAAAACTTCGCCTTGGGAGGAGGCCATGCGCGTGCCATTTATTTTAGGTGGAGGGCGGCGTTACGAAATGAAAGCGGGCACGCGCTCCGATGCGCCGATCAATCACGTCGATATTGGCCCAACTTCATTGGGGTTGTGTGATATAGAAGTCCCCGACTGGATGCCTGGGACAGATTATTCGCATCATCGCCTGCGCAAAGTTGCAGCTGTTGAAGAGCCCGATTCGGCCTACCTCCAACTTGTAGTGCCTACCGGACACGGCGATAGCATAGATCGGCCTTGGCGTGGGGTGTCGACGCGAGATAATTGGAAATATGTCGCGCTGGAAGGGCAGCCTTGGATGCTTTACAATTTGAATGACGATCCGTATGAACAGGCCAATCTGGCCTTTAACACGCGCTATCGCAGCGAACGCCATCGCTTGCACGAACGACTGGCCCAGTGGATAGATGATACGGGCGATGTGTTTCAACTTCCCGAACTATAAGGGCGCATATCGGTCGGCGTCGAAGGGCGACTAGGAGCAGGGATATACGTCCATGCGAGCGTGCACGCGCTTTACCGTAAAACGAATGGTCGACGCGCCCATTATCTACCCCAGTATGCCCGGTCTCGAAGGCGCTTTGGGTGAGAATATAAACGGTCCATCGCTTGTGCGCGTGCCTGAATGGGTTGAGGGAGCGTTGGGGCGTTATTACCTCTACTTTGCCCATCACAGCGGCAACTATATCCGTATGGCTTATGCAGACAAACTAGCGGGGCCGTGGACGGTCTATGAGTCGGGCGTTCTGCATATGGATGACGCACCGGGTCGAGCTCATATTGCTAGCCCAGACGTGCATATCATATCGGATAGAAGTCTATTTCGCATGTATTTCCACCAACCTGCTCCTACATCGCATGCGCACTTAGGGCAGGTTTCATATGTTGCCCATTCCGCAGATGGGCTGCACTTTGATGTTCAGCAGGACATACTTGGGGCGTTCTATTTTCGCGTTTTTCAATACGACGAGTGGCACTATTCCTTGGCCAAGGGAATTTCCTATCGCTCGCCGGACGGATTGGGCCCATTCGATCTAGGTCTTACGCATCTGCCAAGGTGTCGACATACGGCGCTTTGGGTGGAAAACGGTTTATTGCACTTGGTTTTTTCGCGTAGCGAAGACGCGCCGGAGAGCCTGCTGTATACGTGGGCGGACTTGCGCAAAGATTGGCGAGAATGGAACTTTGCCGAGCCGGAATTGCTGCTGGCACCACAGCGTGATTGGGAAGGGGCTTATTTGCCGGTGGAACCTTCTCGTATAGGCCTCGCCAAAGAGGCGGTAAACCAGCTTCGGGATCCGGCCATATATGTAGAAGAAGATCGGCTTTACCTGCTTTACTCAGTTGCTGGAGAGCAGGGGATTGCCATTTCAAAATTGGAGAGAAATACATGAATAATGAGCTGAGTGCTGAACAGATTACCCAGTATCAACGAGACGGCGTGCTGGTCGTTAAAGGTTTTTTGGAGAGCGAAGAATTAGAGGTTTGGCGCACTCAGGTTGACGAGGCGGTGGCAAATCGTCAGGATCGAAAGATGGCCCATAGCGATTGGAAGAGCGGCGATTCGTATTACGATAAGGTATTTACTCAGCGGCTCAATCTGTGGATGGATCACGAGGGGATGCGCGACTTGATGGTGGATGAACGATTAGGCAAGATGGCGGCCGATCTAGCGGGTGTAGAGGGCATACGCATCTGGCACGATCAGGCGCTTATAAAAGAGGCATGGGCTAATCCGACGGCCTGGCATTTGGACAATCCCTATTGGTCTTTTTATTCGCGCAATGCCATTTCTATTTGGGTCGCTCTAGACGATGTTACGCTGAGCAACGGATGTCTCTACTTCATGCCGGGAACGCACCAAGAGGCTACATTTGAAAACTCGGGTATCACCGAGCAAATGGCCGATTTATTTGACGTCTACCCGAAGTGGGGAGAGCGATCTGCGTTGGCTGCGCCCATGAAAGCAGGCGATTGCTCTTTTCACAACGGGCTATTGGCCCATGGAGCTGGGGCCAATATGACGCCCGGTCGCCGCCGAGCTATGACCTGTGCCTATATGCCTGAAGGAGCAGTTTTTAACGGACAGAAGAACGTGCTGCCCGATGCGTATATAGAGACGCTGAGCGAAGGGGACGTGCTCGATAACGATGAAATTAATCCGCTGATCTATAGCAGGGAGGTGGTGTAGGAAAACACTATGAGTAAACCGAATGTGCTGCTTTTTGTCGCCGACGATATGGGCTACGGCGATTTTGGATTGTTTAACGACGGCCCCGCGCGCACGCCGCACCTGGATGCGTTGGCTAACGAAGGACTATGTCTGGCTCAACACTATGCCGGTGCACCGGCGTGTTCTCCGTCGCGTGCGGCGCTGCTGACCGGCCGCTATTCGCATCGCACGGGAGCGCTCACTCCAATGGAAGTGCGCGGCGCTGACCGAATCGCCCTCGACGAAGTCACGCTGGCCGACTCATTTAAAGCGGCCGGCTACGCCACTGGGCTTATTGGCAAGTGGCACAACGGTGCTCTCGACGACCGCTACCATCCCAACGCGCGCGGTTTTGACACCTTTTGCGGTTTTTGCGGCGGTTGGATGGACTATTTCGACTGGCGCATCGAGCGAAACGGCGTGCGCTGTGGCAGCGACGGACGGTATTTGACCGACGTATTTACCGACGAAGCCGTCGATTTCCTGCACAGGCATCAGAGAGAAAACTTTCTGCTCTGCGTGACGTATAACGCGCCGCATTCGCCGCTGCAGGCACCCGACGACGTGGCGCGCCCATACCTCGAGGCGGGTCTTAGCCCGGGGGTGGGCATTACCTATGCGATGAACGAAGTGATGGATGTTGGCGTGGGGCGGGTTTTGGAAACCCTCGATGCGCTGGGACTGGAAGAGGACACAATCGTGCTCTTTACCAGCGACAATGGACCGGCTTTTAATCTGCGTCCCGATCAGGTGCCGGCCGGCTACGGTACGGACTGTAAGCGTTATAACTGTGGTTTGAATGGACAGAAGGGATCGGTCTACGAAGGTGGAATTCGTGTGCCGATGATTGCGCGCTGGCCGTCCGGCCTGCCAGGGCGCATGCATTTGGACCAACAGGTCCATTTTGTCGACTGGCTGCCGACGCTGCTGGCCGCCGCTGGTATCGAGCATACCGAGGGGCGTGCGCTGGACGGGCGCAATGCGCTGCCCGTGCTTCGAGGAGATACGGCAGACGAACCGCCTCCGCGTTTTTGGCAGCTCAACCAATACGAGCCCGTTGGCTGGATTAACGCGGCCATGCGAGACGGTCCGTGGAAGTTGGTTCGTCCTCAGCAGCGCCTCCTACCGGCCTCAGAAGAGGATCAGCGGATAATGGATCGGTATATAGAGGTGGATATCCAGTATAAATATCACCCCGAGGAGGTGACGAGCCTGATGGACGATCCCGATCCGGAACTGATCGTGCCGCCGCCGGCCCCTACCGAACTCTACAACCTTGCCGACGATCCGTTGGAAAAGGTGAATCTGGCCGAGTCCGAAGAGCCGCGCACGGCGGGGATGATATCGGCGTTGGAAAATTGGTTTGAAGAAGTGGAGCAGGAGCGCCGGCGAATTGCGGCGGATGGTTCGACGGGCTGAGATAGAAGGATAATATGGCAGACTGCTGTGCGAAGATCGCACTCGTGTAAACACAAAAAAGGCGATGCGGAGCGGATCGTCGATGAGGGAGAATGAAGGTATGAGCCAGGTAATGCGGGGAATTTTTCCCGTTATGCAGACGGCGCTAAGGGCAGACGGTGCGCTGGATATTGAAGGCATGCAGAAGCAGGTGGAATTTTGCGTGGAGGGTGGGGCGCATGGCCTCGTTTTTCCCGTGCTGGGCAGCGAATTTCAATATTTGAATGAGGGAGAGCGAGAACAGCTGACGGGTGTGATTGTGGAAGCGGCAGCCGGTCGGCTTCCGGTCGTTGCTGGCGTGGCCGGACCCAGCAAGGAAGTGGCTGTCGCTTGCACCCAAGGCGCTGTGCGCGCAGGGGCTGACGCGGTCGTCGCGTTGCCGCCCTATCTGTCGGGCGGCACCCCCGACGAAGTGCGAGCATACTATGAGGCCATTGCCGAGACGGCACAGAGACCGGTCTTTCTCCAGCACACCTCGGGGGGGCTTACTGCTTCTTTTATGCGCGATCTCTTTGCCGAAGTTGAGCACATATCCTACCTAAAAGAGGAGCAAATGCCCAGTGCTCACGAAATCAGCGCCGTGGTAAAAGAAGTGAAGGAGGGCTGTTTGGGCGTCTTTGGCGGGGGGCACGGACGCTGGATGTTGTCCGAACTGCGCCGCGGTGCCACCGGCTTTATGCCCGCCGTAGAAGCGGTGGATATCCACGTGCAGGTATGGAATGCTTTTCAAGCGGGAGACGAGGCGCGAGCGCGGGAAATTTTTAATGCTCTGCTGCCGCAGATCAATTTGTTACTGTTGCTGGGTCTGCGCGTGTGTAAGACCGTTCTCGTGCGTCGCGGCGTGCTGAGTAGTGCTGAAATGCGCACGCCGGGTATTGTGCGACTCGACGCGGAAGACGAGTATGAGTTGGACCAAGTCATGGCTAATCTCAACCCTTATTACAAGGTCAAGTGGACGGGTGCACACTAGCGCTTGGCCCGTACTGCAGGAGAAGATGCGGTGATTATTGACACGCACGTGCATATTTACAATCCATTTCGTCCCGAAGGAGCGCCTTGGCCCGATCCGAAAAACGAGCTGCTGTACCGGCCGACTTTGCCTTTACATTTGAAGGCGCAGGCCGTTCCCGAGGGGGTTGTCGGGGCAGTCGTAGTAGAGGCCAGTGCTTGGATCAGCGACAATCAGTGGATTCTTGATTTGGCCGCCGCCGAGCCGTTTATTTTGGGTTTAGTCGGCCGTCTCGAGCCCGATGACGCTGGATTTGAAGCTGACTTGGACCGTCTGGCCTCGCAGTCGCTTTTCCGCGGTGTGCGTTTTTGGGGTGACTACTTCACCGATCTGAGCGCCCACGGTTTTGTCGACAAGATGCGTCAGTTGGCCGCACGAGATCTCGTACTCGACGTAAACTTTCCGTGCGCGGCGGCCGACGGTTTTTTCGCGTTGCTTGAACAGGTGCCTGAGTTGAGGGTTGTTGTCGAACACGTTGGACAAGTGCCGGTCAACGGGCAGGAGCCGCCCCAGCAATGGTTAGATCGGATGCGCCGAGCTGCTGAGCACCCCCAGACGTCGATGAAAGTATCGGCGCTGATGGAGCACAGCGATATCCAGCCCGCCCCTCCTGATGTAGATTATTATCGCCCGGCACTCAATGCGATGTGGGATCTGTTTGGACCAGAGCGCATGTTCTTTGGTAGCAACTGGCCGGTGTGCGAACGGGCAGGGACCTATGCGCGCTGCACAGGTATTGTGCGCGAGTACTGTCAGGAACGCGGTGCCAGGGTGAGTGATGCGTTCTTTTTTGGCAACGCACAGCGCATATACCGTATTCAGGTGCGCGTTTAGTACGCCTGTTTTGATTCGATGACAGTGATATATATCCCGGTGAAAAGGTTCCGTATATGACCGAGCATGAGCATCCCGCTCGCGCTGCGCGCTTGGCCATGCGCAGCGGAGAGTGGACCGGACCTACTAAACACACGGTGCCCGGATACATGCAGTGCAATCTCGTAGTGGTGTACCGGGAAGATGCCTACGATTTTCTCGTCTACTGCCAGCGCAATCCCAAGTCGTGTCCGCTGTTAGAAGTCACTGATCCCGGTTGCCCGGAGCCGCAGCGCCTGGCGCCTGGTGCTGATGTGCGCACGGATCTGTCGCGTTACGTCGTGTACCGAAACGGTCAGCGCAGCGAAGAGCGCACGGATATTACCGATCTATGGCGTGAGGATAGCGTGGCTTTTTTGATTGGTTCGGGCATGAGCTTTGACAATGCGCTAGAACGAGCGGGCGTACCGAAGGGGCAGACCTGGCTTTATGAAACAGAGGTAGAGACAGAAGCGGCGGGGCGCTTTGCCGGACCGATGGTCGTTACTATGCGCCTTATGTCGCCAACTCAGGCCGTTATCGCCTGTCAGTTGACGAGCCGCTTTGTCTACAACCACGGCGCGCCGCTGCACATGGGAGATCCCGCGGCTATTGGTGTCGACCTAGGTCAACCTATTGTTGGACCGCCCCTGACGTGCATACCGGAAGGACAAATGGCCTTGTTTTGGGGCTGTGGTGTAACGCCGCAGTGGACGGCGCTGCGTTCGCGCGTTGAACTGTTGATAGGGCATGCGCCGGCGCACGCCTTTGTCACCGACCGGCTTTCTGACCAATACTGTCTTCCCTAAAAGGAGGGGAATATGATACCCATTGTCGATACCCATCAGCACCTGTGGGATCTGGAGCAGTTTTCGCTGCCGTGGTTAGCTGACGTAGAAGCACTCAATGACAACTATCGCATGGATGATTACCAGCGTGCAACGGCGGACAGCTGCGTGGTCAAGACGGTGTATATGGAAGTTGATGTAGCACCTGAACAGCGTTTGGCCGAGGTCGATTTTGTTTCTGATCTGTGCGCGCGCGATGATAATCCCATGGCCGGTGCGGTGATTTCCGGTAGTCCTGGTGATGCGGGATTTGCCGATTATATGGCGCGTTTTAGCGATAATACTTATGTCAAAGGCGTGCGTCAGGTGCTGCACGTGCCAAGTGCGGCGCGCGGGGCCTGCGTCGAACCGCGCTTTGTCGAGGGCATGCACCTGCTCGGCTCTATGGGCAAGTGCTTTGACTTGTGCATGCGTCCTTCGGAACTGGGCGATGCCATTGCGCTCGTCGAGCAGTGTCCAGACACGCTCTTTGTTGTCGATCACTGCGGTAACGCCGATCCGCAGGTTGTCAGCGGAGACATCGAGCCCGATTTAGAAAATCCTTTTTCTCATGATTGCCAGCAGTGGATGGACGATATGCAGGCCCTTGGTGCGCATGCCAACGTCGTATGCAAGCTGTCGGGGATTGTCGCACGTGTACCCGAAGAGTGGACAGCGCAAACGTTGGCGCCAACGGTCGAGCACTGCATAGCGTCTTTCGGCGCCGATGGCGTGGTGTTTGGCGGCGATTGGCCGGTGTGCACACTTGGCGCACCGCTGGGAGAATGGGTGGCGGCGCTTAGGCAAATTGTAAAAGGCCATAGCGAAGAAGACCAGCAGCGCATATTGCACGATAATGCTGTGCGTCTGTATGGGCTTGCATAGGAGAGGTTATCTGGATCGGCAAGAGATGGTGGAAAACGCCAAATTAACTAGTTTAACAGGGGTATATGCTGGGGCGAGATCCGCTTCGGTAAAACGCGTCTGAACATACAGTGAAAGAACAGGGAGAAATACGATGGCCAGTGCCAGTGCACGACACATTTTAGTCGACAGCGAAGAGAAGTGCTTGGAGTTGAAAAATGAAATTGAGGGAGGCGCCGATTTTGCTGATGTAGCGCGGCAGCATTCATCCTGTCCGTCGGGACGCCAGGGTGGAGAATTGGGTACGTTTGGTCCAGGACAAATGGTCAAAGAGTTTGACGAGGTTGTATTCAGCGGTGAACTCAACACTGTGCTAGGACCCGTTCAGACCCAATTTGGCTATCACTTATTGGAGGTCACCGAGCGCAGCTAAGGTAAGGATATGAGCGACTGTCAGCCTAATTATAACGTGTACTTTAAGCGCGATCAGATAGATGGAGCTCTGCGTTGTCTCGATGATTATGGCTATTGCGTAATTCGTCGGATGATTGACGCTGACTGGGTGGAAGATCTCAAAAGAGAGATCGACGAGGTGCTCGATCCGCAGCGCGACTTGGCGGAAGGAGCCAATCGTTACCATATGATGTTCGCCGAGACCAGTCACTCCCTGTGGCGCTTGGTCGAACACGAGCCCTACTTAAACTACTTGCGCGCGGTACATGGAACGGATCAGCTATGTCTCCACCGTTCGGCGGCTATTCTGCGCACGGCCGGCGAAGCGATGGGCACGTGGCACACTGACCATCGCGGACATATAGCCAATCCGCAGACCGCCAACGACGTGCTGAATAGGTTTTCTATGCCGAGCGGTTCTTGGTTTTATCTTAACGGTAGTCATCCCGAACGTAGCGGTATTGCCGTAATCGAAAAGTCGAACAAGCCCGACTGGACGGGTCCGGAGGGGTTCGAACTAACAGAGGATCGCAGCGGGTTTCGTCCTGTCGGCGCTGATGCGTCTGTTCGTTGGAACCAGATGGATGTGCCTGGCTGCGTAGCGGTTGTGGCCGAGCCGGGCGATTTGATCTGCTTTGCGGCGTTGACTTACCATGCGAATATGGCCACGCAGGAGCGGCGTTATTCCTGTGGTATGGGTTTTCGTCCTAAGCATGAGAAAATTGATGCGCCGTGGCCTCTGCCCGAAACGGCCAAGACGCTAATTGCGCGTCTACCTGCTTGTTTGCAGACATATATGGATGGATATACTGGCTATGATGGCACGTGGAGGGTTATGGAATAGTTGTCTGTTCAGGAAGTGTGATAGGACAACGGCCCTGCAGCAGACAGCTTGCTGCAGGGCCGTTGTCTTGCTTGCTATAGCATGCAGATATGCCGCGTATTCCAAAGTTTTGTCCCCATCTTGCATAGGGAGGTAAGTGCGGGTATAATAAAATAGAAGAAATGCGGTTGGTATGAGGAAATGAGATGTGCAAACGCTGTTGTAATCAAGTGCTAATGCATATTTCTTTTCGCCGATTTACATTCAGTCCACCGTAGTATAGCTGGAGATTGTCATGGAGCGAGATAGAGAAGACAAACCGGTGCTGGCCTCTTGGCAGGGGCCTGATGCGTCGGATGCGGGTAGTCTGTACATGCTGATTTTCATGGGTGCGCTCAGCATATTTTTTTCCGTGGGTATCGTGGTCTTTTTGCTGTATGGCTTAAATAGCTCGGCCTCGGCGGGGATGGATCCACTTTACTTGCCTGTCGAACTGTGGGCTTCGACGCTCTTGTGTTTTCTGACCAGTTGGGTGATGCATTCTATGGAGCGAACAGCGCGTCAGGGTGAGTATGATGCGATGGCTCGCTGGATGCACCGCACGTGGGGGCTTTCTCTCCTATTTGTTCTTATTCAGATTCCAGCGCTAGCCGAGCTGCTGCGTGTGCATTTTGTTTACGTAGACAGTGGCCGTGCGGGCATTTATGGTATCACCTTTGCCTTGATATTACTCCACGCCTTACACGTGGTTGGAGGCATGATTGCAATGGGCATTCTATTCTGGAAGGTTCGCGGCGCTACTCTGGGAGAATCCCACGTTTCACCTGCGCGCATGTGCGCTCAGTACTGGCATTTCCTCTCTGTTGTATGGGCTGTTCTAATGGTAGTGTTTATTTTGGCAGGTTAGCTCCTTTTAAGACGTCTCTGTACTTGGTCTGTTTGTGCAGCGCTTTGTAGTTACAGCCCCAACCCATTCCCCATTCGCTTTTTCTCGATTTGAACCCTTTCTTTAAAAGGCGATGTCGGTCCGTGCTGACGCATCTGCTTTGCGCGTTGTATATCACTTCGTTACCGTCCTATAACCGAGCTAGCCCTAAGGTATATATTGCATGACAAACAGAGCGTATCGTGGTTGTTCTCTGCGTGCGATTGGTATCGGTCTCGCCCTAGTCGCCTTTATGAGCATTGCTATTCCTTGGGGGGATATGATCATAAAGGGTTCGCAGATGGGAGTATGGAATACAAATCCAGGGTCTATTTTTCTATTTTTTGTCTTGGTAGCGATTTTTAATTCACTCGTCGGGCTACTGCGTCGTTCGTGGGCTTTGGACTCGGGCGAGTTAGCGGTTGTATATATAATGCTCTTGGTGGCAAATACGCTTCCGGCGCGCGGTTTTGCCGCCTACGTGCCGGCCGTAGCAACGGGGGCCTTCTACTACGCAACGCCCGAGAACAATTGGAAAGAGCAGGTTTGGCCGTATTTACCTGACTGGGCTACGGTGCATAATGAGTCGGCCGTGCGTCAGTACTATGAGGGCGCCGAACTGGGCATGGGCGTGCCCTGGGATGCGTGGGTAATACCTATGGCTTGCTGGATGCTTTTTGGTCTGTCGATGTATCTCGTTATGATCTCGCTATCGGTCATACTACGGCGTCAGTGGGTTGAGCGCGAACGTCTGGTTTATCCAATGATGCAGCTGCCGCAGCACATGCTGCGCGAAGACAAAGACGGGCGCAAGCCATTTTTCCGCTCGTGGGCGATGTGGTTGGGCTTTCTATTGCCCTGTATAATCGTTAATGCTAATGCGCTTCATAGCTATTACGAATTCTTTCCGGGTATCTCTACGAACTTCGGCAACGTCTCTCTCTTTCGCAATTCGATAACACTTGGCTTCGGGCTGAGCTTTACGATGCTGGGTTTTTCCTATCTAATTAACCGGAATATTGCAGCGGGGCTAATTTTCTTCTATCTGCTCAACGTATGTGAGCAGGGCTATTTTCGCATGGTCGGAATAAAGATCGAAGCCGGTCCTGTGGGCGCATTTGGTCACTACGCGCAGCCCATCATTATTTATCAGGCGATGGGAGCGATGCTCGTGCTCGTGCTTGCCGGGTTGTGGAATGCGCGGGCACACCTGGCCGATGTGTTGCGCAAAGCCTTTGTCGGAGATTGCTCGATTGATGACAGCGACGAGATGATGTCGTATCGCAGCGCCGTATTTTCCGCTGTGTTTGGCTCAGCGATCATGACGCTGTGGTTGTGGTTTGTAGGGCTGCCGCTCTGGATCGCTCTCTTCCTGTTGTTTGCTTGCTTTGCCCTCTTTCTCACAATAACGCGCGTAGTGGTTGAAGGTGGCGTGGCGGTTATGTTTCCACCCATTACGGGGCCCGATTTTACCAGTGCGATGCTCGGTACCACCGCTTTGGGGGCCAAGGGCGCGGCTGCGTTGACGACGACCTATGTCTGGGGTACAGACGTGCTCGTCTTGCTTATGACCTCGTGCAGCAACGGACTTAAACTGGCCGATGAGTTTGTGCGCGGCAAGCGTCGACTGTTCTGGGCGATTATGGGTACTGTGGTGCTGTCCATTAGTATTGCCCTGTGGATCCGCCTTGAAGCCGCCTACCAGCACGGGGCGATTAATCTCAATGCATTCTATGCCGACAATGCAGCGCAGTATCCCTATCGATTTATGGACATCGTCGTTTCCTATCCGCAGGGTCCGCACTGGGATGGGTGGATACAGGTTGGCGTGGGCGCGGCTATTATGGCCGCGCTGGAGTTTATGCACTATCGCTTTTTGTGGTGGCCCTTTCATCCGCTGGGTTTTCCCATCAGCGCAGCGTTTGGGAGTATGTGGTTTAGCGTATTAATCGCGTACTTGCTCAAGGGCGCTGTGCTCAAATATGGGGGGCCCAACTTATACCGGACAACGGTGCCTTTTTTTCTTGGCATGATACTCGGTGAGATTGTTCCGGCCGGATTTTGGCTTATTATCGACTACTTTACTGGGATGAACGGCAACGCGCTGGGCTCCTTCATGGGCTGAGAGGAATAGAGATGAACTATCGTACGCTCGGTAAAACGGGCTTAAAAGTTTCTGAAATCGTTTTTGGTGGAGGTGCAGTGGGCGGCCTGCTGATACGTGCCAACGACGATACGCGCCGTCAGGCCATCGCGCGCGCGCTGCAGGCGGGAGTCAATTGGATTGATACGGCCCCCATGTATGGGGATGGTGCTTCCGAAGAGTCTATCGGATGGCTGCTGGCCGAACGGCCGCTCGCTGAGCGGCCCTTTGTCGCGACCAAGACAATGCTCGATCCAAACGTTGGAGATTTAGTTGGCCAGGTGGAGCGGAGTCTCGTCGAGAGCTTGCAGCGTCTACAGATGGATTCGGTGGACCTACTGCAGGTGCACAATCTGATATACTGGGAACGTGGACGGGGGAATGGGCTCAGCGTAGACGATATGCTGGAGCCAGTCCGCAGAGGCCTAGAGCGCGTGCGCGATGCGGGTCTTACGCGCCACGTTGGGTTTACGGCCAACGGAGAGCGGGACGCGCTGCACGCCGTGGTGGAGAACGGATTCTATGAGACGGCGCAAATCTATTACAATATGATTAATCCGAGTGCCGGCTGGTCTGTGCCATCAGGGTGGTCTGGTCACGATTTTGGTAACCTGATTGGGCTATGCCAAGCCAAAGACGTTGGCGTGCTGGTTATTCGAGCGCTGGCCGCTGGCGTGTTAGCTACGGACGTGCGGCACGGTCGGGAGGGCGAAATTATTCCCAATGCTGACGTCGAGTCAAACGAACGAAAAGCCACTATGCTAATGGCCGTCGTAGGGCAAGACGAAGGCACTCGTGCGCAAATAGCTGTTCGTTTTGCTTTGAGCAATCCTGGAGTGTCAGGCGTGGTCGTGGGTATGGCCGAATTAGACCATCTCGTGCAGGCTCTGGGCGCAGTAGAGCGCGGGCCGTTACCGGCGGCCGCGCTGGAGCGCTTGCGCTCGACTGTGGCTGCTGATTTTGCCGATTAGAAATAGTCCCTGCGGAATCTGCAATCTCAGGTTGGATCGATAGGCAGAGAAATTTCTCTGTTGAGCGTTTCTTTCTCAGATCGGGCTGCCGCGCTGGCGTAGTGGAATATCAGTGCTCGGCGCCACGTGTCGCTGCGGTTTTCCGCGCTGGAATGTAGGGTGCAGCCGTGATGAAAAATGACCGATCCAGCCGTTACGGGACAGGCGACAGCAGGTTGTAGGATGATTTCTCCCGTGCGGGGAATGTGGTGTACCGGGCGTTCTGGGTCGGCGTCGACGGGAAAAACACCGTGTAGATGAGAGCCCGGCACGTAGCACATACAGCCGTTGTCGAGTGTGGCGTCGTCTAAGGCAATCCACGCCGTAGTTAAGTCGTTTACAGGCTCAACACAGAAATAGCTCTGATCTTGGTGAAGGGGCTTGGCCTGACCGTGCGGTGGCTTAAACAGGGCTTGGTCGCGAAAGACCTGCACGCCTGAGCCGAGGACACCGCGTGCACAGGACAGGATGTTGGCCTGTTGTGCTATTTCTTGAAAAAAAGGGATGAAGCGCACGAGGAATGCGGCGCCGCGGATGGCATCATCATGTGCCGTGGGTTCCTCTTTGTCTGCTAACGTATTGCCTTCGCGGCTGATTGTCACGCCCTTTGGTGGGTTGTTGGGATCTGCCAGCAGTGCGTCGATCTGGTCGCGTATGCGGCTGATTTCTCTCTTATCAAAGACGTCGCTGACTACAAGGTAGCCGTTGGCATCGTAGAAGTTTTTCATTTTCTGATTGAACATAGTTCTCGTTTTCTCCTACTGTGCTGTGCTTCCGAAGCGCATCGTTGGATTCTTTTGTTCTATCCTTAAAGATATCGCGTAATGGCAAATCCGAGGCGCCAGTTAGAAGGGTCTGCTGTGTAGGGTGAGCCGACTAAATATTGAGTCGAGTTTAGACGCGTGTTATTGGTGGCAAAAAAGTAAAACACGTGTCCGCCTGTTTCAATAGAGACGCCAGATGATAGAGAATCGTGTGAGCGCTGGTTACCGACATTCCTAAGATTGGAAGGGTTCAAGAAGCCTTGGTAACCTGATAAAGTGGGGCTGTATTCGAGCCAGATGCCCCACATGTCGTTTAAATAAAGTTGGTAGTATGTGCCCATCGTGAAAGTCTGCCGTTTGCTAACGTTGTATACATCGCTGTATATAAGACTGTTATACAAATACGATGGCACGAGACCGATGGCCAATCGGTTATCGAGAAGCCGTGCGTTGTAAATTAACTGTGCGTAGTATTGAAAGTTATCACTGTCCATTCGATTACGACTTACACCAACCTGATTTAATTTTTGCGCAATATCACTATCTGTATTCCAAGCAAGTCCGAATTGGACTGCTAGCGCATTGGAAAACCACGTGTTGCTTGCATTCCAAATTCTATGCTTTATTTGTAAATCATGGTTGTCCATCTCATTGCTTCGACCTAAGGTTATCATAAATCGATCACTGATTCCATAGCCAAAGGCCATCCGAATATTAGCTCTATAGTCTAAGCCGAATAATGAGTCGTAGCCTCCCGATAGAGAGCCATCAAAACGATGTGAGATCTCATAATGCCAATCTCCCTTGTAAAGCATCGTCGCCGTTGGTAGATTCGCCATTATTGTGGAACGGAATACCTCGACTGGTTCAGGAGCAGGAGGAGGACTACTCTGCCAAGTGGGCTGGGCTAAGGCAGTCAACGGAGTTAAAAAGATGAGCAAGAATGCGCTTTTAAGCATTGTCTCTACTTTTTCTCTTGCAAGATGTGTTTCATGTGAACTTGCACGGATATAAGGACTTCTTGGCTGACTTTTATAAATGCGGCTAGACTGGGTGCTTCAATTTTATAATCTTGCAGTTTAATCGTGAAATCTGCGTCAATATATGCCGTGCTGTCTCCAACTGTAATAGTTGCCGGAATTCCAACTGATTTTTCTATGCCGTGTAAAGAAAAAACTCCTTGAGCCATTGCGTTATAAGTATTAGCCGCACTTGTGTCGGGCATGATGTCGGCTATGGTTCCTTTGAAATTGGCTTGGGGCCATTCACGCGTATTTAATACAATACGCATGTCGTGGTCTCGCTTCCCGATGCCCGTATCAAAGGTCGACATATCTACGACAAAGAGAAATTGGCTACCTTTGGAAATGGGCCCTTCGCCTTCCCAATACACATATCCATCAATATTACGTGACGTTCCATCAAACTTCAGCGACACAACCTCAGATATAAACTGAACTTTATTACTGGGATGTTTTTTATCGACGTTCCACTCGCCAGCGTGAACAATGCCTGTATTTATGACAAACAGAACCATTATATGTAGCGCTTTGGTCATTATTTGCTCCTTGCTCAAACCACCAGTTTAAAGTCAATTTGTAGGCTATTTTCAGAAGTGTAGCTTCTCTCATGAAGCTGAAGATTAATGCGAAAATGGGGCGTACGTCTTTGGTATCTACAGGAGCTTAATTGAATATCAAATTGATTTACCTACGACTCATATAGCAAACAGGTTTTGCTTAAGAGGAGTATAGTCCTTTATAGTCGATTTAAACATTGTCAACTTCGTAAAACGAATATATGACAAATAGTTTCAGAGCCAAATTGTATATTTAGATTTCATATTCGTCATGTATTGATTTCAGCGTATTTTTTTGAAAAATGCAGACGAAAACCATTCTTAAATATCGATTCATTAGGAAAACCAACAAGCAAACGAATCGTTAAAAAAATTTGGTGTAAATACGTCGAATTAGACATAGATTTTTGGCTAACTAGGCTAATAAAGTATCGGTGTTTATCAGTTCACATGTGCTCAACGAATAGTAGTAGTTGGCAATAAGTTAGAGTAGGCTGAGGTATAAATGGCCAGCCCAGCGCAGATTGCGATAACTAAGTAGAGGCCAGGTCCGCTTATAGCTAACCAACTCCAGCGACTCATGTAAAATGCGGCCCAAGTACAGGCAATGGCGTAGACTATAAAACCATATCCCATATATAGATTAGTGCGTTCCAGTGTGTTTCGTAGACGCTCTTGTTCTACGGGATTTTTAATCATTTCTGGCATCATGGGGGCATATTGATCTACCATTTCTACCATGACAGGTGTGTCAATGGCAGAGGTGACTAGCATGATACAAGCCGTTATGCAGGCTATGGCAGCCGGTTTAAGCCTAAAGAAAAGCGGATTTTGCGCGTAATAGGAGAGTGCGGCAGAAAAGACAATCATGCCGACGAAAACGAGCGATATGGCATCGATGTCACCGAAAAACAAATGACTGTAAAGAAGGTTGAGTATAGCTGCTAGTACTGCACCTATGAGGGCATAACGCATATTGCCGAGGGCGTCCAAAATGGTGAAGACGATTAGCGGCACTAAATCGAGCAGCAGCATAGTCCAGAGCATTATATGCTTACGCCAAAGTCTGCTTTAAATTCTGTCCATACTTCATCGGGAACTTGCGCCGTTGCTGCGTCGTAGGCGTCGTCTACTTCTGATGCATTGCAAGGACCGGCCATGACGATTCCATCGATTGGAGCTGCCATGCAAAACTGCATGGCCAAATGGCGAATATTGATGTTGCGCTGGCGACACCAAGACCACATTTGGTGAGCCCGCGGTTCGCTATTGGGATTACGCCGTTTTTCTGTCTCTAAATCGGGCTCTACGCCGGTAAGTGTGCCCATAGCGAAAACGCTGGCTAGTATCACGCCGATTCCTCGCTCTTTAGCTAGAGGTAGTGTAGTACTGGCAACCGATTGGTCGAGCAATGTATAATCCAAAAAGGACAGCACGATTTCTATATGTCCCGTTTCTATGGCCTTGCGGTGGAAATCGTGGTTGCGAACTCCTAAGCCTATGTGACCAATGAGTCCCTCTTCTTTCATGTTCAGCAGTTCGTCAAGTGCGTGTCCCGATGTCAAAGGATCTTCAATGTCAGAGGGGTCATGAATCAGAACGGAGTCTAAGTAGTTAGTTCCCAACTGACGCAGGCTGTTTTCTACACTCCAACGCGTTGTCTTGGCGCTGTAATCTCCTCGGTGGTCGGGGTGAGTACCTGCTTTGGTTTGTAAATAAACCTTGTCGCGATAGCCGTCGGCAAGCGCTAAGCCGACGCGTCGTTCGCTTTCTCCATAGCCGGCCGAGGTGTCAATATAATCTAAGCCAAGGTCAATGGCGCGTCGCACCCCTGCTATGGTATCTGAATCTGAGCTTTTATCGCTACCGAACCATGCACAACCGATGCCCAATGCCTTAGGTGTCATGCCAGTTTTGCCGAGCGTTCGGCGTTCAATTGTTTTCATGTGACCTTGTCTTTGAAAGATTCATAGAAGATGTGTTAGTTTTTGGTGTTTTACGGCTCATATGGCTAAATGAATTCCTGCCCAAAAACAATTTCCGTTCATTGGGGAAGAATACGTCGCGGACCTATTTTGTCTGCGGGAATCCTCTTAAAGCCTATTTCATAAGCGGGCGAGTCTATGCGCAACTGGAAGTCCAACCCTTCTGCATCCACAAAAAGAGGATCTTCGTCGACCATATTATTTTGCACTGCTACGATCGCAGGATCAGCATGCCAGCGTAAATCAATCCAGGGTCCGCAGCATATGTTGCGCACGATTAAGTTGCCTTCTGGCGGAATGCCCTTTCTCTCTGCGTAGTACGGGTATAGCTGGCGCAAGTCCGGATAGCGCGTGCTGTAAGGCGGTTTCAAATGCTCAACTGAGTCAAGACGTGCTCGCATGGTCTCGTGTATCATATTGCGCCATACCGGGCTCTCATCCAGTCCGCGTCCATCGAGTTGGATCGCCGGACCGCACTCGATAAATATATTGTTTTCGACGCGGTTGTTGCGACCCCCACCAATTAGCACGGCCCGCGTGCACTGGTAGAATATATTGCCGAACACCGTAGTCGACGATGCGCAGTCATCCAGATAGACGGCCATAGATCCCATGCCGATGCCTTGAGTATGGTGAAAAAAATTATAGCGAAGTACGTTGCCACATTCGCTCCAGTCGCGGCCCATGTAGAACGCGCCAACGTCTCCGCTTTCTTGGCAAACGTGGTGAATGTGGTTGTACTCGATAATATGGTCGTTGCCACTGAGCAGAATGCCGTTGTGTGGGCCGTCGTGAATCAGATTGTGTTCGATGCGCTGTCCTACGCCTGCGACATGTATACCCGGCTGATAGCAGCGAGACCACTCTCCCATGTGATGTATGTGATTGTCTGCGGCTCGATGTCGACCTGGTTGAAGCGTCTTTCGATCACCTCCCGATAGAATGAGGCTCGAATCGCCGCAGTGATAAACGTCGCACGATAAGACTTCGCAGCGCGTGCCGCCTTCTATAACTATACCGTGGTTGCCGACGTTTCGCACCGTGCTTTCAGCGATTACAACCGATTCGGAGTCGGTGACGTGCACGCCGGATCCCCTACCGTATTCAAAGCAGAATCCCTCGAACCGTATGTGCTGTGCGCCCTCAATCTGAAGGAGGGGGTCTTCCAAAACAGAGACGGCAGCTTCTGCCGAGTCGATCGGTGCAGGAGGCCAGAAATAGAGTAGGCCACTCTGGCGATCAATGTAGTAATCGCCCGGTTGGGAAAGGGCTTCTAGGGCGTTTAGGAAGTAAAAGCGCGCTCCGCTGCGGAAGCCGTATAGGCCATGCGGAGCGCGAGTGCGTATTAGGCCGCTGCTCGTATCGCGCGTGTGTATGGCTTCGTAAGAGTCGGCCCAGTCCCAACCCCAGTAGCCATGTATCCACACGTCTTCTAGGCTCTGCCATTGGTCTATGTGCGAGTCGGCAAAGAAAAAGCCGGCCTCTAAATCGCCTAACTGGCCGCCGTGTTCGTCGTCGC
>CAXGPR010000021.1:0-50545 GCA_964011675.1 uncultured bacterium
GTCGGCTTAGGCTCGCCGATGAACTACGAGCATGGACGCACGGTCGCACAGGCGATTAAAGATATGGGCGAGTATCTCATCGGTCGGGACCCCCTACAAATTGAAGACCACTGGCAGACCCTTTTTCGCTCCTCCTATTCGCGGCAGATGCCCATCCTCTTATCCGCCCTCAGTGGAATTGAGATGGCATGCTGGGACCTGTTAGGCAAACAAGTCGAACTGCCGGTCTGGAAACTATTGGGAGGTTCCGTTCGGGATGCCATACGCGTGTACGGGGGCGCAGGAGGCGCTACACCAGAGGCAGCTGCAGAAAGCGCCCGACGTAGCGTAGAAGTGGGCTTCACCGCCGTTAAGACAACGCCTTTTCCACAGGCGGTTCGCCCCATAGAAACACCTGCGGAAATAGACCGCGTCGTCAACCACATCGCCGCCATACGGGAAGCGATAGGCAACTCGATCGATTTAGCAATTGATTTTCACCGTGCTGCCAGTCCCCCGTTCGCCAAAATGCTGCTACGCGAATTGGAAACCTTTCACCCTATATTTGTAGAAGAGCCCACGAAAGCCATGCCCGACAACATAGGCCCTCTTCGCGAGTTAGCCCAGTCCACCTGTATTCCGATAGCCACAGGTGAGCGCTGCACGACCCGCTGGGGTTTCCGTGAACTGTGCGAGACCAAAGCCGCTGCCATTATTCAACCCGATATTCGCCACTGCGGAGGCATTCGCGAAATGCGTCATATTTCTGCAATGGCTGAAGTCCATGAAATATTGATGGCTCCGCACAGTGCAGCCGACCCACTAGGCATCGTAGCGGCAGTGCACGCTATGGCACCCACTCCCAACTTTCTATTAATGGAGTTTGGCGGCGGTGGCGGAGCCGGCTTTTTTAAGGAACCTTTATCCATGGTCAACGGATTCGTCCAGCTCCCTCAAGGACCCGGCCTCGGAGTGGAGATCAATCCAGACGAATTAGAAAAGATGCGTCAGCAGGGGACCTGGAGGCAGCGCACGATGAGACGCCACCCCGAAGACGGAAACTTCTCCGACTTTTAACGACTATAAAAACTGGTTAATTTCTGATTTGAACCGCGTAAAAGACTAGCCTCTTACGCGGTTACAACTGCGCTTGCTGATATATCGGAGTCCCGTTGGGCAGATTTCGTACGCCAGTACTCATCGAGTTTAGTGACTCGATGCCTCTGATGATGTTAAGAGATGGTAATAAAGATACGCATTACCAAACAATAAGTGTCAGTTCGCCCTTCGCACTATTCGAAATTGAGCCTTTAAATAGGCATGTATTCCAACTCAAATACACGCTCGATAAACCAGCCTACGCCAAAGAGCAGTATTAATCCGGAGATGCCCCAGACAACCTGCTTTTTAAAGGCCTGATTATTTAGCCAAAGGATCCCGGGGAAAAGCAACGCGACAATAGCGACTTGACCTAACTCGACGCCCACATTGAACGACAAAAGAGATACAACCAGCCCTTTCGTTGGCAAGCCCAATTCGCGCAATACATTGGCAAACCCAAAGCCATGTACTAAGCCGAATATGAACGTGAGCACCCAACGATGTTCAGAGCGTTGCAACCAGATGTTTTCCAGAGCAACATAGGCGATACTTAGGGCGATCCCCGCTTCAATCCACTGAGCAGGCAGCATAACGATTTCTAGTGCGGCCAAACACAGCGTAATGCTATGCGCTACGGTAAAAGCTGTTACGATCTTCACCAACCCTTTGAGCTGACCTCCGACGACTATCAGCGCTAAAAGAAAAAGAATGTGATCATAGCCGATTAGAATATGCTCTACACCAAGCCAGATAAAGTTTACGGCCTGTTCAAAAAGCGACTTCTCCCGCTCTGTATAAAAAGATTGGCTGGCCTCATCAGAAGAGAAAACGGCCTGTTCTAAGGGCTTACCAGGCAATAACACCTTGGCAATACATTTATGATCCTCGCCGAATTTATCAAAAAAACCAACTTCTACATCTACTTGTTTGGGTGCGTTAGAAAGCGGTGCGCCAAAATAGAGTACGGCAAAAATATTGCCTTTGTTGTCGGGGCTTACATCGGTATTCCCAGCTATCAGCGGCACGGCTTCACCGTTGACGGAAACGGAAAAGTTTCGGCTAGTAAAGTTGCCCACTGCAGCCAGGCCTGCTTCCATCTCCTCGTAAAACATCGTGCCATCGCCGTTGGTATCTAGCCCTAACTGCTTCATGTCGAAATCGTCGATCCGCAACCGCAGCATGAGGGTGTCGGGACGGACCACAATATTGGCATAGCTCGTATTTAATTTGTGAGCCCATGCCTCTGCGGCAAAAAAAAGCACAGGAAGGAGCAAGATGCAGATCCTACTTATGACGAACATAATATTCTCTTGTTAATTTCGGTTTTTTAAGGCTGCTTCTGTAAGAAGACGACGTGCCGTGCAATCGTTAGACGATCTTCGTTCGTTAAATGAGAATATCCAGGCATACTCGTCCCACCGATACCTCGCGCAACTGTCTCAGCAATTTGCTCAACCGAGGCCCCTTTCTTGTAATTCGATAAATTTCTAAAATCGCGGGGCGAAGGTCGAAGCGTGCTGGCGATGCGACCATCTCCACGGCCTTGATCACCGTGGCACACTGCACATCCATTCGTCATGTATAACTGATGCCCCCGACTGTCGGCCACAGGAACCGCCCCTTTCTCGGCTTCTTCCGTTTCACCACTACAGCCGATGCAACAGAATACGCACAAAAAAGCGAATCCAATGAATTTCCCCATAGGCCATCACGTCTTTCTTAAATTAAAAGAAAATGTAATTACGGATAATTGGAAAGAATTTTTAGCTATTCGATAGGGAGATGCTAAAGGTGGTGCCCTGACCTACTTCACTTTCGACCAATACCCTCTCACCATGTGCATCAACAACATGCCGAACTATGGCTAAGCCCAATCCCGTACCACCCATTGCTCGAGACCGACCTTTATCGACACGATAAAACCGCTCAAATATGCGATCCAAATCAGCCGAGGGTATGCCGATTCCCGTATCGGAAACGCGAATCCACACTCGCTCGTCTTCAAACCGCAGTCCCACATCAACACGCCCACCTTCAGGCGTGTATTTAACGGCATTATCTAATAAGTTTGTGAGAGCATTTTCCATATGCTGGGCATCACACAAAACGGAATGTTCGCCCTCTATTTCCAATTGTAATGCAACCCTTTTGCTCTCAGCTGTAGTGCGGACACTCGCTATACTACTTTCGATCAAACGTCGCAGATCACATTGTTTCTTCTCGATTCGAAACTGATCAGACTCCAATCGAGAAAGGTCTAGTAAGTCGTCCAAGAGCAGGCTAAGCCGATCTGCATTAGTAGAGATAATACTAACAAATCGCGCTGCTGCTTCTTTGTCATTTAATGCTCCGTCAGCTAAGGTCTCGGCATAACCTTTAATTGAGGTCAAGGGGGTCCTCAGTTCATGCGACACATTCGCGACAAAATCGCGGCGCATGCGTTCTAACTGACGGAGTCGCGTAATATCGTAAAACACCGTTACGGCCCCTACGCACTGTTCTCCACGCAAAATAGGAGCCACATGGACGTCCAAATACCGCACCGACCCAACGCCCATTTCCACTTCAATCGCCTTCTCTACTCCGTTCTGCAGACAGTCGTCAATCGCACCTTGAACTGCCGCATGTCGCACAATCTCTGTAGTTGGACGACCGAGCATCTCATCACCCACGGTAAAGAGTTGGCTCAACGCGCGATTGGCCAACTGCGCGCGTCCATCTTGTCCCGTAACTAAAATTGCTTCCGAAATACTTTCTAATATAACCTTTAAGCGAGATTTTTCCGTGCTCAGATGCGCGACCCGATGGTGGTATTTATCCACCATCGTCTGCAATGTTTGCCGTAATTCGTCAGCCGTTTTAAATGCTTGCTCGTCGAGTGAGCCCTGCTCTTCAAATGCCGTAGCACCAAAGGTGCGAAATTCCCTATTAATTTCACCAACCCACTCTTTCCCCAAACGGCTAGCAAACCACGAAGAGAAAAGTATGGAAAAGAACAGGAAGAATAAGAGTAGAGGATCTGCCAAGGATTTTTCTAAGCTAACTCCTTGGCGAGATACTACCAACCAAACTAGCAGTAGACTTAAAACTACTTGAATAACTACCAAACGCCATCGCACAACTATCGCCCTTCACGACGGAAACGGTATCCTACACCGCGCACGGTCTCAAGGTAGTCTGCAGCCTCACCCATTTTCGCCCGCAGGCGACGCAAGTGGGTATCAACCGTGCGCCAATACCCACTGTGTTTATACCCCCATACTACGTTGAGCAACTCTTCACGGGACTGCACGCGCCCTCTTCGCTGTGCCAAGGTAAGCAACAACCGAAACTCGGTAGCCGTCAACTCAACTTCTTCGCCTAGCAACTGCACCCGATGTTCGATTGGATCAATAGTCAAAGACCCTATCCGGAGGATCTCATCAGAGACTGATTCGACTACCTCAGCGCGTCTCAAAATAGCTCGTACGCGCAGAACCAACTCGCGCGGAGAAAAGGGTTTCGTTAGGTAGTCATCTGCACCCAGTTCGAGTCCAACGATCCGATCCACTTCTTCGGTACGAGCTGTCAACATGAGGACGGGAATGTTCTTGGTCTCAGGTTTTGCCCTGAGTAGACGGCATACTTCTAATCCGTCTATACCAGGCAGCATTAGGTCCAGTAAAACGAGAGAAAAGTTTTCTTCCGAAGCAACCTCCAACGCCTCTTCCCCAGATTCTACAGCGATAATTGGGAATCCCGCCTGCTTCAGGTTATAACTTATAAGATTGAGTATATCCTCTTCATCTTCTACGACTAGGATTGATTCACCTGTCATAAAAACACTCCTAAAGATTCACTTTTTGATCTGCGTAGTTAAAGTAACTTCGTAACATAATGCCCACGAAGTGTTACAAATACTACCTCCGAGTGTTACAATTTCATTACGCTAACATGAATCCGAGTATTAAAAATCATTTTAGTCTACTACTTCTTGCCACCATTCTTCTTTCTGATGACGCACAATATGGCCATCCACCAAATAAGAAACATTCTCTGCGATATTAGACGAGTTGTCTCCAATACGCTCTAAATGACGAGATACCAAGATCAGATAAATTGCCTGATCTACGCTGTCCGGCTTACCCGTAGCTTCGTGAATATAAGTGATTAATTCTCGAAAAATCTGGTCGCGGAGCAAATCGAGTTTCTCGTCGCGCCTTCCTACATTCTTAGCTAACTTCACATCGAGGCTCACAAACGCATCGAGCGCATCTTTAACCATACTCTGAGCCAATTCTCCCATTCTCGGAATATCGATCAGCGGTTTAAGTAAAGGCATGGTATTGAGTACTTGCGCTCTCTGCACGATATTGACGGCCTGATCGTTTATGCGCTCTAGATCGTCATTTATTTTCATCATCGTAGTCAACAGGCGTAGGTCACTAGCGACAGGTCCCTGGGTAGCAATAAGCGTTAAGCAAGCTTCTTCAATCCTAATTTCCCAGTCATCAATACGCTTACCACCCGAAATAACCATATCGACCAAAGAATTATCCCGTTCTATCAATGCTTGCATCGCCAAAGCAATAGACTCTTCCACCTCCCCTCCCATTTTAAGCAAGTCCTGCTTTAGATCGCTGAGTTGCTGATCGAATTTTCTTTCCATGCCTATTCTCCAGTACGTTGGCGTGTCCCCATATAGCCTACCCTTGGCTAAGATAGAATTTATCCAAAACGTCCCGTCACATAGTCTTCTGTTTGCTTTAAATTAGGTTGGGTGAATATCTGCTTCGTCTGGTTAAATTCTACAAGGCGCCCCAAGTAAAAAAAGGCCGTATAATCTGATATACGCGCGGCCTGCTGTAAGTTATGGGTGACGATCACAATCGTGTAGTCATTCTTTAGTTCGCTGATCGTTTCTTCAATTCGCACAGTGGCAATTGGATCGAGAGCAGAACAGGGCTCATCCATGAGGACTACTTCAGGTTCAACAGCTAATGTACGCGCAATACACAAGCGCTGTTGCTGTCCGCCAGACAACCCCATGGCGTTATCTTCTAATCGGTCCTTAACCTCATCCCAAAGTGCGGCCGCACGCAGGCTTTTCTCGACGGATTCATTTAGTATGGAGCGCCTATTTTCACCAGCAATACGCAATCCATAGGCCACGTTTTCGTAAATTGACTTGGGGAATGGATTTGATTTTTGAAAAACCATACCAACCCGACGACGAAGGTCTATCACGTCATAATTTGGATCATATATATCCGCTCCACTCACGCGTACATTACCCTCTATACGCGCAGACTCCACCAAATCGTTTAGGCGGTTTAAGCTCCGAAGTAAAGTTGACTTACCACAACCCGACGGACCAATAAATGCCGTTACTTCGCGCTCGGGCACTCCGAGATCTACGTCGTATAAAGCCTGTGTATCGCCGTAGTACAAGCTGAGTTTGTCTACCTCTACAATAGGGTTTTCTATGACGTCAGATACAGAGGGCTCATCTATCTCACCCCGTTTTTCACTCATGGTGTTTTTTCTCTTTACTGTTATCTAAAAGGCCGATGAGGCATAGCGGCGTCTAAGCTTGTTCCGCACGACGATAGCCGTCAAGTTCAACGCCAAAACGATAAGAAGCAGCAACAAAGCCGTCGTATACACCATGGGGCGTGCTGCCTCAACGTTGGGCGATTGGAAACCCACGTCATAAATGTGAAAACCAAGATGCATAAATTTGCGTTCTAAGTGAAAAAACGGCCAAAACGCATCTAGGGGTAGATCTGGCGCAAGCTTAACGACACCCGTGATCATGAGGGGTGCCACCTCCCCGGCTCCGCGCGCGGTAGCAAGGATAACGCCCGTCAGAATACCCGGCAGCGCACTGGGAAGTACAATATTCCAAATCATTTGAAATTTAGTCGAACCCAGGCCTAAAGCTCCCTCACGCAATTCGCGAGGCACGGCCGCCAACGCCTCTTCCGTCGCTACAATAACTACTGGCACGGTTAGCAAAGCCAGCGTGAGCGAAGCCCACAGGATCCCACCTGTTCCATAGGTCGGTGTCGGCAGCGCCTCGGGGTAAAACAGCCGGTCTATACCCCCACCCACACCGTAGACGAAAAATCCCAATCCAAACATGCCAAAGACGATTGAGGGAACGCCGGCCAAGTTGTTTACAGCGATGCGGACAAGCCGAACAAATAGACCCTGTTTGGCATATTCACGTAAATAGAGCGCAGCTAATATGCCAAATGGGACAGCAGCTAAACTCATTAGCATGACCATCATGACGGTGCCAAACAGAGCGGGGAATATGCCGCCCTCTGTATTAGACTCGCGCGGTTGGCCGGTAACAAATTCCCAACCTTTCTCACAGTACACTCCGACCTTACCCCACAAATCCAGCGCATTGGGCTTGTATGTTCGAACTATATCGGCCACACGCACCGAGCGTTCCTGCCCGTCGGCTAGCCGTATGGATACAACGGCCTGCTCATTTTCAGCGCGGACCGCATTGAGTCGATCAGATACGAGTTCATAGCGTTCCCAAAGAGCTCGATTTCTATCTTCGAGCTCAGCCATAGCCTCCGGTTTAGCGCGGTCCATTTCCAATCGGCGCTTTTCTAAGCGCAGCTCTTCCATCGCACGATTCAGTTGTCCCATCTCGTCGTGCTCTATAGATCGAATAACCTCCCATCTCTTTGCAGACGCTTCCAACAAGGGCTGCAGTAAGTCCCACGCATCTTGACCTTCACTGACCATCACTTGACCATTCTGCGTTATCTTTTCGACATACCCATACGCATCTCCCCATTCTATTCGTTCAAAAACAACGACGGGGGCTGGCCGCTCTATCCGTTCGATATCCGCTTCATCGACCCAGCGAAAATCCAGACCATACGCATCTCTATTACCAACCTTTAACTGAATACGATAGGCTTCTGGCTGGTCAGGTATGACCTGTCGATCGACAACTTTACCCAACACGACCTGGCCGTCGCGTAGAGATAGTTGCTGTAATGTACTGGGCCAGAAAACACCAACACCGTTGTAAAGAATGATGCCCACCAACCCTGAGATCATCAGTAAGCAAAAAGCGAGTGCACTGCCGGTTAGCCAAATAAAGGGGTCTCCGCCGCGCCAAAACCTTAGCGTCATAGTCTATTGTACCTGTCTCGAAGTCGCTGTCGTATGATTTCAGCTAGCGTATTAATCGCGAACGTGGCGAGAAAAAGAAGTAAACCGCTTAGAAAGAGAACGCGATAAAGCGTGCCCTGATGAGGTGCTTCTGGCAGTTCCACGGCAATATTGGCGGAAATCGTGCGCATCCCATTGAATAGGTCCCAATCTAATACCGGCGTATTACCCGTTGCCATCAGGACGATCATGGTTTCTCCAATAGCCCTGCCAAAGCCAATCATGGAGGCAGAAAAGATACCCGGTAGGGCCATAGGTAATACAACCCGCACCGCTGTTTGCCAGCGCGTTGCACCCAGGGCCAGAGACCCCGCACGCAGATGGCTTGGCACACTAGAAAGTGCATCCTCGCATATCGTAAAGATTAGCGGCACGACCGCAAATCCCATGGCGAATCCAACAACAAGACAATTGCGCTGATCGTATTCCATCCCCAAATCGCGCTGCCACCAGTGTAAAAAGCCGTTGACAAAAAGGCTCTCTTCCAACTGGGGCCCCAGCATAAAGGCTACCCAACTGGTCAGCAATGCAACGGTAATCAATAGGTATATTTCCCAACGTTGCGAAGCTCTTCGTTGGAGATTAACGGGTAGTTGACTCCAAAGCCACGCGGCAAGAATGACGCAAACAGGTATAAGAGGAAACAACAAAAGCGTCCCAACCAAATGCCGTTCCAAAAGGGGAGCAAGCCATAACCCCGCGAGAAAACCAAGGATTACGCTGGGCAGGGAAGCCATAACTTCAACCGTTGGCTTAACAACCCCACGAACACGAGGCGTAGCAAATTCTGACGTATAAATAGCAGCTAAAATAGCGAGAGGTAACGCAAACAGCATGGCATATAACGTTCCCTTAGCCGTGCCAAAAACAAGGGGAATAAGGCTTATTTTCGATTCAAACTCATCGGAACCACCCGTTGATTGCCACACATATTCTTCACGCGGATAGCCCTCGTACCACACCTTTCCAAATAGAATCCCCAAGGAAATCTCGGGATGGGGATTGTCCATTTGGTAGCGAACGAGCGTTCCGGACTCTTCCGCATAAAGCAGTCCATCCGCCTTAGGTGCAAGGACCGCATCCCGCACTAGAGCCTCGGCCCCTACTTCGAAAAAGGTATACTCTGAAGTCATGTGATGAAGGGCTACATTACCTTCGGCATCAACGCTCAAAAACTGTTTATCGCGCAGCGAACTTTCTAAATCGACAATGGCGTGTCCTCGGCTTTCAAACGAATGTATTTTCCGAAACACACGCTCCCCCTCAACGACCTCAACTTGAGCCCAAGTACTCAGCCGACCAGCGGCGTCTCCTACTGCGACGGACACATCACCCAGTATGTAATTTAGGGCTGTAATCGACTCATCAGAGGCCTTAAACGTGCCCACATACTGGGGCCTATTTTCTACGCTGCCCAGTCTCCACTCTGCTATTCTACCATCTGCCAATCCGACTAGGAGACGACGTACGCTTCGATTTAGAAGGAGCGAGGTCGCTTCTGATGGTAGTTCTTGACTTAGTTCGTGAAGGCCCTCAACTAATTCGCCCGGGCCGAGCAGTCCTTGCTGCTGCTCGCGCATCGAAACTAATAAACGTCCGTCAGCGCTTAGGATGGCAATTCCCGACCGGCCTTCTCCGTTGTCTTGTACTGCAAGAGCCTGTATGGATTGAACCGTAGTAGAGAAATCAACAGAATGCCTCTGTTCATACTGAGGCTGGATCTGGCGTGTTCCTGTAGAATAGTCGAGCTTGAACCGCACAGAGCCCAGTAAAACGCGTCCCGTTATTGTCCCCCACGCGACCCAGTTATCTCGCAGAGAACGTACGGCGATGGTAGCAGGGTCTTCGGCGAGTAATTCAGGCCTATGGTAGGCAAGGGAACTGCCGTCGGTCAGACTCAGGAAGTCAAGGCCTTCGGGCCGCGCGACATACGCAACTTCTTGGTAAGGATCCATGCCAATAGCAAGTGCGGGAACAGCGACGCGGGCAGATTCCCGCTCTATGCTAGGCTGCATAAAGAGCGGATAAGATTCAAAGAGGATGAATAGCAGAATGCCCATAACGGCGGCGATAATCCCCACCCCGCCAATCGAAATGAGGTAACGGCCAACCCAATCAAAAAACCGAGCCCGGGCCGTTACCCCACGAATCTTACGCTTTTCAAGCAATAATTAACGCCTTTTAATTTTGTAACTTAGCCAATTCTGCCTGTGCAACTTCGAAGGGCACAGGCATGTAACCATCTTTTATTACAACTTCTTGTCCCTCTTTGGAAAAGATATATCTGCAAAACTCACGTACCATCGGATCGAGTGGCTTACCCGGTGCCTTGTTGATATAGAGATATAGGAAGCGACCCAGCGGATAAGATCCATTGAGCACATTCTCCAAGGATCCAGCTTTGAAATCGCCGCCTTCTTTCTTTGATAAGGGAACAATACGCACTCCCGATGTTACGTAGCCGATGCCGCTATACCCAACACCAAAGCGGTCAGCTGTTATACCTTGGACCACCGAGGCGGACCCTGGCTGCTCTTTTACTTGATCCTTATAATCCCCTTTATAGAGCGCGTGATCTTTAAAAAAACCATACGTACCTGAAGCGGAATTTCGACCATACAAACTGATCGGTGCGCCAGCCCAGGTTCCTTTTAAACCGAGTTGACCCCAAGCAGTAATATCCCTGGCGTATTCACTTCTCCGTGTTTTGGAAAAAATAGCATCGACCTGTGGCAGGCTCAACCCCTCAATCGGATTGTCTTTATTGACGAAGACGGCCAGGGCGTCTAGTGAAGTCCGCATGGGAGTTGGCTTGTAGCCAAACTGCTGTTCAAACTTATCCTCTTCGGTTGACTTCATAGGACGAGACATCGGACCAAACTGCGCTGTACCTTCTATCAATGCGGGTGGAGCCGTACTCGACCCCTTACCTTCGATTTGAATTCGCACATTGGGATAGAATTTGCGAAATCCCTCTAACCACAGGGCCATTAGATTGTTTATCGTGTCTGACCCGATGCTGCTGGCATTGCCCGATATACCGCTCACTTTTGCATAGGGCTTAATCCGCTCGTCAACAGACATCTGCTGGGCATTCACCACACTCACCAAACCGAAACCCGAGACTAGGACGGCCATTACTAATTTCTTCACGTTTTGCTCTCCATTTTTAAATGAAAACTGATTGTTACAAACATTGCTTTCGATTGTTACGATTTCATTACTCTAACGTGAATGCTTTGTGACAAACTATTAGAATTTAAAGTAAACAGTCATCCGCCCCTGTATGTTGGGGTCACCTGTGTCAGGCATCTCGATGTAGATATTTGGCATCCAGTGTACATTGCTTCGAGGACTGTGATCAATTCCAGCAATAGTCAGCATGTCGGTGACGTCCTCCCCATCACTTTGCACCGCATCAAAACGCGCAAATGCCTTTGTTTTTTCCGCAATAGGCTGCGAGCCAAATATTGAGAAACCCGATATGGTTTCATCCCCGCCCCCCGTTCCAGATTCATTGGTGCGAGAGAATAACTCAACGCCGCCGTTAAATTCATCCCCACGATAACCGGCAAATAGCTTCACTGTATTTTCGCTACGACCTTCAGAACGAAAGTTATAGTCAGCATAACCTTCCAAAACAACGGACTCAATCACGTTAAAAGCGAGTGAACCGTATACCTTTTTCCCCTCATCGTCCTCAGATTTTTGCCCAGAGCCATTTCCAACCATCGCAAAGTAAGAGAGCCTGCCCGATTTGCCTTTAAGCGAAACTCCTATATCGGCCGACGAACCGATCTTGTTTAAATCCAAAACGGTTTTTTCTATGGACCGATATCCCCAGGCTTTTTCGGCGTGAGCCCAGGCAGGCGTGCCGGATAGGCCGATATACAAGTCTCCCCCCCACAGGTATCTACCCCATTTGATGTAGGCGTGCTTAACAAAAGGCACCATTTTTTTTCCGCTGCCCAGCCCCGCATCGCTGGCTTCGAGGCGAAAACGAGTAGAAATCCCCTCATCAATACTCTTATCGTAGGTCAAATACATGCGGCGAAACTTCAACGCGTTTTCGCCTTCCCGCTCCTCCGCATCAGATGAGGCGATGTAGTAATAATCACCAAACATATAACCCGATAATTTTCCATTTTCAGCCTGAGCAGATTTTGCTAGGATGCTAGTGAATAACAGCAACCCATAAATCGTTATCCTATTAATCAATGTCTTCCCCTTTGTAATTGTTAAAAATGCATACTTGATGTGCTCTTGTATTGTAACATAGGCACGACCAAGACCATTTTAACCGTCAATATTCAAGGATAAGTTACACTAATGTTACAGTTAGGTTACAAAGCCGTTTTTTACACCTCAAACCGCTCATTATGCCCCGTAACAAATCTCATGTATTAGCACTGAAACGTGAATGAAAAGATGCACCCCTATCTTCGTAACATGAAAAATGATGACTTGCTTTAAATCATACGTTTTACACCGTCAATTGAGGGGCTCAGTAACACATGAAATTCATCGTCACATTCATTTTAGGCCTTGCACTGGTTTGTGCTTCACCCATATAGAAGCCCAAGAAACGGGCACGATTTATGGCACCGTTGTAGATCGGCAAAATGGCGATCCGCTCATGGGGGCCACTGTCTTCTTGGAGGGAACCAATTGGGGCACGCTGTGTGACTTGGATGGATCATTTCGCATTATAGACATCCCAGTAGGGAAATACGTGCTCATAGCGTCTATAATTGGCTATCAGAAAGTGTCTATCACAGGAGTTGAGGTCAGTAGATGGAGAGCCTCTTGAGGTGACGCTCATTCCCAAAGCTATTGAGCTTGACGAAGAGATAGTAGTCGAAGCAAAGGCGCTTCTTAATACGGGGGCTTCGGCGCCGGCAATGAGTTGGCCGCCATAGCACCAGACGATTTCGTCGCCGAACACTTAGCTGCAAACGAAAATCGCATTGTAGATCCAATGCTGAACGGAATTTCCCGTGATCCTGATGGCGGTTTAGACCCTCGCCCCATGGTCGGTGGAGCCGCTTACAGCGGTTTAGCCCCTACTCCAGATGATGGATTCTATACTCCCGTCGACTATGCTGGCACGTTCGGAAGTCAGCTATGGACACAGGGATGGACCTTTTTATCAGAGGCTGGCATCACAGCCTTTGACGAATCAACGCCGACAGTGGTAGCCGAGGAATCGGCTCTGGCAGGTATGCCCTCGGCGTTTGCACTGAGCCAGAACCATCCCAACTCCTTTAACCCAAGCACCAACATAAGCTACTCGCTGGCCAGCTCGGGTTATGTGTCACTGAAGGTATATGATCTATTAGGTCAGCAAGTCGCTACGCTGGTTGAGGGCAACCGCCTGGCCGGTAGCTACCATGTGCGTCTTGACGCAGCTGACCTATCCAGCGGCATGTATTTTTATCAACTACAGGCAGGTGGGCAGGTTTTTAACCGCAAGATGACTCTATTGAAGTAAATGCAGTACGACAAAAAGGGGGCTGGTCTTTTCGACCAGCCCCCTTTTTGTATTCTTCCCCGTTATCCTATATAATCGTGCCCGGCTCTATAACTGCGTCTTTAGGCACAACTACGATCCCGTCACGGATGTAGTAGTTCTCCCCTTCGGCCTCCATCACATTTTCGTCGTTGCTAATAATCACTCGCTCACCGATGCGCGCATTTTTATCGATGATTGCACGATTAATTGAGGAGTTGGATCCAATCCCAACGTTTGGAACCGACCGGACTTGGTTTCTTTCTATATCGGCTGGAGTCTCATAGTAGTCAGCACCCATCACTACCGAGTTAAAAATCTTGGCGCCCGGCCCAATAACGCTTCTTATGCCAATAACCGAACGCTGTATTTGTGCATCACAGATATAAGAGCCTTCCGCAACCATCCCGTTTTCTATACGACAACTTTCTAGCCGTGCGCCCGCCAAAAAACGAGCACGCGTATAGATAGGCGCTTCTGGAAGGTAAAAGTCGAAATCGGGGCGTTCATCTGTCAGTGCCAGGTTCGCATCGTAAAAAGAGCGGATCGTTCCGATATCTTCCCAATAGCCGGAGAAGGTATGGGCAAAGACATTGACTTTTTTGATGGCATCGGGAATAATATCTTTTCCAAAATCATCCCTCTCATCCCTTAACAAGAGACTTATAAGGACTTGTGGCTCGAATAGATAAATTCCCATAGAGGCCATATAAACCTCTTCCGGATTGTCGCTCGGCGAAGAGGGCAAGCGGAGTGCTTCAAGCTCCTCGTCGGTTTGCGGCTTCTCGACAAAGTCGACGATATGCCCCTGTTCATCGACTTTCAGTATACCCAACTCGGGCGCTTCACGGCGGGTCACCGGTTTAACGGCAATAGAAACGTCTGAACCGCGCGCTCGATGTTCAGTAACAAAACGGGCATAGTCCATGCGATACAGGTGGTCACCAGATAAAATGAGCACCTGCTTTGCATTGAGAGACAAGATACGCCGCAGCTGTCTGCGCACTGCGTCCGCGGTGCCCTGATACCAATCTGAGCTTTCCTGCGTCTGTTCAGCAGCCAATATTTCGACGTAGCCTTCAGAGAACTGATCAAATCGATAGGACCGGCTTATGTGCCGATGCAGCGACGCGGAGTTAAACTGCGTCAATACAAACATTTGATTGATGCCAGAATGTATGCAATTGCTTATGGGTATATCAATCAGACGATATTTCCCTCCGATGGGCACGGCCGGCTTGGAGCGGTACTGGGTCAAGGGAAACAGCCGCTTTCCCCGTCCTCCGCCCAAAATAAGTCCTACAACATCTTTCATACTGCTTTGTCCAAACATGATCTATCCCCGGTAAAATCGCATTTCATTTACTAAGAAGAATATGGTCATAACCCCGCACAAGTTCAATTATTGTACAGCGTTTTACCCAGTGCTTGAAGCATCTTCTCATCGCTCTGATAGGCATCGTCGTGCAAATATAATTGACCTTCTTCATCAACCCATGCCGTCCAGTATAGTAAAAACACCGGCAGAGGATCATCGAACCCTATCTGCCTATTTCGACCGCTTTTTATCAGATTGCTCAGGGCTTCCTTTCCCCAGTCACTTAAAATACGCTGTGCTAAAAGTTCACTGTGCTCTACGCGTATACAGCCGTGGCTAAACTCTCGCTTTTCTAATTCAAAGAGCGCCTTATTGGGCGTATCGTGTAGATAAATATGGTAGGGGTTTTTGAAATAGAATTTTACTACACCCAGCGGATTGGTCCCACCTGGGATTTGCGCTATGTGCAAATCAAATATAGCGGGGTCCATGCCATTCCAGTCTATGGAATCCGGATCTAATCGCTTCACTTCCATTCCCTCCCCCTTGCTAATGCGCAACCCGTTGCGCAGGGCATATCCAGGATCTCGCTGAAGAATCGGCAATATTTCCTCTGCGGCGATACTGCGAGGCACATACCAATACGGATTCACAACTAAGTGCGTCATCGTTGAACTAAATATCGGCGTTCTCCAAAAGGATTTACCAACAATGATGCGTAAGGTGAACTGCAGCTGACCTCGATCTATGAAATCGAGTTCGTAATCATCCAAGCGCACGAGTATATAGCGCGCCTCTGAGTCGTGCGGCAACCAGCGCCACCGTTCCATATTTAGTTCAATCTGCGCTATTTGTGCTTCGACGGGTTCTTTAAGCGCCTCCAGAGTCACTCGATCTAAACGACCGGTGGGTTCGAGATGACGCCGGCGCTGAAAACGACGGAGCGACGTTCGATGCTCCGTATCGACCCAATCACCGCTCATTTCCAAGCGCTCCCGCAATCCCTCTCCCTCGGCGCTAACCTGATTCCAGCCACCCTGTCGCTGAACGGCGCGATAGCGGGCCAGCGCATTTTTTAAACGGACATATCCAATCTGCGGCGGTCGCAGGTTTTCCAAAGTCATTCGAACCTGCTGAAGATCAAGCGCCGTCTCTAACAGGTCGGGGATGCCACCCTGCATAAAAGTAGCCTCCCAAAAGTCGTGCACGGCGCGCGGATCAATTCGTCCACGCAGCATGTGGTTGCCGTAGAGGATAAATGCATTAGTAAGCAGCAAGTCGAGCTGGACAGCGGCGCGCAACGAGGGGGGTTTATCCGAGGGACGGCGCCATCGCTCTAAGAGCTTGCCGATAGTTGCCACGTGATAGAGACGCGGATCTAAACCGTCTTCTCCAGCCTCTTTTATCACGGCATATAGAGCGTCGGCTTGGAGGCCTGGACCGCGTGGACCACACCAGGCAAGACGATCTCCGCGCTTCAAGTAAAATGCAGATAGATCTTCTGATACGGATAGAATTGAATCCCCTACAGATAGTCCATTATCGAGTAAAGACAGCCGCAACAGACGCGTGCTGGAATCTTCCCATTCCTGCAATCCACCTCCCCGTCCATGCGCGCAGGAAAATAAGAAGGAGAGTAAAATAAACAGAAACGCGTACAGACCATATACTACCCAGGGATAGCCTCGGAAAAAACGGTTTTCTCCATCCCACTCAACCATGCCCATTTCTAAGTCCTTAGAGGATTTACAAAAAAATAGCGTGTTCAATAGAATACACCGCATATCCCACGAATTCTCGTGGACCAAATATAACACTTGCCCCCGCTTTTCGGATGGACGTAGTTTAGCGTGTTCCAACTCTCTAACCGCTCATTTTTCGAAGATTGCCCAGTCCATTGTCTTGGTTAATACCCGTCGTTTTTCTCAGCTTTGGCTTTGGCCAACTCTTCAAATGGTCACAGAGAAAGCGTCACAATGCCCCCGTTGTAATCACGACAAACTACCTCGTCTTGGCAGGATGCCTCTTTGGCTATTTCGTCTTAAGCAGCGACCTATCATTCAGTTGGCAGGTCCTGCAAGTTGGCACTATTACCGGACTGTTTTTTATTGCTTCTATGTTGACGATGACCTATGCGCTAACGCGCATAGACTCCGCACCCACACTCACCTCTTTTCGCCTCGCCGTAGTCGTACCCATTTTCGCTGGTGCTTTTTTATGGGACGAATTCGTCACAGCACGACAGGTCGCCGGCTTTGCCGCCGCCTTAGCCAGTCTTTTTCTTCTGACCTGGCGTACTGACGGCGAATCCAAGGGTAACAAAATGTATCTTGTCTCCATGATATTTATACTGCAGGGACTCAGCATGTGCTGTCTACACTGGGTGCACCATGCCGGCCTAGACGAGCAACGACTACACGTCTTAATGGTGACCGCAGCAACGGCCGGCATCTTAGGCGGCCTTTTTGTATTGCTCCGCAGCATCCCGCTGCGTGCAGATGCCTTGCGGGCTGGAGCGGGAATAGGCATTTTCAACCTCTTGGCCCTCTCGGTATCTCTCACCGCATTAGCACAGATTCAGGGGACGATTTTTTTCCCTATTAATGGCTGTGGCGTCGTGCTTTTGGATAACTTATTCGCCCATTTTGCTTGGAAAGAGCCGCTTGGGCGCGTGGGTTTTTTTGGAGCCGCCTTAGGAGGGCTAGCAATGGTTCTCATCATATGAACCTTAGGAAAACAAAGTATGGTAGATAAACTCACAGGGAAAACGGCACTGATCACCGGCGCCGGACGCGGCATCGGCTGGGCGATTGCTCACCGCATGGCCCAACAGGGAGCACATATTGCCGCAGCCGACGTGGCGATGGATTCACCAGAACGCCTAGTCGCAGACCTGCCCACCGAAAGTATAGCCCTCGGCATGGACATCACTTCAGCAGAGGCGGTGCACGCTGGCGTAGAAAAAACCATTGAACATTTTGGCCAACTTGACATACTTGTCAACAACGCCGGATATCTTGTCTTTACAACCTACGAGGACTGTAGCGAAGCCGTCTGGGACCGCATTGTAGAAGTCAACATGAAGGGCACCTTTCTTTGTTGTCAGGCTGTCTTACAGCATATGAAGGCACGCAAACAAGGCGTCATAATAAATATGAGCTCACTGGCTGCTAAGACGGGCGGCGTCGCGGCTGGTCCTCCCTATGCAGCTTCAAAGGCCGGCATCAGCGCATTGACGATTGGTATGGCCCGCAGCGTAGCAGAGCACGGCATCCGCGTCAACGCTATTGCCCCTGGAATTATTGAAACGGCGATGACGGATTCGGCAGAACACGCTCCACTCAAAGCACAAATCCCTATTGGCCACACTGGGCAACCCGAAGATGTAGCAAACTGCGCCCTTTTTTTGGCTTCGGATGAAGCACGTCACATCACAGGTGAAATAATAGACGTCAATGGCGGATTATTCATGGACTAACGCACTAGCCGCTTCCCACTCATTCCAACCCATAAATTAACGCCTTATGAACATACGTAGCCTGCATGCTGTGCAAGTCGACCTACCCGAAAAAAAACCACGCACGCCTGCACGGCGCCAAAGTTGGCGACACGCCTCGCCCATCGGCTTGCCGATGAATAAATATTCCGAGTTTCCGCCGGATTTGCCGCACAAATCACCGGGTATCGGCGGCCGCGCCGTCTGGGTTCAAGTCGTAGCGGAAGACGGCACATGGGGTTTAGGTCGGACCAGTTTTGGCGAACCCGTAGCCGCACTCATCGACTATTTCTACGCCCCTCTTTTGCAAGGCCGCGACTGCTTTGCAACCGAGCACCTAAACGATATGATGTGGCGCGCCTCCAAACGCCATGGTTCACTGGGGTTATCAGCCTGTGCGCAAAGTGCCATCGACCTCGCCCTGTGGGATCTCAAGGGCAAGCTCTTAGAGCAACCTGTATACCGTCTTCTCGGAGGGCCCTCTCACGAAAAAATACGAGCTTATTGCACGGGAGATGATCTAGATTGGGCTCAAGAGTTGGGCTTTAACGCATTCAAAATCACCAATCCCGCGCACTATGAACAGGGCATAGCTGGCATTAATATAGTCGAGGATAAAGTAGGAGCCGCACGCGATGCGGTGGGGCAGAATGCCGAATTAATGATTAATCCTGTCATGGCTTATGACGTCGATTTTGCGGTACGCCTATGCCAACGGCTCCGCCCCTACGAACTGCGCTGGCTTGAAGAACCGCTCATTCCAGAAGACCTTGAGGGCCATATACAGCTACGAAAAGCCGTGCCTTGGATGCCCATTGCTACAGGCGAAGATCATCACACACGAATTCCCTTTCGACAGCTAGTGGAAAATCGCTGCGTCGACGTTGTGCAACCCGACCTACATTGGTGTGGAGGATTAACCGAGGCTACTAAAATCTATCACATTGCCGAGGCGGCGGGTATCAAGTGTAGCCCCCATGGTGGCCTCAACTCGGTCTACGGTCAGCACTTCTGCTATGCTTTTTCCGAATGTTCTCTCTGTGAGTTCCACATGAGCACCCCAGTTGGAGTACCCTTGGAGGAGTTGGTCACTATGCCAGGCATGGTCGTACCAAAAGACGGCTTTCTCGTACCGTCGGACGCGCCCGGATTTGGCTTGGAAATACCTGAACAATGGATAACGGAATGGGATCACAGCACGCACCAGCGCGGAGAAGAAGTGGTGCTTTAGAAGTTGGAAATACGAAGCGAGATAAAGATGCGTATGCAACGACTAGTAGCGACCATCTCCTAGATCGCGCAGCAAATCGGCGTAAGCCGTTTCTCCCTCTTCCTCCCACACGCGCAAAAGCTGCGAACCTACGATACCAATTTCAACAGTTCCCTGCAGACGCTTTAAATCAGAACCGCTGCCCAAACCAAAGCCTAAGGCAAGCGGTACATCGGTGGCCTTTCTACAGCGATCGACAAAGGCAAAGAGTCCTGGATCGATTTCCGTTCGGCTACCAGTTACACCGCGCCGGGCCACGACGTAAACAAAACCGGCTGCGCGCTGGCCGATATCAGCCAGACGCTGATCCGTATTGGTAGGCGTCATGAGTTGAATCGGATGCAGTTCGCGTTCTCGGCTTAGTTCGAAAAGCTCGTCTCCCTCATCGACCGGCAGATCCGGCAAGATATAGCCAACCGAACCACCTTCAGAAAGGGCGTCACAATAAGCTACGTGGCCTAGACGAAAAGCCGTGTTGTAATAGCCCATCATAAGGTGGGGAAAGGCAAACTGATTCGTAGAGCGCTGCATCAAATCAAAATACTGCTCTAGAGATACCCCCTTTTCCAGTGCACTTTGGTTAGCACGCGCAAAAGTCGGCCCGTCGGCAACCGGCTCACTAAAGGGCATCTGCAATTCTACGAGGTCTACTCCCACCTCACCCATAATTTCCAACATGCGCCAGTTTTCCTCGAGCGAGGGATAGCCGGCGATGAGGTGAGTCATCAACAACACATTGCGCTCTTTGAGGCGCTCTCTAATATAGGCTTCGAGGTTCACAGTTTTTCAACCTTTTGACGCAAAAACTCTTTCCACTTTGCGTCATCAAGCGCGTCTGCAATCGTAAATATATCTTTGTCTCCGCGTCCTGACATATTGATTAGCACGGTCTGTTCGGGATCCATACTAGCCGCTTCGCGCAGCCCGCCAGCCAGTCCGTGACAGCTTTCCAAAGCGCCGATAATTCCCTCTGTTCGCATAAGTATCTTGAGTGCGTCAATAACTTCCGCATCGGTGGCCGATTCGGTCCGCATGCGCTCACTTTCATGCCAGTGGGCAAGAATCGGACTCACACCAATGTAGTCCAACCCCGCAGACACGGAGTGCGTGTGCTGCATTTGCCCCTCATCGTCTTGGAAAAAATAGGTCTTGTAGCCCTGAGCCACGCCCGGAACGCCCATACCACCGGCGAGCCGAGCGGCATGTTGGCCACTGCTCAACCCTTTACCGCCGGCCTCAATACCTACTAATTCTACTTCGGGGTCATCGAGAAAGCCGAGAAAAAGGCCCGTCGCATTGGATCCACCGCCGACACATGCATAAACACGGTCGGGCAGTTTGGCGGGACAGGCCAGCATCTGTTCACGAGATTCCAGCCCAATAATTCGCTGAAAATAAGCGACCATCTGAGGAAAAGGATGCGGACCGCACGCCGTACCCAACGCATAGTGCGTGTCTTCCATCGAGTAAGCCCAATCACGTAGACACTCGTTGATTGCATCCTTCAGCGTAGCAGCGCCGTCTTCGACGGCAACAACCGTAGCTCCTAACTGCTCCATCCAGAAGACATTAGGCCGCTGTCGCTCAACGTCGACGGCCCCCATATATATCGTGCAGTCCAGACCAAAACGGGCTGCCATCGTTGCGGTCGCAACCCCGTGTTGACCTGCACCGGTTTCTGCAATGACTCGCCGCTTACCCATGCGCTTGACCAACAACCCCTGTCCCATGACGTTATTCGCCTTGTGAGCGCCAGTTTGATTGAGATCTTCACGTTTGATGAAGATCTGCGCACCACCAATTTCACTGGTTAGGTTTTCCAGATAAGTGATTGGGGTTGGACGGCACGAATAGGACTGCATAACCTGCACAAATTCGGGCCAAAAAGACTCATCTGCCCGCGCCTCGTCAAACACTCCGATGAGTTCATCGAGCGTTGTGCGAAGAATCTCTGGCACAAATGCGCCGCCAAAGGAGCCAAAGTAGCCCGGACGGGAAGGAGCAAATATTTCGTCGGTCAGCGTACCCATCAATTGACCAACTTTGCGCGACGCAGGGCATCGGTTAGGGCATTCCCAGTGGGTTCATCTACTTGTTCCCGCTTCATGCGCTCTTGGAAATCTCGCAAATTAGCAGCGGATTCCATAGATTCAACCTGTCGAATAGAAAGACGCAAACGCTGACGGCGCATATCGGCTTCGAGCACAACAATACGCACTTCTTCTTCCAGAGAGAGTACCTCGCGCGGATGGGCGATGCGGCGATCGGCAATTTCCGAAACGTGTACCATACCCCGAATCCCTTCAGCTAACTCCACAAAGGCACCGTAGTCTTCTAGGCTGTCAACCTTACCGGTAGCGACAGTGCCAGCTGGGAACTGCTCACGCACGGCATCCCAAGGATTTTTCTCCAGTGCTTTTATCGAGAGAGAAATCCGCTCTTTACGGCGATTTCCCAATCCCTTAGTGTCTATTACGACTACCTCGATTTCCTGTCCCTCTTGCAGAACATCACCCGGTTGATTGACGCGCTGATGGCTAATCTCGGAAACATGCACCAGCCCTTCAACTCCTGCCCCCAACGCAACAAAGGCGCCGAAGTCCTGCAGGCGCGTTACCGTGCCCTGTAGCTTTGCCCCTTTTTTGAGCATGGCTCGCACAGCCTCTGCTTCCTTGTTCTGTTCGGCCTCTAGTAGCGCACGGCGCGATACAACGATGTCGCGCCCTTGATGGCGGAACTCTATGATCTTAAAGCTGAACGTCTTGCCTCGGTAATCTTCGGCGCTCTTGACGTAAGTTGTATCAATCTGCGATATAGGACAAAAGCCGCGCACGCCGCCTTGAAAAATAATGCCCATCCCCCACTTGTTCACCGCGTCAACTTGCCCCTCTACCGGCATACCGGCCTTAAATGCCTGATAGAGTGCATCGGTATTGCCGTCTGTACGACTCACGCTGCGCGTTAACTGAACTTCGTCGTCAACCTTAGAGGCAAAAGCTTCTATTTGATCTCCCACGGCAAATAATACCTCACCGTCTTTATTGAGAAGTTCGCTAGTGCGAATGATGGCCTCGCCGCGACCACCGTAGTTTACAAAAGCGCTCTCACCATCAATTTTGGCAATGACGCCGCTCACCTTGTCTCCGACTTTGATTTCGCCTTTTGTGTCAGCCCCACTTTCGGCCAGCATTTGGGCGAATTCACTCTCATTAGCTTCAGAGGAAGCCGGATCTTCCTCGGGCTCACTTGCAGCAGCTTCTACAGGCACAGCCTCCTTTTCTGGGACGCTGGTCTCACCTGCTTCCGCCGTTTCAGAAGCGTCTGCGACAACCTCTGCATCAACCTGCGATGCCTGGGCCTCATCGTTAGACTCCTCCTGAACTTCTCCTTCTTGAGCCTGAGGATCATCAGCCATTACAACACTCCTTTACAATCTGAGCAGAACCCCATGCGTGGTCCCGCGCGTCTAGTTGTTGGTTCCATTTCTAGGGCAGGAGTATAACCTTACCCGTGGTCTTGCGACCCTGTATCGCCCGATGTGCCTCAACAGCATCGGACAGCGAAAAGCGATAGCCGATGCGCAAGTCGAGCGCTCCCTGAGCCATCCAGTTAAATACGTCCCCTGCACGCTCTAAAAGAGCCTCGCGTGTCTGCGTGTAATGAGCAGACGTCGGGCGAGTGAGAAAGAGCGACCCCTTAGTATTGAGTATACCGGGATCAATGGGCGGAACGGGACCACTTGATTGTCCAAAGAGAACCATGTAGCCCAGCGGACGTAGAACGTCCAACCCTTTGTCAAAAGTAGTTTTTCCCACGGAGTCGTACACGACATCTACGCCCTTATCCTCAGTTATGCGCATCACCTCATCGGCAAAGTCGACTTCTGTGTATTGAATCACTTCGTCGGCTCCCGCTCCCCGCGCGAGGGCTTCCTTATCTGCCGTGGAGACCGTCGTAAGAACCCGCGCACCACACATCTTAGCCATCTGGATAAGCAGAAGTCCCACGCCACCTGCCCCAGCGTGAATCAGCGCCGTATCAGTATCCTTAAGCGGATACGAACCGTAAGCTAAGTAGTGTGCGGTAATCCCCTGGATCATCGCTGCAGCACCGACTTCACACGATACGCCTTCTGGCAGAGCGACCACGCGCTCTGCTGGAACTGCAGCGAGCTCGGCATATGAGCCCATTGGACCGGCGTAAGCGACTCTGTCCCCGAGGGCAACGCCGTCCACACCGTCACCTATTTCGACGACTTCACCCGCGCCTTCCACTCCTGGAATGCTCGGTAAAGGAACGGGGTACAAGCCTTCTCTGTGATAAGTATCTATGTAGTTCAGTCCAACGGCTTCAAGGCGAATTAGCACTTCACCTGAAGCCGCTACTGGATCTTCTACTTCTTCCCACTTGAGGACCTCAGGCCCTCCGTTGTCATGAAAGCGCACTGCCTTCATAAGGCCTCCATAGAGTTCGGAAAAACGCATCGAATAAGTGCCTTATAAATTAGGCATTGCCCTGCACAAAAACAAATTGGGACTCCTAGCTGAGTAACTTTTTTTCAACAGCACTGGCCTCCTTTTATCGCTCTGTCCCATTTGACCTGATAGATGGACTCTCTCAGACTAAGACTCGGCTCGACTTGCAGCGTTTATTCCAGCATTCACTATACGGGTGCAAGAGCCGTCCTAAAGCGGCAGAGACCACGACAATAATCCGTCTATGCGTCACGAATTCTCATCGGTTTGCCCTGCACACTGGCGCAAGGCCGGTGCCGATCCGTATGTTTATTAGAAAATGCAATATCGTTCGCTTCACAATGCAGGAGTCTATTGAAATGAAAGTAGCCAAGTTCGGCGGCACATCGCTGGCCTCGGCCGAGCAAATTAAGAAAATTTGTGCGATTATCACCGAGGATCCTCAGCGGCGTCTCGTCGTGGTATCTGCCCCAGGCAAGCGTAGCACCGACGACACCAAGGTAACGGATTTGCTTATTGAAGCCGCTCGAGCGCGCCTTACAGGCCAAGACGGCGGGGCTGAGATTGAGTGCGTTATAAATCGCTATCGAGACATCGCCCAAGCACTTAACCTACCCGAGGATTCGCTGGCCCCCATCAGAGAAGACTTTCTTCATCGGCTGCATTTAGACACCCGCGATGAAGGCCTCTACTTGGACACGATGAAAGCAGGGGGTGAAGATAACAGCGCGCGTTTGGTAGCAAGCTACCTTCGCAGTACGGGCATAGAGGCCCACTATATTGACCCCGGCGAAGGCGGTATGATTCTTTCGGACGAACCCGGTAACGCCCGCGTTCTCAAACAGTCATATGGCAAACTGCGCGCCCTCAGGGAGCGGCCGGGCATTACCGTATTTCCCGGATTTTTTGGCTATTCTGAGCACGGTCAGGTTGTTACCTTTCCCCGCGGAGGATCCGACATTACGGGCGCTATCTTAGCGGCGGCGATCGATGCAGAACAGTACGAAAACTTTACGGACGTCGACTCCGTTTTTGTGGCAAATCCCACGCTCGTTAAGCGTCCCGTAGCGGTAGAAAAAATAACCTACCGCGAGATGCGCGAACTGTCTTACGCCGGATTTTCAGTATTACACGACGAGGCCTTAGAGCCTGTTTTTCACGCCGGCATTCCTGTAGTAGTGAAAAATACCAACAACCCCTCCGCTCCCGGTACGCAGATCGTTCCCACGCGCCCCATCGGAACCTTCCCCGTTGTTGGCATCGCTGCAACCGACGGGTTTTGCAGCGTATACATCAGTAAATACCTTATGAATCGAGAGGTGGGATTCGGACGCCGTTTACTGCAGATATTTGAAGACGAGGGAATCTCCTTTGAGCACACCCCTTCGGGCATTGATAATATGTCGGTGATCGTTCGCGAGTCGACGTTTAATAAAGCCGCCGAGGAACGCGTTCTACGTCGCGTGCGCACAGAGCTAGCGGTCGATGAGGTAACGATCGAACGCGATTTGGCATTGGTAATGGTGGTAGGAGAAGGCATGAACCACACCATAGGTCTTGCTGGACGAGCGTGCACGGCCTTTGCCGATGCGGGCGTCAACCTCGAGATGATCAATCAAGGATCAAGCGAGGTAAGCATGATGTTTGGCATCAAGGCAAGCGATATACCTAACTCTGTTCTCGCGCTGTACAATCAATTTTTCGGATCGTCGACACAGCACGAGTAAAGTCGTTCCGCAGGAACATGCGATTGGAACCCTCGCAAGCGCTACCGGTCTAAGACATCGAGCGCGTGCCACAAACGCTCCAGATCCACCATGCCGTTGTAGATGTGGCCCGAAACGCGTACACGGCCGTATTCTCCCCATACATGCACTTGTCGTTCAGCCAGCGCGTGCATTAGGGCACGTGCATCGGACACGGCAAAGCACGTATTGCCCGAGCGTCGGTCGCGCGCCTGCGGTGAAATAACACGCAGGCCGCGCGCCTCTAGGCCGCCGGCGACTTCATCGGCCAAGTCCAAAACGTGAGCTTCAATACGCTCCATCCCAAGTCCCAACAGCACGTCCAAAGCCCTACTGAGGAATAGGACGGAGACCATACCGGGGTTTCCCGGCTCCAAACGTTCGGGCATTGGCTGCTCATCGACGTCGGGAAAGCGCTCCGCTCCCTGCGCTGGCCAGACGGCAAGGTTGCGCCAACCGTAGCTCGAGGAAGCAACCTGACGTTCCGCCCGTTCGCTCAAATAACATGGGGCAACCCCATGAGTACCCAGCAGCCACTTGTAGGCCGAAGACACGCATATGTCACACAGATCAGCCCGCACGTCGACCGCACCTGTTGCGTGCGTAGAATCAACGGCAAGCAGTGTACCTCGGCTCTTCAGTCCGTCTGTGAGATGCTCTATGCGTAATTTTTGCCCGCTGTAAAAGCTAACCTGACTGACTGCCATAATACGCGTCCGAGCATCCACCGCGGCAATTAGATCGCTCTCCTCCACTATATAGTCTTGGTGATCGACCATGCGCACTTCGACTCCACGGGCCCGCAGATCCCGCCAAGCATAGGCAACAGATGGAAACTCGAGCGAGGTCGTTACAATATTATCTCCGGCACGCCAGTCAACCCCGCGCGCTACCCATGACATCCCTTCGGCAGCCGAAGGCATAAAGGACACGCGCTGACCATCAACGTGCCAAAGCTGTCCCATCTTATTTCGGCACGATTCTCCCTCTGCGTATATCTTCTGACGTCCAGCATACCCGGCACTTTTACATCGCGCAAAATTTTCATATACGGATGCCTGCGCGCTGAGCCAGGGCGCTTCTCCACCTGTACACAGATGGGCCACGTTTTCAATTCCAACGAAGTTCGAAGGGGATAAAAGCGGTTCCATATCTCCTCCTTTTACTGCGAGGGCCGCAACGCACGGTCAACGATGCGCTTGAAGTTTAAACCGAGAACCTTTTCCTTGCTCTCTATAGGCAAATCTGCCCACAGAACCCAGCCCAGTTGCTGACGTGGATCCCGCATCGGCGCGTCGGTGCCAAACAGCACATGTTCATCATCGGTAGCTTCAACCAAGTATTCCACGACGCGATTAGTTACGGGCGTGAGCGTGAGTTCAGCGTAGACATTGGGATGAGTGCAGATGCAATCGGCCACCTCTTCGGCAAAGGCGTAGGACCCACCAGCGTGTGCGATGACCCAGCTCATATCGGGGAACCGCTCTGCCAGCCGGCCAACCCCAGCAACTCCACCCGTATGCGGTGCAACGTGCATCAATGCATAAAGCCGGTGCGCATTGCCAAATGCCCACCACGGCAGAAAACCCTCGTCTTCGTAGGAGAGATTCATACGAACATACGGCTTGAGGCCAACAAACCTCTGCTGCCTATAGCGCAGGTCGATTTCAGCTTCGATATCTGAATCCTTCATATGGGTTGGATCCATGACCGCCACCCCCAAAATCTCGTTGCCGAAGCGCTGCATTGCTCGCCAAACAACTTCGTTTCCATCTTCGGCATCGGTGCATACGGGGCCGTGCCAGCTCATCATGGCGATCCGATCAATCCCACACCAGTGATTGACTTCGATCATGCCCTCCGCATCGCCGTTCAACATGATGTAATTGACACCTGCGCCCTGTTTCCCTTCGGGCAATACGTGAGCATGGGCATCAAAGATAAAGGTCGACTGGGGAATACCGTGCCGCGCCTCGCCTACGCAACAATCTTCCGACCGCTTTGCCGCCGCTTCAAATTGGGGCCCCTGTCCCCGCAATAGACGACGCAGATTACCGCCGGCGATGCGCTCTTTGCTCTTAGTCGAAAGCTGTGCATAATCGACATACGCGCGGGCAGCTCCGGGAGACTTCTCGGTGCCACCCGTCCCAAAGAGCAGGCGCTCATCCCCAAATTCGGCCGCATAGGATTCAATCCCTCGATTGATTTGATAGGCCGAAAATTCAATATGTAAATTTTCATGTAGCTGCATCAGCCGATGCACATGACGCTGCTGGCTCCATACGTGGTCAGTCAAGAGTATGGGCAGCCGTGGATAACGATCTAGTAGTGCGTTAAAAAAGGCAAACGGATCATCCCCTGCCCATTGCATGGAAAGCAAAGTCAGCATTTTTGCCTCTTCTAAAGCGGCAAAGGTGTCTCCCATGACCGCCTCGTGCAGCGAATAGTTGCCGGGAACAAGGCGTACTGCCCGCACGTGGTCAGCCTCCATTGCCGCGAGCATCTCTCTGTCGGTATCGTAGAAGTCGACTGATCCAAGAGGCAAAATGCACCATAGCGGAAAGAGCCGATCCGGCGCTTTTTCTACTTCCTCAGACAGCCGACTATTGCCGTATATCGGATCGAAGGAATGCGCCAAAGCATGACTTACGAGAGTGCCCGACAGCTCGGCCAACTCCATGTCTTGAAGCCACTGCTCAGTTGACCAACGAGTGCGCTTGTGTTTTTGAGGACGTTGTCCAATACAGGCATGTGCGTCAAAATACAGCATAAGGTCACCTCTTCGTATAACGGGAAGTCACAGCAAACGTCCCCCTTCGCTAAACAGCTTATCTGCGAGCATCGGAAGCATCCGCTTGAACCTGTCCCCAGGCCGCCAAACCGTAGCACAGCGCCCCGCTGAGAAAAATCCACCCCGTAGGCAGCGTCCACTGGGGCATCATCCACCCCACGATTGGACCGAGGCATGCGCCTAGGTCCACCGCTGTCACGTACGATGCAACCGCCCGAGAACCACGAGCACCCGCTTCTGCGACCAGCGCGACATTCGACCCAGTCGCACAAATAAAAAACACCAGCACGCAGCCAATGCGCAAAAGGAGCAAACCCTCCACAGCGGCGACCGTCAGAGCCAGTGTCCCAACCAGTAGAAATGCCATTCCTCCAAACCGTCGTCCCCATCGGTCCGTCAACCCACCCAGAAAAGGCGCAAAAAGATCTGCAATCCAGCGCATTGACATGAGTGCTCCGGTCAGCGTAGCAACGCCTATTGCTAACCCTCCCCACTCTACTCCGTCCCCTAACGATTCCCGAAGCACCAACCCAAGCGTAGATAGGATAGCCCCCTGACCGACAAAACCAACGGCAAAACCCCCGAGTAAAATGCGAAAAGGGGCTGGATTGGGAGTATCCTGTTCCGGCTGCTTCGTGCGCACTTCATCTTCTCTACTCCGAGCAAGCCCGCCCAAGGGCACCGACAAAAAAGATACCCCAGAAAGCAGCCATAAGACTCCAGAAAAACCCAACAAATCGTGCCCCAGTGCGCCCAAAAAGTTGCCCGCTACTGACCCTAACCGCGACAGCCCGCTGTATAATCCCATTGCCCTCCCAACGTGTAGCTCCTCCGTGCTCTCAGATACGGTTGTCAGGCCAATCTGGCGAATAAAAGTCCAACAAATGCCCCACAGAACGCGCGCAATAAGCAAAAACACAAAGGAAGTGAGCAAGGCGTAGGCCGCCGTCAAAAGGGCTCCGCCTAAAAGCGAAGCCAAAAACAGCAGGCGGGGTGAGTAGCTGCGGGAAATGCGTTCGCTCCAGTGGTTTATAAAAACCCGCACGAAGCGATTAGCCGAGAGCAAAACACCTACGTGCCATGGCAGCAAACCTAATTCCAAATAATAGGTTGGCAAAACGGCGTATAGAGTCTGATCGCCTAGCAGAGAAAACGCCGTCGCGCCGCCGACCCAGACAACTTTCTTTTTATTTTTCACGCTTCGGTTTCCACCTGTTTTTCCGCTTCTATTCGGGCAGCGCGCAGCAGCGATTCGTCGCGCAGAACATCCGCCACCTTGAACTCGGGTATACCGGCTTGCCGTGTGCCAAAAAACTCTCCGGGACCGCGAATCTCGAGGTCTTTTTCTGCGATAATAAATCCATCCTGTGTTGCAACCATCGCGTCGAGTCGCTCACCGGAATCAGATCCTTCTAACCCTCTCTGAAGGTGGCTTATTAAAATACAGAAGGACTGTTCTCCTCCCCGCCCAACGCGACCACGGAGCTGGTGTAACTGGGCTAAGCCAAAGCGCTCGGCGTGCTCTACAATCATAACCGTGGCATTGGGCACGTCGACGCCAACTTCGATCACCGTGGTGCTAACCAGAGCATGAATCCGATTGCTCTTGAATGCCTCCATAACCTCGGCTTTCTTTTCTGCATCCATCCGCCCGTGTAACAGCCCCACTTTGAACTCGGCAAATGGTCCGTGGGTCAATTCCTCGAACGCCTCTACCGCCGAGGTTAAATCTATCTTTGCAGATTCTTCAACAATGGGATATACAATGTAAACCTGACGGCCCTGCCGCATTTGATCGGCGGCAAATTCGAAGATGGCTTCCCGCCGATCGACGCCGCGTCGAGCCGTTCGGATGGGCTTGCGTCCAGGCGGTAACTCATCGATTTGTGAAACTTCTAAATCTCCGTAAAGAGTTAGGGCCAAGGTTCTAGGAATCGGAGTCGCCGTCATTACGAGCAGGTCAGGCTTTTCGCCCTTTTTATACAAGGCTCCCCGCTGCATAACCCCAAATCGGTGCTGTTCGTCGATTAACACCAAACCTAAGCGGGCAAATTCGACCTCGGTTTGGATAAGGGCGTGCGTCCCCACCGCTATATGAGCCGACCCAGAGGACAGGGCCTCTTGCAGTTGTCGCCGAACTTTAACCCGCTGCTTTCCCTTTAACAGAATGACCTGTAGGCCAAGCGGCTCCACCATCGCTTTAATGTTTAGAAAGTGTTGCTCGGCCAGAATTTCGGTCGGTGCCATTAGCGCCGTTTGGAATCCGTTTTCTACAGCCGTTAGCAAAGCGCACAAACCTACCAGCGTTTTGCCCGAGCCGACGTCGCCCTGCACTAACCTATTCATTACGTGCGGCAAACCCATATCGGTAACGATCTCACTTACCACGCGCTGCTGTGCTCCAGTCAGCACGAAGGACAGATTCCGTACTAGCTGAGGCACGAGCCGTTTACTGGGAGCCATGCCAATGCCCTCGGGCTGTGCTCGCCTGCGAGCGCGCAGACGAGCAAGACGGAGCTGAAGGTAAAATAGCTCGTCAAATGCGAGCCTTCGACGCGCATTTTCTGCTGCTACGAGCGAAGCGGGAAAGTGAATGGTCCGTAGCGCTTCATCCAGCGACATCAGCTCCTGACGAGCTCGGATTTCAGCAGGTAGACGGTCTGCAATATGCTTTACAAATTCGTCTAACGCCCCGCGAATAAGTCGGCGAAAGCCGCGGCTGCGCAGACCACGCTCTTTCATGTCAGCACTTGACGTATATAGGGGAATTATTCCTCCCGTATGCAGTAAATCGCCCTCGCCGGCTGGTGTAATAAATTCGTATTCGGGATGAACCATTTGCCGCCTCCCCTGAAACAAATCTACTTTTCCGCTGATAGCCAGCTCATCGCCCTCAGTGAAGTTTTTCTGCATATAGCGCCCGCCTGAAAACCACGTACAGCTGATATCGTCGCTATCGTCTTCGACCACAAGGACGAAGCGCGGACGCCTGCCTGGAACGAAATTCATTCCCCGTACGCGTCCAACTAAGGTGACCTCTTCCCCTGCGGGAGCACGGGCAATAGGCACCGTACGGGTACGATCTAAGTAGCGCCTAGGCCGATACCAAAACAGGTCGGCAAGCGTAAAGATGCCCGCTTCATTGAGCACGGCGGCCCTCTTTGCGCCAATGCCGCGCACTGCATCAATTGTCATTTCAAGAACTTCTGGAGTGTTCATACCACGCAATAGCGTATCTCGTTAAAAGTTTTCTGACTTTTTCCGATGGAACGATATATTACAAACCCAAGTCCGAAAGATGCCACACGCACAACGCACTTTACCAGACATCCATTGAAATAGGCGATCCACTCCTCATTACGAGTCCATCTTCCAGCGCCAAAAAGATTAAACAGACCGGCTATTTGCAGCTCAGCAAGACGGGGCGCTTTGCGTAGATGTCGACCCCAAGTTCCGCCCTTCCAAAGGCACGTCAGTGCGCGTGCGCGCGCACTGGAGGGATCATCAGTGCAGTCCAAATTTTCAAGCGAGATCATCAATCGCAGTCGACTACACGGTCACCCGCCCGTGATCACAATCCGCGATCAGAAAAAGCCATTACGGATACGGGCCACGGCCATTTTGCAAATACCGTCTGGCCTGCGATCAGAAATACACTGGCAGCGTAGCGACGACGGTTATTGTGCAAAAAACGCTCTGCTGAGCAATTTGAGCGACGAGGCAGCCCGGGTCTTTGCTCGCTCCCAGCCCAACGTAGAAGCCCTCTCGATAAAGATCGCTCCGCCCGTTGGTTTATAAAGTCCTGTTCGAGGCGACGCATTCAGCGAACGCAGCGCACCTATCGGGCCGAAATACTCTCTGCCGAACTGTAAGAAGGGCATTGTCAGGATCTACGTGAGTCCTTTTCTCGCATTGATTGTCGCCTTTCAGAAAGCAGCATTTTCCGGCGCAGTTACTCAGATACTATACACGCTCTTTCGCTTTCCTTTACCCAACCACACGATGGGTGCTTTCGCCTAGTACGCATTATAGAGCGCCAAGCCCTGCAGTGCAGAGCGGAAGCCACAAAACCGCAAGCGGCCGCCTAATTGAGGCGCTTGCCCCAGATATGAGCGCAATCTCGTTGACACGGTCTCTCTAGGGGCTCTATATTTTTAGTGCAGCTCGGCTTTTACCCTGCGTCCCTCAGGAGCGGCACCATGCCTACACAGCTTTCTTTTACCCAGTATCTCTTGGGACACGCCACCTCAAAGCGACCGCCTTTTTTTTTAGCCTATACCACGCTGTGGACTCATTGGGTTGTATCAAGCGCACTGGCCATCCTTGCCGTTGAGCAGGAAGCACTCACCATACTGTCCTCTCTCGCACTGGCCTCCCTCGCACTGGGATTGACCGTTTACGGCTTTTTTGCACCACAGCCAATTTTACTTATAAACGCACTGTGCTACGCTTCTATCCTGTGGTGTTTAATGGAATTCAGCCCGGTCTCTTGGGGCCTATTCATATTTTCTGCGATCACGGGGCTGACCTCATGTCACGTTGTAATCAGCAGTGAATACACTCAGTACAAACGCGAGGTGGGCCTACATAAAACGGAGACCAAGACACTTCTGACAACGGGCCTGACCAGCAGCGCAATTCTCCTGCTATTTGCGCTGGCCGTTGGCGTGCTCTACTGAGCATTATCGAATCTTTATTGTCGCCAATCCAAAAAGGGCCAAGATACCCGCTACGATCCAAAAACGTATAACAATTTTGGTGTCCGCTAAGCCGCGCTGTTGAAAATGATGGTGTATCGGGGCTCGAGCAAAAAATCGACGCCCCAACCATTTTACGCCGATCTTGTCCTGTATAATCACAGATAGGGCCTCTGCAACAAAAATTCCCCCGACAATCAAAAAGAGAAATTCTTGCTTCACCAACACGGCTACGGTACCGAGTAATCCCCCCAATGCCATGGATCCCGTGTCGCCCATTATGACGTTGGCTGGATAGGAATTAAACCATAAAAAGCCCAAACAAGCCCCAAAAACAATCGAGCAGATAATAGCGACTTCACCAACACCGGGCATAAAGGGAAATATGAGAAATTCAGCAAAACGTGCGTGGCTGGAGATATAGGCAAACACGCCAAAAACGGCGATAGCAAAAGCCGTTGGCACTACGGCAAGCCCATCGACTCCATCGGCGATGTTTACCGAATTCGAGACGGCTGTAATGGTAAAGACGATGAAGGGAACGTAGAGCAGTGATAGGTCAAAAAGCGGATATTTGAGAAAAGGCACGTAGAGTTGCGTGGCCACATCCGGTGGCAAAGGGGTCAAGGCCGCCGTGACATAGATGATACCAAATGCCGTGCAGTACGCACTCTGTAACGCCAACTTTGCCACTTCTGACAAGCCATGGTCGCTGTCCCGGTGCCGTACTTTCAGAAAATCGTCAATGCATCCCAAGCCGGCAAAAAATAGTAACCCGCCCAGACAAAGCAACACAAATCCCGTGTGCACCTTACACCACAGCACTATGCTCAGCAAGATGGCCGCAACCAATAACGGCCCACCATAAGTCTTAGATGGGTTTCCTGCAGAGGAAAAGTTGAGATAATTGCGCGGCATGTCGCGGTGGCCCAGACGATAGAAGTAAAGTATGATGCGGTTGCCAAACAAGATGGTAGAAAGCAGTGCTGTTATGGCACCACACAGTGCGCGAAAGCTGATCGAGTCAACTAGACGCATAAAAGACAGCGAGGCGTCTACGTCTTGCAGGTACTCACCCAAATAATAAATCATACGCCTGTTGCGTTTCGACTGGAGAGTTCGCCGTCGGATTCAACTTGTCGGGCGAGTGAACGAAGGGACTCACTGAGTTCATATGTCGGCCTAAAATGGGGTGAAGAAGTCAAAATATGCTTAATTTCCCGCGCAACTTCTTGCGGTACTAACACCCCGCGCTCAACACCCCTGGCCAACGCCGATACAACACCTTGGCGAAACTGCCAATTTACATGTTGAAAAAATGGCTTCATATGGGCGAGAATCTGGCTACTAGTAGCTATGTTTCCAAGCGCGCCCAACGCCTCAACTACTACGGCAGGAGAGGCGTCCTTGAGCGCTTTTATGAGCACTTGCTCAGTAGATGAGTTGCAATTTGCGCACTGTCCCAACAGGCGCGCAGCAGCGGCGCGGACTTCAAAATAGGGATCCTCTACGAGTGCGCGCTGGAGCGTATCTCGCGTCCGATCATCCGCCACTCCGAGCAAGCTGACACCCCATTCTACAACGTTTCGGCGGAGAATACCCCCATGGTAGTAATCTCCGCCTACCAGCCGTGGCAGTGCAGCAATGGGCGTACGGTCTGAAAGAACTTCTAGCAGCAGATTGCGCTGGGCCTGGTAGTTGAGTAGCCCGACTAATTTAATCCCCACGTTTCGTCGCCCAAGTGGAATTTCACACCATCCGCGCGAAACTAGTAATCGGTCGGCCTGATAGCGCATATAAGCGACATCGCGCTCTGAAAGCAACTCCAGTCCACCCGCTTGATCTACGCAATTACGCACCCAACGCATGAGCGCGTTGGGGTCTGAAGGGGGTCCCCCCCGACGCCGAGGAAACTCTAAGTAAGGGGAAGCACCTCGACGCTCAGCAGCAATCTGTCCAATTTCTTCAACAATGAGAGACAGGCTGTCGCGCCGCGGAACCGCAGCAGCGGCGCCTGCCATCGCTCCCAAACGGCTTTCATCTTCTAGCAGCGAAAGAATGCGTTCTGCCAACGCGCTCCCTTCCAAACCACTTTTGATTTGGCCGCCGTCCCAGCAAGCGCGCTGGTACAAGACCTCTGCGGCACCCGCTTTTTCCATCTCTCGGGCATTAGCCGCCTGGTGATCCTCGGCAGACGTGGGCAGCGGAACTATGAGAGCGGGCTTACCGACAATTCCCAATTCCGTAAGCGTACCAGCCCCTCCCCTGCACAAGACTAAATCAGCGGCAGCGAGGGCCTGATGAATATTGTCCATGTATTCAAAAGGACGATACCAACGTTCCACGCCGGGTATCCCCAGCGCTTCTACCGCAGCACGCGTATCGACCACCGCATTATAGGCGTGGCTCTGGTGCTTTCCCGTAATGTGAAGAACGCACAGATCTTCGCAGGCTTGCAGATCGGGCAAAGCGTCGACCAATGCTTCGTTTAGAACACGTGCGCCTCCCGATCCACCAAAAACCAACAGCACCTTCTGGCTCGGATTCAACTCGAGCGCACTGCGCGCTTCAGCGCGATCCACTTCAACAAACTCGCGCCTGACGGGATAGCCAACTACGGAGACCCGCTTCATGTCAAACCAGCGTCCCGCCTCCTCAAAAGCAATCCCGATTCGGTGGGCGAGTCGACCGACAACCTGATTGAGCATCCCCGGATGAGCGTTTGGCTCATAAAGGAAAACCCGGGCCCTTGATAGGCCTATTTTCTGTAGTAAACCATGAGCAAAAAGAATGGGTGCACTCACATAGCCTCCCGTGCCAATAAGAACGTCGGGACGGAAACGCAGTAACAGCAGAGCGCTCTGCAAAACACCCCATGTCAGCACCAGGCCAAAGACCAGCAGAGACCACGGCGAACGGGAACGGGGAAAGGGCCGGGAGCGCACAAATCGAATGGGGTAGCCGCGATTGGGGACGACCCAAGACTCGAGTTTATCCGCCCTTCCCACGTAGAGAAATTCGGCCTCAGACTGCCGACGTCCGAGTTCGTCGGCAATAGCGAGTGCGGGATAAACGTGCCCCCCCGTGCCACCTCCTGTCAGTAGGTATTTCATCGTTCCAGCGATCTAAAACCGGCGAAAAATAAGAGGAACAGCGCGTTTATTTCAACCACAAAAAGGGTTTCCAAGACGACCGAAAAAAAGACGTAAGCAAATATATATACAAAATTTATGGCTGTCTAACGACAACCGTAGCACACTTGACATATAGAGTAGTAATCATTTTTTTTGACAAAAAAACACCCCAAGCTGAGACGAATATCATGGATAACTTATCTGTTCCCCTTACCGCTGCCCAAGTAGAGTCTTTCCACAACGAGGGATATTTAGTCATACAGGATCTACTGACTCCAGAAGAAGTAGTAACCTTTGTAGACTATGAAGCCCAAAGCGAAAGGCCGGAACTGCCCGACCTACAGCAGCACAAAAACGACACCCAGTGGGGCCACCTCGCTCACCACCCGCGCATCGCTGATATCGTGCGACAACTCTGCGGCCCTACTCCCCGTATCGTCCAAACTATGTATATGGATAAAGCACCTTCCGGAGGTACGGGCGTCGCCCTGCATCAAGATTCCCACTACATCCGCAACGAGCCCAACACGCTAATGGCCTGTTGGATAGCACTAAGCGATACTGACGGAGAAAATGGAGGTCTTTGCGTTGTGCCCAGCAGTAACCGAAAAGGGCTGTACGAATTTGAACGCGTGCGAGACACAGACGAACACGCCTCTTGGGAAAAAGTTTACCCAATGCGCGACCGGAGTGGAAAGGCGTGGGACGAGACCATGCACTCCTTTGATATTACCGGCTTAGAGACAGAAAGCATTGTGCCTCTGACTATTCCGAGTGGATCAGGCGTTTTTTTCACGGGCATGACGATACACGGCTCTTTTGCTAACCGTTCAACCGACAGACCTAGACGTGCTTTTGCGACCCATTTTATTCAAGAAGGCACTTGGATTTACCGACAAGACCTGCAGGATACAACTCCACTGCACTAAAGTTACAGAGAAAAAAGGGAAGCATAGAACTGAGGATAGGAGAAAACACCTCCTCCACCCGCGAAGAAGTTTTCGTCTAGGGAAAACGTCCCTCCGCGAGTAATGAGCCAGGAAGCTCCGGCACAAGGGTGTTCATCTAACATGCGCTGCCAGGCCGGGCCGTAGTTTTCTGCGCCATTTGTCTCCATCATGCCCCCTCTCACCCCGGACAATCTGGGCAGCCGCGCCGCGAGGTTGCGATTCCAATCGACTAGTTGCGGCACGCAAGCATTGTCAGCAACAAAACAGTCCAACTCACATGCGGCCGCTGCCTCGACCAGATCCAGCGCCAGTGAAAACGTTTTACCAGCCGCCTTAACTGCCATAGCTTCATAGCCAACTTCTGCCCTCCGATAGACGTCTTCTACGCAGTGTACGCTCTCATCGGCTGCCAGCGGCACGCCAATCTGTTCCAGCGACCCGGCACCATCTACTCCCCCCTCATCAAATGGTTCTTCAAATAGCAACACGCGCTCGCGCACACCGCTTCGCTCAAGCGCCTCAATAAATGTCTGCAGGTGTTCTACATTGGGATACCGTCCGTTGGCATCCAAGTAGTAGAGCACGTGCCCCGTTGGACTATCGGGTAGGCTACGGTCTCCAACGAGTTGATGAATATGATCCATGCGCGCGATGTCGCGAGCGAGCATTTCTGCGTCGTCTCCGGGGTGGCCCACTTTTACTTTTAGCACATGGGCCCCCTCGTCTACCAGTTTATCGATATCCGCATCCGGTAAGGCATAACCCACGGCAGGCACCGCTTCAACGCAGGAGTGACGATGGGAAAAGTGAGGGTGATAGCGCACAGGGATCAACTCGTCGAAGCCATCTATATCCTCTTGCTGCGCCCACAGCATCCATGCGGCATTGTCCAATGCAACCAGCGCATTAAGCGCAAAAGTAGGACGCAGATCCTCCTGCCGCGTCACCGAACGGCCATAGGATAAAACCTGAGGCATAATCTCGTAAAACATAGCTTGGGGTGAAGCAAAATATCGACCGCGCACCAACCCCAAACCACGCTCCAACAGGGTCATCATAAGCGCATTGCCCCCCACTTCTCCATGGTTTGCAAACACACGGGCATCGGACCACAATACGGCGAGTCCGCCCAACCCATAGACCCACGGCCCCTCTACATTACGCAGGCGCACGACGAGGTTCCACTTTTCTCTGAAGGACGCCCCTTTAAATGCAAAAGGCTGAGCAAAGGGCTCGCGCTGTAGTTCGAATTCTGCCTCTTTGATAAACATAGTTCACTCCCACTAAAACCGACTTGAAGTCGGCGCTATTGACTCGAGCAAGCGCAGGCATTCTATAACAGCTCTGCCGCTGTGATAAGGCGTCTTCCAGCGGCCTGCCTTGGCACCAGAAACCCTTCCATCGGGTGCGATATGAGCGTGCCAATCCCCGTTTTTCCAATCGATTTGGTGCCGTTCGACCCACTCATATGTCTTTAGAAAGGCAGACCAATAGTTTCCGTCCCCCGTCAGCTGGTAAAGAGATAACAGCGCGACGAGTCCCTCCGCTTGAACCCACCATATTTTATCTAGATCATCGGCAGGCATTCTTAATGCCCCCCCTTCGTAAAATCCCCCCTTATCGTGATCAAACCCATAGCGTAGCGCGTTGTTTACAAGCGTCCTATACAAATCGACCAGTGGACTATTCGGCATACCCACTGACCGGCTAGCCGCGGCCAATAGCCATGCGTTTTCTACGTCATGTCCATAGGAAACGCGACCAGAAGGAGAATCGAGAAGCGGCGTCCAGTCACGTGCATAGCGATCTGTGCACGCCCCAACCTCTTTCCGAACCACAGCATTACTCTGTATGAACATCAACTCCAGTAGCCGCTCGCGCGCCAGTTCATCGCCCGTTACCTCCCAGTAAGTCGTAAACGCTTCCAACAGGTGCAAATGCGTATTCATCAGCTTGCCGTCCGGCTCAGTTCCCATATAGTTCCCGGTTTGGAGACCCCTTTCCCAGTCTCGGCGGAACCACTCTATATATCCACCATAGGTCGCATCGTGCGCCTTCTCTTCTAATAGGTAGAATAGCTCTTCGGCCAGACCGACTGCTTCTCCATCACCGCTTACCCGCGCGTATTCCGACAGCGCGTACAGGGCGAATGATTGACCGTACAGGTGTTTATGCGGCCGAGTCGCCACGCTACCCGAAGCATTAACCGCCCAAAAATACCCGCCAAAGACATCATCCTTTAGCGCATCGCGCAGAAAATAAAATCCGTGCTCAGCAGCACGAAGATGGGCTTCGGTTCCATACCCAGCATTACACAAATAGGCATAAAACCACAGCGTGCGTGCCTGATCAATCAACCCCTTATCAGTGGCACCTAGCCGTACGCCGTTCGCATCGTGATGCAAACGGTAGCCGCCCTCTTCCCGAACCAATGCCTTGGGAGACCAGAACGGCATAATGTTATCGCGTAGTATCCGCTCTAGCCCTTGCCTTACTTGCTCAACCTCCGACAAATTGGGCCGAGCTTCAATTGTAACGCTATTCAGCAAGACCCCCCAAACCATCAAGGGTAAAAGGCTTCTCATTTCAATCTCTCCCTGTGCAGTTTCCAAGCCAATGTACGCCGGCCACCTGCCCGGTCAAGCATTGACACGAGACACTATTGCCCTTTAAATGACCGACTGTTTTTGCAGGCAACCCTTTTCAGCCCCGAGGAAATATGCGTGTTGCAGTTGTAGGATTACATTACGGGCACATCGGCGGTATGCTCTCTTCGGCGCGCAACGCGTGCGACGTCGAATGGGTCGGCATCGTCGAGGACGACAAGACTCTCTACCAGCGGTATCTGGGCGATTTAACCATGCCGCACTATCGCGATATAGATCAACTGCTTGCCGAAGCGCGTCCCGAGTTGGTCATTGAGGGATTGCGCCACGATGAAAAAACGATCCTTGTTGAGCGCTGTGCCGCCGCCAACGTACACCTGATTATGGACAAACCGCTGTGCCGTTCCCAGGAAGATTGGCAGCGCATGCAGGCGGCCCTCTCCCAGTCCAGTTCTGAGCTATCCATGTGGTTCACCTCGCGTTCCTACCCTCCGTTTATCGCCTTGCGCGATATTGTAGCTAGCGGAGAACTGGGCGATTTAGTTAGCCTCATCTCAACCCACCCACATAAGCTTCGACGCGAAACGGCCACGCCGTGGTATTTTGACCCGGATAAATATGCCGGTACATTTCACGATTTAGCCTGCCATGGCGTAGATCAAATCCGCTGGTTAACCGGCTGTGAATACACCGGAGTCCACGCCCAGTGGACCTGTAAACGCTTCACCGAAGCGCCTATACTAATCGACCATGCTCAAGCTTCTTTTAGCTTAGAGAATGGCACAATGGCGATATTAACAGCCGACTGGCTAACGCCCCAAGCGAGCCCTTCCTTCGGCGACACTCGCTTTATTCTCATGGGCACGCGCGGCTCTGCTCACCTGCGCGCCTATGCCGACGACGATCTCTACGTCGTCTCTGAAGCCAAAGGAGCCTACAGCCCGACACTGCCTTCCGATCGCGGTGCCCACTTTGTCCAAGATTTTATTCGTTCCATTGAACACAGCCAAACGCCCTTTATCTCCAAGCAAGACGTGCTGGCCGTTTCCATAGCCTGCCTTCGCGCACAGCAATCAGCTCAAGCTGATGGTCGATGGATTCCAATAGGTCAATCGGTTGCTGATTAAAAGGCGCCTATTACTATGAAAGAGATAAGTCGAAAGGTCTGGGCTTGGGCCCTGTACGACTGGGCCAACTCGGCCTTCGCCGTTATCGTCATGGCGGGATTCTTTCCCGTATTCTTTAAGCAATACTGGTCGGGAGACGTAGAAAACAATGTAAGCACTTTTAGGCTCGGTATAGCCAATTCTCTGAGTGGCCTAGTCGTAGTACTTCTGGCCCCTCTTTTAGGTGCCATTGCGGATCAGGGCAGCACGCGTCAGCGCTTTCTTCTGCTTTTCGCCCTCATGGGTTCGACAATGACGGCCTGCTTACACCTGGTCGAACAAGGCGCATGGGAACTGGCAATCTTCGTATATGCCGCGGCTACGGTCAGCTTCTCTATGTCCAACACGTTTTACGATTCGCTCTTGAGCGACGTCGCTCCCCCCGAAAGAGCAGACGCCATTTCAAGTCTGGGATACGGGCTGGGATACTTAGGCGGAGGGCTCATTTTTGCCCTCCATCTCTATGCGGTGATCCACCCCAGTACTTTTGGGCTGACAAACGCTGCAGAGGCCGTGCGCTGGTCATTTGTTAGCGTTGGCATTTGGTGGATAACTTTCTCGATACCGATCCTTCTCTTTGTCAAAGAGGAAAAACCGCCAAACGTCCCTCGAGGCTGGAATGCCGTTACCGGTGGCTACCGGCGACTCAGAGAGACCTTTACTCAAATACGCCAACTCCCACAGACAGTTTATTTTCTCATTGCCTACTGGCTGTATATCGACGGCCTTGATACGATCGTTCGCATGGCAGTCGATTATGGCTTATCTCTTGGCTTTGAGGATGAGAGCTTGCTTACCGCGCTGCTAATCACGCAATTTGTGGGCTTCCCTTTCGCTATTGCATTTAGCAAAATGAGCGAAAATATAGGGTCGCGAAACAGCCTCTTTGTGGGTATTGGCGTCTATGCCTTAGCTACGATATGGGGCTATTTTCTTTCGGAAGTATGGGAGTTTTACGGTCTTGCAATTCTAATCGGACTCGTACAGGGCGGCGTGCAGGCGATCAGCAGATCGCTTTACATCCGGCTGATCCCACACGAAAAAAGAGCAGAATTCTTTGGCTTCTACAATATGACGGGAAAGTTTGCGACGCTATTTGGTCCGCTGCTCATGGGCTGGACGAGCCTACTATTTGGATCGACCCGCATCTCCATCCTATCTATTCTATTGCTCTTTATAGGCGGTGCCTATTTTTTGTCAAAAGTCGATATCAGAGAGGGCGAGCGCGCCGCAGCCGCCTTCGGCTCCGATTCATCCGGGACAAAATTCTAAGGCTGTCAGGGCATAGACCCGCGCCACCCGCAGCAGCTCATCTACGGAGACGCGCTCTTGCGTAGTGTGAGCCCCATGCGCGGCAGGTCCGTGCGTGAGGGCCGTTATACCAGCGCGCGCGATAAACTGATTACCGTCATCAACAAAGGGCTTGGCTCCTACGGGCAATACCCTACCGGCGACGGAACGGTGCGCGTTCTGGAGAGCGGACACCAGCGGATCGTTCTCCTCAATCTGAAATGCATCTCCGGTCACCTCCCAATCAGCAATCCCGATGCGGGTACCGCTTTTCTTTGAAAGAGCAGACACCAGCGCATCAAATTCGGCGCGTACGACGTCGACCGCGCCTGGACGCACCCAACGGCGCGTTCCCTCTACGCGACAGGTCGTGGGCGCTTGGTTGAATATTTCCCCACTCTCGATCCGACCTACAAAAGCAGATTCACTCCCTACGCGCTCTGCGCTGATAGAGGAAATCCGCTCGTTGAGGGCGCGTATCTGCATGACAAAGTCGGCCCCAGTCCCCAGCACATCGGGCAGGCCTGAGGGGCGGAGCACTTCATGCACGGGTTCTCCTTCCCGTTCTATATCTACAGAGAATATGGCCTGTCCGCGCCCTCCCAGAGGAAGCATATGCGCTAGATATTCAGGCAGTAGTACGCCGTCTCCTACAAAGCCGTCTCGAATCAGCGCAAGCAGCTGCCGGCGATCTCCCCAAGGGCCTTCATGATGATCGTGTGCCGTAAGTAAGATGCCCCCAGCAGCCATAGCACCGCTATCCCTGAGCGCGCGCAGCGCCTCGACCGCGGCGGCTAAACCACCTTTCATATCGGATGCACCCGACCCACAAAGGTGGCCATCCACTACACGCGGTGGATCAAAGGGTAAGTGCACCGTATCGAGGTGACCGTTAAACTGCAGAACACGCCCCCCTCTTCCGCCCCGATAGCGCACCGCTACGGCCGGCGCCTCTGGCCAGTCCGCTACTGGGCGCTCTACCGCGAATCCGTCGGCGGCTAGGATAGACGCGAGACGATCGGCGGCCGCCCCGGCATCGCGCGTTGGACTGGGAACTTCTACTAAAGCCAACGCCGTATCAAGAAGACGCTGGGAATCGATAAATTCAAGCACGTTGGGTGCATCTACATTCACGTGAATGACTCCTCACTTAAAAACCGCGTGCGGTTTCTCTAATTTACCAAACAAAGCGCGCAGCAAGACACTAAGGCGCGACCTCCCCGTCGAGTAAGCCGAGCGGAAGAGCTTCTGGCCTAGCGCACGTGCTTTCGAGTGGCAGCTTCGTTCCTGCATCGGCCGCATCGTGAAACGCATGCATTAAATCGAGTACGTGGTAGGTGAGCTCACCTCCGGCCCGATGGGCTCGCCCCGTGCGCAGTGCATTGGCCATATCCGCAACACCCAAGCTTCGTGCGTTCTCGACATAACCATGCGTGAGCGGCACCTCTTTCCACTCATCGCGCCCGCGCTTGTACTTAACCGTCCCCCCAAAACCATTGGGATCGGGCACACTGATTGACCCCTCAGTTCCATACACTTCGATCCGCGGCAGTTCGGCACCCCATACGTCAAAACTAGTGGTGATCTGACCAACTGCCCCACTGGCAAATTCCATAATACCGACAATGTGCGTAGCCGTTTCCACCGGAATTATCTTGCCATACTTCTTTTCACTGGTAATTGTGCGTTCGGGGAAGGTAATGCGCGTGCAGCCGCTTACATGTGCAACGGGCCCCATCATATTCACCAGAGCAGTCAGGTAGTACGGACCCATATCAAACATCGGGCCGCCCCCCTTTTCGTAGTAAAACTCTGGATCTGGATGCCATCCCTCATGACCGTGGCTCATCATGAATGCATTTGCCCCAACCGGTTCGCCAATCCATCCATCATCTATCAGCTTGCGGCAGGTCTGATGCCCTCCTCCCAAAAACGTGTCCGGCGCGCCGCCTACGAGAAGCCCCTTCTTTTTTGCTAGGGTAAGCATATCCCGGGCATCTTTGCGCTCGACGGCCAGCGGCTTCTCGTTGTATACGCTCTTGCCGGCCTTGAGGGCCTGCATCGCAACGGTAGCATGCGCCTTGGGCACGGTTAAATTGACAACAATTTCTATCGACTTATCCGACAACAGCTGTTTTACCGTGCAGGCGCGTGGGATCTCAAACTCTGCCGCCCGTTCTTTTGCGCGCTTCCTATCGAGATCTGCACAGGCGACGATCTCAATATCGCGAAACGTTTTTCCTATGCGCAGGTAGGCTGCGCTAATGGCACCGCAGCCAACAACGCCGACTTTAACTGGACCTTTTTTCTTTGCCATTGTTTCCTCTTTTTTGGAAGTCATACACTTGTTCGGTGCGCCAACTGATAACCCACTTACGGCCGGGCACAGACGCTTAGCAGCCAAGGAGATGCTATTATAAAAACTGAATTAGACTGCGGCAATTTTCCACGCAGAATCGAAAAAAACGGACTGGAGTCAACCGCACACACGCCCTTAATCAGGAGCCTACAGCAAGAGCACACTCGCCAAAGACAACGGGGTAATTGTGACCGTTGTGGGCCACCGTTTGTGCATCCATATAACAAACGCTAAACGCTCTCCGTGCCCCTGCCGTCCGATTGACGTCCGAGCTGTGCAATAGCCAATTGTGTAGGAGAACGACTTCGCCGGCCGCCAGCTCAAGGGGCACGGGATCGTGATCCTCTAACAGGTTTTCCGTCTGCTCGCCGGTGAGAAAGCCCGAGCCGTGTTCGGGGTTTACAAGCGCCGCGTGCGAACCCGGCACAATCTGCACGCATCCATTGTCTAGCGTAGTCGGATCTAGCGCCGTCCAAACTGTGATAAGTGGATCGCGATCTAAGTGGGTCCACCGGTCTTGATGCCAGACGAGGTGAGTACCTTCCCCTGCGGGTTTGTTCATAAACATTGCACGAAAGCAGGCGATATCTGCCTGCTCACCGTACACGCGCGCGCAGAGCTCGCGAAAGAGCGGATGCTGCATATAGTCGAGAAAGACGTCGTCGTACTCGAGGTCTTGGATTTTGCGATAGGAAAGCGTGGCCCCCTTAAAGCCCTTTGACTGAGGACCCGGACCAGAATCGGGGCCATCTACCCGGTCTAGCTGCATCATCATCTGGTCGTAATCAACGTCTGCCCGTCCCATCATGATATCATCCATCCGCGTCTGCAGCGCGAGCAGCTGATCATCTGTGGCTACTTGACCAAGCCGCAAAAAACCGTCCCGCTCGAACTGCTGCCACGCTGCGTCCGTCAGACCTTCTCTAGGCCTATTCATTGCCCTCTTCTCCTTGCGCTTGCGGTTACCTTATGAAGTCACCATAGTATACGTAAATCACATCCACAGCTTCAAACCGACGCACCTGCGATGACCAAAGCCCTTTTCTTTACCGACCTACCCGATGCACTAGCGCAGCATATAACCGACTGCGCCTCGCCCGACATTCACGTTGGCACACACCGCGCCGACCTTAGAGACCCTGAAAAAAAAGCCCTGCTGATCGATGCTGAGTTTCTCATTCTCTTTCCGAGCCAACTCAGCAACGAAGTCCTAGACGCTTCTGCCCACCTGCGGCTGATTCAGCTCGTCAGCGCTGGCTACGAGAAGATGAACATCGATCGATGCTCTGCCTTGGGTATACCCGTGGCCAATAATGGAGGCACCAATGCCATAGACGTCGCCGAACACACGCTCGCGCTCACCCTGGGTTTGCACCGACGTCTCGTGGACTTAGATGCAAACGTGCGCAAGGGACAGTGGAAAGCCCTAACGCTCGGCACCCAGACCCAAACCGTGAACGGAAAGACGCTCGGCATTGTCGGCTTGGGGCACATCGGCCAGCGCGTAGGGCGCCTTTTTTCTGCGCTGGGTGCCCAACTGGTATACAGCGATCCAACACCCATCGGAGCCCAAGCAGAAAACGCACTAGGCATAGAGCGCTTGCCCCTTGACCAGCTGCTCAAAGCAGCCGATATCGTCTCCCTCCACGTTCCGCTGACAGATGGCACTCAGCACATGATTGGAGCGACTGAACTGGCCCAAATGAAAGCCAGCGCCGTCCTCATCAATACCTGTCGCGGATCCGTTGTCGACGAAAAGGCGCTGTGTGAAGCGTTGGCAAACAGACAGATTGCCGGAGCGGGACTAGACGTTTTCGAGGCGGAACCCTGCCCAATCGACAGCCCTCTCCTCGCCCTGCCTAACGTGCTTCTAACACCTCACGCAGCCGGCGTTACTCGAGATACCTGGACGCGGCGTGGCACCTTTGTATTTGACAACATACGGCGCGTTCTCAGGGGATGCCCCCCGCTGGCACAGATTCAACCAGATGGGACGGATGCACCCCGTGCATAGTTGGCGAAAGAACGTGTCTATTCTTGGCGATCCCTATACGCAAACGCTGCTGCATACGGTCGAGTCGCTGCGAGAGACACAGACGGTTTATCCGCAACAGACAGACGTATTTCGCGCTCTCGAACTGACGTCTTTTAATCGGGTTTCCGTCGTGATTTTGGGACAGGACCCCTACCATGGAGAACGCCAGGCACACGGCTTGGCCTTCTCCGTTCCCGATGGGATTAAAGTCCCCCCTTCACTCCGGAATATCTTTAAAGAGATCGCAGCGGACGTATACGCAGATAACCCACCGGCCTTTTCGACCGACCTGAGCCGCTGGTCTAACCAGGGCGTGCTCCTGCTCAACGCGACGCTTACCGTAGAAGCGGGTAAAGCAGGATCGCATCAAAAACTGGGCTGGAAGAAAATTACAAATGCCATTATTGAGACGCTGAGTCGGAAACGTTCCCACATCGCGTTTTTGCTGTGGGGCGCGCACGCACAGTCGAAACGAGCGCTGATTGACGACCGACGTCACCTCGTCCTGCAATCCGTTCACCCTTCTCCCCTTTCTGCCTACCGAGGCTTTTTCGGCTGCCGACATTTCTCACGGACCAACACCTATTTACAGGCCAAAGGGCGAACGCCCATTATTTGGTAAGACGAGACCGCGCCACAGCGCGCAACTGGGAGACCAACTTTAGGAACGATGATGAGTCACATTTTATTTGTTTGCACGGGGAATATATTTCGCAGCATGATCGCAGAGCATGCGCTGCGCTATACGGCGGGAGCCACCTCTGACTATTCGTTCTCCTCGGCAGGCACCGAAGCTAAGGCCCAGCCCATGGTGGAAATCGTGCGTCAGGGATTAAACGCGCGGGGCATTGATCCAAGTGGACACGTTCAGCGCAGGCTTACTCCCGAACTCTTTAATGGCGCGGACTTAGTTGTCGCCATGGGCCTTGACCACGTTGCTTTTATCGAAGAAAAGTATAAAGAGACGCCCGTTCTTTTTGACGAAGTGGCTTACGGACGGCGCCAAGCGATTCTCGACACCTGGGAGGCCGTGCCAGATCACGAAACCAACGCAGAGGATCGAGATACGCATATTCGATCTGTGCTCAATCATATTTGGGACGGAGCAACCCCCTTCCTTCGCAACGCGTCTGGCTTTATCTCCTAGCGAGGGAGCGACTCTTCCAGCTCGGCAATGATCTGTCCAATCCAGTCGGGACGTCCGCAGGAAAATTCGCTGACCCCGAGGCAATATAGCGCTCTCAAATGTTCCCGCGTTTCTTCGTAGGTCAGCGAGTCGCGAAAACCACAGCGCACGTCCAATCCGTGCGCACGAGCATCTGCCAGACATTGAGAGCTTGCGGCAGCGGGCCACACTATGAGCAACTCAGCTCCGAAGCGCTCGACAATTTCAGCGGCGTCGAAGGGTTTGGGTTCAACCAAAAAGTAGGCTATCTCTAGCTCACGATTGAGCGTTCTAGACTCCAATAGGGCCCCTTCGTGGAAGCTCGAGAGGGTACATTGATCAACGACGCCGGCCGCCTCAACCTGGCGCACTGCCTGTTCTGCGATGTCCTCTTCCTTGAATTCGACGAGTAAACGAGCGCGGTTGCGCATACAGGAAATCGCTTCGTCTAGGGTTGGAATATCTTCGTTCCCACTGCGCAACCTTTTTATTTCCGAGAGCGTTAAATCAGCGACGCGCCCTTCCCCATCTGTTGTGCGATCCACCGTCTCATCATGTATAACGACTAGATGTCCATCGCGCGTTCGGCGAATATCAAACTCTATTCGATACGCCCCCTGCCCAATCGCCGTCTCAAAAGCGGCCAACGTATTTTCTGGCTGATATGCCATCGCACCACGGTGCGCGCCGATCCGTATCGTCTTCATATACCGTTCCTTTACTAGCGCAACAGAAGCATTTTTCTAGTGACGGTGCGCTGTTCCGTTTGCAATCGCGCAATGTACACCCCCGTAGCCAGAGGGCGTCCCCTGGCGTCGCGACCGTCCCATTGCAGCGCGTGTTCTCCGCCCCGGAACCTGCCCGCGGCCAGTACCGCTACGCGCTGACCAGAAACGTTAAACACGCTGAGGTCGACGCGTTCCCCCTCGACTAGACTAAAGCGGATCACCGTTTCGCTATTAAACGGATTGGGCCAGTTTTGCCGCAGAGATAGACGGGCGGGTAAGCGGTCCGTTTCTTCGCTAACGGCGGTTGTGATTGCCTCCCGCTCTTCGGCCACGAGACGGACATCATCCAAATAAAACGTGCCCCGTAGATTGCCCAAGAGGCGCAGTGAAGTAATCGGCCCTTCCAATCGATAGAAGCGCTGGAGAGAGATTTCCACCTGCTGCCACTCTCGACGCGTCATATCAATCTGCAGCTCTTCTGCGTCGAGGAGCAGGACCTGAGAAGGCGCATCTTCGTTGACCATGACGTTAAATGCCGGGCGCGAGCCCACTTCTGAAAACCCTGGATGAAAGGCGAAGCGAAGAGCTCGATATCCAGCAGCCTCGACGGGAACGCGCGGTGTAAACTCGATGGTAAAGGCACGCGCTTCCACGCCCCGCGCAAGCGATCCCACATAGGTCGTATCCCGCGCGTCAAAAACGGATGCATTGGAAAGAAATCCCGGATCCCAATTGCCCCCATAGCCCTCGTCAAAAACGACTTGATCCTCCCGCGGCAAGAGCAGCAAGCTATGGCGCATCGAACCCTGAAGAAACTCTTGTCCGACGGACTGACGGATGTGGATAACTACCTCGCGCAGTCCGTTTTCCTCGGACAGTTTAAGGGAGGTGCGCAGGCGATACAGCCCGTCTCCCAAAGGCTCTAAAGGGTGTTCCGCCGCTCCGCCGAAGTCCGTTAAGTCGGCCACAACCTCAGGGGTATCTCCCCCCAACTCCGTGCTAAAAACTCGTATATCCTGCTCCCATTGAAATACCTGTCCACTCATCACGGAATCCGGCACATCACCCACCCATTCTCCGCGCACGTGCGGCGGGGGAAAACGCGCGCTGACCAGTTCAACATCATCGAGAAAAAAGACCCCGCGAAGGTTGCCGAAAAAGCGTATTGACTCCAAGGGATCTTCCAGAGGATGAAACGCCCATAGCGGGATCTCCACTGTTTGCCACGTGGAAGATGTTAAATCCAGCCTATCGTCCAACAGGACCGCATCTCCGAGCAGGGGTTCGATCTTACGCGCATCAGTGTTCAGCTGCACGGAGAAAGCGGGCCTCCAGCCAGCTGTTACCTCACCGGGATGAAAGGAAAAACGCAGCGCTCTGTATCCCGAAAGCGCCATCGGCTTTTCGGGCTTAAACTCAATCGTGAAGGCATTCGCATCGACGGCAAGCGCCTTTACTCCCCCGAAAACGGTGCCTTCCTGCCAGGCCAGCGATGCATTGAGCAAAAATTCCTGGGTCCAGCTTTCACCCAGAGCATCTCCCACTATGG